>JBBRLF010000027.1:0-23046 GCA_038231515.1 candidate division WWE3 bacterium
CTGGGCTTGCTGCACTCGTGATCCGTTTGCAGCACCTGTGTGTTGGTGTTGAGCAAAAAGAAGCCGACACAAACGCTCAAGTCGCATGAAAAAACTCGAGCCACTCAGCCCAGAGTTTCAACTAGCCGTGGGACAAGGTCAGTATTTCGTGTTCTTAACCAGGTTCGCATCTATGCCCGTAACCGTGGCCTGCGCCGAAAGTGTGGTCTCATTACCCTGCACAACCGTCGTTCCCTCAGACGAGGTGAGCGCAATTTCGAAGGTGTCTGAGGCCATTGCACTGGTAACCGGTGCGAGAGCCAAAAAACCGCAGGCAAGCAGATGCGAGAATCTTGAGATGCCCATATGATGCTCCAAACGTTCCACTAGAGACGACTCAATGCGTTATATAATTAAGTTGTATCTCGGTGCAGGAGTCGTGGCAACCAGGCCCGAAACCATGAAGCAATTGTGGGTCGGAAATGCATGTGCATTTAAAAACCGCAGAAAGCGGCTCGAAGCTGCTTAAATTCGGGCACTCATTTGCAAACGGCGTTGAGCACCTGTGCCCAAAGGCGCGCACCAATGGCCAGCTGATTCATCGCCAGTTCACCGGTGTGCTGCCACAAAATCTTTTTATCGAAACGCGGCTCAGGGATGCGCTTCGACTTGTGACGGCGGGACTGCTTGGGCATGAGCAGCGCAGGCCGGGCCGCCGCAAACATTCGATCCACTTTCAGGCTGCTCTGCTCGGCCGTATCAAAGATCAGCTCGCGCAGCGGAATCGTCTGCCAGATTACCGGAATTTGCTCTGAAGCCAGCCGTGCTTTGAGGCCTGCACGCACTTCGCTTTCAAAGCGATTGATCATTTTAGTCTCGAACTGCGAATGCAGATCGGGCAGCCCCGCTGCTTCGCCATCGTAGTCATGATGCAGGTGCAGCGGCTGAGTCAGATCGCCAACGTAGTGTGAGAGGCCGTAAAGGTACTCGGCCAGCTTGTCCCATTTGCCCGCCTTGCGCAGGCGCGCGGCCTCTTCCACGAAATCCCAGATGTGGTAGATGAGCCGGCCCTGTTTGGTGTCTTGAGCCTCGCCGCGCTTTCGCCAGTCGGTGGGCTGGCGGTCGACATGAAAAAAATGCATGTCGGCTTCGTGCGGGTGCATGAACTTTTGCTGACGCCAAATTTTGTCGGGGTCATTCGTGTGGGAAACCAGCTGTGCGGCGGTGACGTGGCAGTTCGCCAGAGTCTTGGGATCGGCCAGCGGTGTGCCGTACTCGGCAACCAGGCGGTGCCCGAGCTCGCCCCAGCCGAAGGCCAAAGGAGTTATCCACAGACTTGTAAACAAGGTGAGTGTTAGCGTTTTTTTGAAATCCACAGCGAGAGTATGACCGCGGCTTTTTCGGCGAAGCGCCTATCGGTAACAGCCGAATCCGCGATTTTTTCCTTGAGGCGATTGATTTTGAGTTTTTCGGTGGGCAGGTCGATGACTTTTGCCGCGGGCACTTTTACGGGGCTGCACTCGGCGCAGTCTTTATGGGGGACCGGGTGACCGCAGGATGGTTTTTTTGTTCCATCCTGCGGAACCGGACTACCTTTTTTTCGTGGTTGTGAAGAAAAAGGCATTTTCGCTACACTGAAATTTTTAGGCGGCTCTCGGCGTTTTCTTGCCGAGCCGTTTGTTTACTTCGTCTTCGGATACCTGGGTCACCAGACAGTCATCTTCGACAACGCTGAACGCGTACCATTTGTCGTAAATGCGCTGAAAGAGCACGTCGGCCTCGAACTCCAGATCCTTCGCTTCCGCGCCGGTACCCATATTCGTATTTCCGTCTTTAGTGATCTTCGTGTTTCCCATGTATTCCCTCCTGGAATGAGTTAGCATTGCTGCAACACCTGACTCTTCGGTCCGTGTCCCGGGAACTACAGTGGGAAAATTATGCCTGGGGAAACTTGGTGCGGATCTCATGGCGATGCTCCTCATTGGCCTGCTGCTGGCGGTAAATAATCCTTCGTTACCAAGCAGATAAGAGCAATGCGCGTGCCAGGGGAAGTGTCCTTAAAACGATTCACCCAGTCCGTAGTGCTGGGGGGCGCGGTCGTACTCGGCTTTGGCCGCGGGCAGACGATCGCGCAGGTCCTGGGCGCGCGAGGGGCTCGACGGATGGTCGGATAAAAACGCCGGGGGCGACTGGCCCTTCGTGGCTTCTGAAAAACGATCCCAAAAGCGAATGCTTTCGGCTGGGTCGTAGCCGGCCCGGGCCATTAGAATTTGTCCCACCTCGTCGGCCTCGGTTTCGTCTGCGCGACTAAAGGGCAGCACAATTCCAACCGTGGCGCCTGCGCCCAAGCCCGCCATGATCATCTGACGTTTTTGCTGGTCGGCGGCGGTATCGTGTTCGCCGGGTCGCAGCAGCAAGGCTTGGACAATTCCCATCCCGACGGTAAGTTCCATGTTCTGGGTAATGCGTTGGCCACCGTGGCGGGCCAGGGCGTGGGTTACCTCATGTGCCATAACTGTTGCGAGGCCCGCTTCGTTTTTGGTGACGGGAATAATTCCGCGATAGACTGCGATTTTTCCGCCAGGCAGACAAAAGGCATTCTGAACGTCGGAATCCAGGACAACGAACTCCCACTTGTATTCAGGCTTGTTGGCTACCGCGGCAATGCGCTGGCCAACCCGGGTGACAATCGCATTGAGCCTGGGGTCGTGCGAGATCTTCTCTTTTTTCAGCACATCCTTATAGGCTGCCTCGCCCATCGAAATTTCTTCAGACTCGGGCATGACGTTTAGGGCCTTGCGACCGCTTACCGGCGTGGTCATGCACGCCGTAAGGCAGCCAACCATCAGAGCAGCGGTTACGAACCAGATGAGATAGATGCGCATGGGGCTCCTTGCAGTGCGGGCTGTCCGGAATTCCGAACATGTCTGGTAATAGTTACATATTTCAGCCCATAAAATCAGAAAACAGGCATGATATCAAACAGGTTTCACCGGTATAACATTTGCTGTATGGCCGCCAGGAGCAATCATGACAGAGCGTAAGAAAAGAGTGCTGATCGTCGACGACGACCGGGCCATTCACCTGGCCAGCAAGTATGTTTTAAGGGAAAAATACGACTGCCTGAGCGCCTATAACGGCGACGAGGCCGAGATCGTGGCGAAAAGCCAGCCGGTTGATATCGTACTGCTCGACATTCACATGCGTTACGACGGCGAGGGACTGGCCTACGTGCCGCGACTCAAAGAGATCGATGCAGACCTCGATATCATCATCGTCAGCGCCAACACCGAAATCGATCTTGCCAGCCGCGCCATGAAGGCCGGTGCCAGCGCGTATCTGCTGAAAGAGCATTCCGCCGATCAGCTGATCATCACCATTGAGTCGGTGCTCAGCAAGCGCGAGGTGCTGCGCGAAAATCAGCATCACGTGCGCGACCGCACGCGGGTACTGGAGAAGAACAAAATTATCGGCGACTCACCCGCGATACACCAGCTGATGCGCGACATCGAAAAGGTGCGCAGGTCGCGCGCCAACGTGGTGATTCTGGGCGACACCGGTAGCGGCAAAGAGCTGGTTGCGCGCCACATCGGCGCCGTGGGCGGGCAGCCCTTTGTTGCCGTGGACAGCGCAACGATCATGAGCTCGATGGCCGAAAGTATTTTATTTGGTCACGAGAAGGGTGCCTTTACCGGAGCGAATGGCCAAACCAAGGGCCTGTTTGAAGAAGCGCATGGGGGCACAATCTATTTTGACGAGATTGCCAATATGCCCCTCGAAATTCAGGCCAAGCTACTGCGCGTGATTGAAGAGAAAGAGATCACTCGCCTGGGTTCGACGAAAACCATTCCACTTGATTTTAGAGTGATCTGCGCCACCAATAAGGATTTGGAAAAGCAGATTGCCGAGGGTAAATTCAAGGACGACTTATATCAGCGCCTGTCGGTCATTACTCTGCGCATCCCGCCCCTGCGCGAGCGGCCTGGCGATATTCCTGCGCTGGTGGCCCATTTCTTTGGCCGCTTTCGTTACGAAAACTCGGCACTCAAGCTTAGCGAAGGCGCGATGGAGATGCTGACGCGCTACAACTGGCCGGGCAACATCCGCGAACTTTCAAACGTGGTTGCCAGTCTGTGCACGATGGTCGTCGATCAGGAAGTGGCCGAGATCGAAGATCTGCCGCCAAAAATTCGCGACCATGTATACCGGGGCACCGAAGAAAATGTATCGCTCGACGCCTTTAACGAGGCCGACATGGATTTTTATAAATACATGCATGCCGTTGAAGGCCGCGTGCTGCGCGACCTTTACAAGGCTCATGGTGGAAATATTTCGCAGATGAGCAAGAGTCTTCGAATCAGCCGCAGCCATCTGTACTCGAAGCTTAACGCGCACGGAATCAATCAGTAGCTGTGAGTGCGAGTCCCGGTTCAAGGCGGGTGCCTGCAATGGCGCTCAAATATTTTTGCATTTAGTAACAATAATCATTAATTAGGCGCTTCGCCAGCCTGCCGTTCGTATTTGCCAATTATTATCTTTGACTAATTATTAGCTACGACTTATTATTGGAGTTGTGTATGCCGGTGAGGTTTTAGCTGACCAGTTCAGGCCGAAGCCCAATTGAGGAATTTCTGGACCTTCTCTCTGAAGGACTTCGGGCCGATTTTTTTGATGCGGCCTCACTTCTTGATTCCAGCCAGGAGCTGCCGAGAAAAGAGATTGACCTGGTTCTCAAAAGAATAAGGGAGATTTGAACTATGGCTTGGAAGGATATGACCATGGATGAACTCGCGAAGAAACTTGGCGTCAATTCAGCCGAAGTTCGGGAAAAGCAAAAGCTCATGGCGTTGATCGTTAAGGAACGCAATAAGAATGGCCTCTCTCAGGCCGCACTCGCCAAAAAAGTTGGTGTGTCCCAGAGTCGGATCGCCCAGATCGAGTCTGGAGTTGGCACCGCCAAAGTAACATTTGATGTTCTTTTCAACGTGCTGCGGGTAATGGGTTACGACTTTAAGATAATATCCAAGAAAGCGGCGTAGAAGTCCTGAGTTCCGCAATGTTTACTGGAAAGCGCACACTTTTGATCCGATCTTGACAAACTCTCCTCACGACCCGGCGTGGCACATCGGTTGCAGTATAGGTGTCACAGGGAATTCTTAAGCCGGGGGGTTTATGTTTGAGTCGTTGGGTTTGCATTTGAGTTCGCACGTCATGGCCGTTTTAAAAGCATCGAATCGAATGGATTCGACTTTGCTCATCACCGGAAGCACCGGCACCGGCAAGTCGCATCTGGCGCAAGCCGTGCACAAGGCCTCGCTCAAGCGCGGGGCGGGGCGCTGGCACAAGGTGAATCTTGCTACTCTGAGCGAGAATTTGATCGAGTCTGAACTTTTTGGTCATGAGCGCGGCGCCTTTACCAGCGCCGACAGTCGGCGCGTCGGAAGGCTGGAAACCTGCAATGACGGCACCGTGTTTCTGGACGAAATCGGCGAGCTTTCGCCACGCCTGCAGGCCAAGCTGCTGGACTTTATTCAGTACAAGAAAATATCTCCGGTGGGCTCCAATCGCGAGGTTGAGCTTGACGTGAGAATCATCGCCGCCACCAATCGCAACCTCGAGGCCGCGGTAAAGGCCGGGGAGTTTAGGGCCGATCTTTTTCATCGGCTCAATGTGTTTCATGTGCGCCTGCCCGATCTTTCGCTGAATCCCAGAGCAGTGGCGCAGTTTGCCCGCGAGTTTCTGGCGAGTCAGCTTCAGGCCGCGGGCCGACGGGCCGGCGATTTTTCTAAAGAGGTTGACCAGCTTTTTCATCATTATCCCTGGCCAGGAAACATTCGAGAGCTGGAAAACATCGTCGAATTTGCCGTGGCCATGGAGACCAGCGACGTCATCCGGCTGCAGGCGCTGCCGAATCATTTGCAAGATTACGCGCGGGAGAATCTGAAGCTCAGCGGCGTGTCCGCCGATGCGACCTTAGACACGGAAGTCGTCGGGCCGTCACCAGAGGCGGTTCGGATTACGTCACCGTATTCGGCCAGCGCGGTGGGTTTTCTTGAGCTGCCCATGACGATGAGTTTTCATGAGTCCAAAGATGTTTTTGAAAAAGCCTTTATCGAGCAGGCCCTGCGCCTGTGCAGTGGACAAATTAATCTGACGAGCAGGCGGATTGGGCTAAACAAAGTTTCGCTTTCGGATAAGATACGTCGTTTTGGAATCGACTGGCGCAAGATTCGTTACGACGCGCTGGGGCCCAGCCTTAGTACAATGACTTAAGTACTTCTTCGGCTGAGATGTCGGTCATGCAGTGCTGAAAGTATTCGCCCTCGAAGTGGCAGGGCTTGAAGCTGCCGTCGTTGCTGTAGCAGGGCGAGCACGGACGTGCCTTGTAGTGAAGTTTGGTAACGGCAGCGCCGGTTGCTGTGGGCGCCCAGATGCGTGGGTTGGTCGGCCCGAATAGCGTGATGATCTTCTGATGCTTGGCCGTCATGACTAAAGCCGCGATGTGGGCCAGGCCGGAGTCGATGCTGATAAAAGCGTCGAGCCCGGCAAGGATACCGGGAATGTCTGCGAGCGGAACCTTTCCGACCAGATTTTCAATACGAGTGGTGGAACTCAGGCCTGCCATTGCCGTATCGGCGGCGGCCGTATCTTCGGGGCCGCCGAACAAGACGACTTGTGATTGAGTTCTATCGACCAGTAAGCGGACCAGCTCGGGAATACGGGGCCAGCGCTTTTCTGCAAAGTCGACTTTCTGGCTGCGGGCACCGCCCACCAGTACGCCGATGCGCCCGCTGGGTGCCGCGGGTGCAGTGGTTTTCGGCTGCACTTCGCGCAGCGGCATATGTAGCTGCTTTGCCAGCACGTCAAACAGGCGTTGATATGCGACGACTTCCTGAAGCGACTCTCGAGTTACTGAGTGAATTGCCCCGCGAAATACCGGCCGTAACAGTGCCTTATAGCGCCAGTCGCGGTGCAGAAGCAAAAGCTGGTCAGGTTGCAGACCGGCCACGGTTTTGACCAGCTTAAGGGCTTCAACGGCCTTTTCCATGGCACGGCCCTGAAAGATTCGAGCGGCGTCAACGGCGTGCCAGGTTGTTTCAACGGAAGGGTGAAGCAACGCCCGGGCAAGGCCGACGAGGTTGCCATCGATAATCCAATGCAGTTCGATAGGTCGGTGACCGGTTTCGAAACGGCCATAAAATTCATTCAGGGCGTGGCACGCAACGGCGACGTCCCCTATCGCGGCTAGCTTTACCAGCACCACTCTTGAGCGCATGTGATGACTGTATCCCAGAGCCGGCACGTATGGTAGAACTACGAGTCATGAGCGGAAATTGTTACGAAAAAAAGAACATACTCATCACGGGTGGGGCCGGGTTTATTGGTAGCAATCTGGCGCATGCTTTGCGCGCCCTGCACGCGAACGTCACGGTGGTCGACAACTTTCACCCCGATTACGGCAGCAATGAGTTCAACTTCATCGGCCTGACGGGTTCTGCTGGCTTCAAGGTGGAGCGGGGCAATATCACCAATCAGAAGCTGATGTGCGAGCTGGCGGCTGAAGCAGACTTCGTTTTTCATATCGCCGCGCAGTGCTCGCACGTGGACAGCATGACGAATCCACTGCTGGATATCGATTTCAACTGCCGGGGTACGCTGGCGGTGCTTGAAGGTGTGCGTCTTTCGCCCCGCAAGCCCGTGTTCATCAACGCCGGGACTCGCGCGATCATCGGCGCCCCGTTGCAGATACCCGCCACCGAATCGACGCTGCCCAATCCGGTTGATATCTATGGCGTCAACAAGCTTGCCGCCGAGCTGTATGGCTCAGTCTATGCGCGCGTATACCGGGTGCCGGTGGTGTCGCTCAGGCTTACAAACTGCTTCGGCCCGCGTCATCAGATGAAGAGTGGTAAATACGGAATCCTGAACTGGTTCATCAGCCTGGCGCTGCAGGGGAAACTCGTAAAGGTGTTTGGCACCGGCGAGCAGCTGCGTGACTATCTTTACGTCGACGACGCCATTGATGCGTTTCTCAAAGCGGGTGACTTTGGCCAGCGTCTCAAGCAAGAAAAGGTAACCTGTGCGGGCGCGCAGCTGGCCGGCGTAAAAATTCCCTTTGCGGTATTTAACGTTGGCTCAGGCCGCGGCATTCCGTTCGTCAAGATTGCACGTCAGATTGTCGAAGTAGCAGGGTCAAAACTCGAAATGGTACCCTGGCCGGCGGACAGAGCGGCGATTGAGACCGGCGATTTTATCTCGGATGGAACCACCGCGCTGGCTGGTCTGGGCTGGCAGGCGACCACCGACTTCGATCAGGGGCTTGGAAAAACCTTCGCGTATTACCGCGAGCATCTTAAACAATACCTCTGATGAACCTCGACGAGCTTCGCGTTCTTACGGCAGTAGGCTCACGCACGGACCAGACTTGCAGCGTTGGCACGTTCGCGCGCGCCGACGCCGCGTCGTTAAAATCTGTCTTCAGCACCTCTGAGGTGCTGCAGCCGCGCAGTGACGGCGTTTATCCTGACTGCTCGTCGGCTGCGGCGCCCGATGTGATTTTGCATCATGTGCCGACCCTGTACGATCGGATACGCCCTTGGAATGTGCTCGTGAGCGCGGGCACGTTGCGGCGGGCTTATCCCCAGGCGCTTTTGATTTCGGTGGTGCATGAATTTTCAGAGGCTCCTCGGCACTGGCAGCTTCGGATCATTGCCCTGTTGCGCCTGTCGCACGCCGTAATCGTGCACAGTGATGCCGATCTTGCGGCCCTGAGCCGGTGGCATAAGCGGGTCGTCAAAATTCCGCTCTCTGCCTGCCTGTTTGTGCCTGAATTTTTTACGGCCGCGTCAGCCGAGGCACGTGCGTCGGCCTTGCGCGAACTTCGCGGTAAGGCGCGAGCCGACCTGCCAAAAAACCTGGGCCTTGAGCCCGGCGAAAAGCTGCTGCTGCACCCTGGCTTGCTGGTGCCGGGAAAAGGCGTGAATTTTCTGGGGCGGCTGGAGCCGTATCTCGGGGCAAAAACACGCTTTGTCGTGATGGGTGGGCTGGGCCCCAAAGAACGTGATCGGGAATTTGCGCGACAGACGATGGAAAACCTGCGCACCGAGCTCAAGGGGCGGCTGAGCTTTATAGAGTCGCCCGATGATGAGGTGTTCAAGCGCTTGCTGCTGGCCGCTGACTTGATTGTGCTGCCGTATGATGCCGGTGTTTCAGAGCGGCGTTCGTCATTTTTTTCGGCCGCCGCCTGTGGTGGAAATGTCTGGGCGACATCTGGCGTGTATTCGGGACCTTTGCGCCTTGAACACAGCGGCGCTCATCTGGTGCGGGCCGAAGACTGGGCCGAGGGCAAAACGTCGGCCCTGCAGTCGGTTGCCGCCGCGCTGGCCGAGCCTGAGCAGAAAGTGCTTGAGCGGCGTTTGCGGAATCTGGTCTGGTCGGACGACCGCAGCTGGGAAAAGCGCGCGGAAAAAATTCAGAATTTTATTTCGACGCTGCGGTCACCACGTCATAAAAAGCGCTGAACTCACGCGCAACCTGGGTCCAGTCGCGCACCGTTGAGATGGGTGCGGGTATCAGGCCGAAGATTGCGCTCTTGATGCCAAAGGCGATGCTGTCGATGTTGCGGGGATTGACGTAGATGGCGTTGGGATAGCCTTTGAGGGTGCTTCGGATTTGAGGGATATCGCTGACCACGACGGGCAAGCCCATGGCCTGGGCCTCGTGTAAAACGATGGGATCGCCCTCGTAAAGCGAACAAAGCAATAGGGCCCGACACTTGGTGAGGGCCTCGGCCAGCTCGGGCGCTTTAAGAGGGCCCAGGTTTTTTACGAAGGGATAGAGCGCGGGGTCGTAGTCGATGCCTGGGGCCGACTGCAGCTCCAGTGCAGGTTGCACGGCGTGGACCGCGGCGCAGGCCGCAAGCATCGCGGGGACGTTCTTGACCCGGTCGCCGCTGCGACCCACATAAATGAGGCGTGGCGTAAGATTGATCTGCTTGAGCGGAGCAAAGATGCCGGGGTCGGCGCCGTTTTGGATTACGGTCGATGGCAGATGCATCTTGAAATAAGAACGCGCCTCTTGCAACGCGCTTTGTCCGACGGCGATTGCCGCGTCGGCGAAGCGAGTTGGAAAAAAATCGGTAACCGAGCCCCGCCAGCCACTGATGCTCAGAAATTCGCGACAGGCGACCACCCGCCCCAGCGACGTGCCGTGAAGCACGTGAATCCAACACAGGCTTTTGCGAATCTTGCGAAAGCGCAGGGGGTTGGGCCAAAAATCACCATGCGTATGTACGACTATGCGCTCGGGCCCCTCGCGCGAAGTCCAGTCTTCGGGAAGCTCGGGGCCAATATGTACTTCGTGTTTAAGGCGCCGAAGTGCCGCGCTTACTTCGACGATGTGTTTTTCAACTCCGCCGACCCCCGCGACATTCAGTCCCGTGCATTGCCAAACCCGCATATATGCTTGATTTTGAGTTAATTCGTGGTCAAATCCAAGCGAGATGTCAAAAGGCGTCAAAGAATCCAAAAATTATGCGGGAAAGCTGGCTGAGCTGCTTACGGCGATTGATTCGCCCAGAGAGCTCGAGGAGCTTATTACGGATTGGTTTACGCCGGCGGAGCGCAAAGACCTGTACGAACGTTGGTGCATTGTCGATATGCTGTTGCGTGGCAATTCGCAACGCGACATACGCGATCAGCTGAAAGTGAGCATCTCAAAAGTAACGCGCGGTTCGCGCGAACTGCAGTTTGGCACCGGAGCGTTTCGCCGTTTGTGGGAAAAACTAGGCAAAAAGCAGTAATAAATCTGTTTTATGCCCTAATACCCGCGAATATCGCAAAAAATGCATTGACACTTTCGTGGTTCCGCAGCAAATTTTTTGCAACACAGTTATTAATTTTCAGGAGGACCTCATGGCAAAGAAGAAGTTTTCGTTTTTGGATGAATTGAACACCCGTCTCGTGAAGAGCATCACGGTTACCCGTGCTGGCGAACCCCGCTTGAAGCGTGGCGACCTGCGCACGGTTCTCGAAGAATCATTCCTGGCTGGCGTTAAGGCAGCTGCAGGCGGCGAACGCGTCCGTTTTCCAGTCATCGGCGCACTCGCTCGTAAAGACGTGAAGGCCCGCAAGGCAGGCAAAGGCACGAACCCTTTCACCGGCGAAGAAATGACGATCAAGGCACGTCCAGCCAGCAAGAAGCCCCGCTGGTCGTTCCCTAAAGCCGTCAAGGAAATCTACGCCAACAAGCGCAACTGGTAGTCCGCGCTTTTGTTAAAGTAGCTTTTTAAAGGCCGAAGCCGCCCAAGGGCAGCTTCGGCCTTTGTATTTTCACGCCACTGTGACATTTTTCAAAGATGCCTCTCTTCTCTGTCATTATCCCAACCCGTGGCCGCGATGAATGTGTTCGCCAGACGTTGCGCGATCTGGCGGCACAGAGTTTTCGCGATTTCGATATCTGGCTCGTGGATCAGAATGACAAACCCCTGGTGGGACTGGCTGCTGATAGCGGGCAGTGTGCCTTACATCACGAGCTGATGGCGCCGCTGGGTTCGCATGCCGGCCGCAATCAGGCCATCTTTCAAACCGCGGCGGACGTTTGTATTTTTGTCGATGACGACGTTCGAATGGAGCGCGACTTTCTTGCGGCCTATGCCAAGGCCTATCGCAGCGATGCCAAGCTTGCGTGTATCTCGGGCCGCGTGGTGCAGCCGCGCGACGGCTTCACGGCCGTTCAGATGGAGCGTATGGGCGCACCTGCGCGCTATAACAAATGGACGGGCACGGTGAGCGGCAATTTTGTGGGCTCAAGCGCCGCTCTGGTAGAGCACGTGCACGAATGTAATTTTTCGGCTCGCACGGCAGCCCTGCGGGCCATTGGGGGGTTCAACGAGGAATTTCAGGGCAATGCATATTTCGAGGGCGCCGATCTGGCGCTGCGGTTGATCGATGCGGGCAACGAAATCGAATACCGTCCCGAAATCGCGCTGACACATCTGCAAGAAGGCGCGGGCGGCAACCGCGTGGCCGACAAGGCTCGTCACACCTACTGGTTCATGCGTAACTACTGCCTGCTCAATAGCCTGCATATGAATCGTGTTGGCGTGTTGTACTTTGGGCCGTTTGGGCTTGCCTACGTTTTAGCCAAAGCAGCCAAGAACGCCGATCTTGCGATAGCGAAAAACGGCCTGAAAGGCCTGGCCGACGGCATGAAATATTTTTTGCCGGGTCGCAAGCGTCTGCGTACACGCGGCGAATTATAATCGAAATTCGGAAAAATCGTCGAAATCCAGTGCACCATGCAGTATTTGCCTGACCAAAGCGTTTGACGCAGGTTCTTTTTGTCGGCACGATGAAGGTAAGCCGCTCCAGCAAAGCAGCTTTCATTAAATGGGAATTTCGGAGGTACGCATGATGTTAAGGATGACATTTTTGTTCGCGTTTATAGGCCTTGCGCTGTCCGCGCCGGCGTACGCGATTGGGCTGAAGCTCGAGGTGCTTGGAAACTCGACCACAGTAAACGGACGCAGCGACAGCCAGGCCTATACTTCGCAGCTGGGCCTCGGCGGCGGCCTTGAATTTTCGTTCCCATTTGGCGGAAACTTGTCTTTCGATTTCGGCGGCCTTTACGTGCCACGAAAATATCAGACAGATGTCACGAGTGGCGCCACGAAAGGCGCCTCGATTGTCAGTACACAGACAGCGCTGCAAGTTCCCGTTCTGCTTCGCTGGTGGCTCGGCAGAATGTTCAGTATCGGCGTGGGTGGGTATTACGACAAATACGTAGGCGATATCAAACAGTCGACAACCCTTGCGCCTGGTTTGAAAGCAACAACCTCAGCCTTAACTTATCTCGACGCCAGCCAGTCTACCTCTGACTACGGTGCGACAGCCGCCATCGGCTTCGACTTTCCGCTGGGCGTAAGCAGCGGCCTGGTTATCGATGGTCGATATAATTTAGGACTTGGAAACCAGGTAACCACCAGCAGCACCGTTAAGTTCAGCGACGTGCAGGTGCTGGTCGGCCTGCGCTTTGGCTCCAACGAGATGAAATAGATTCCGTAGTAGACCCCCACGTGCTTCCCACGTTTTGCGTAAGGGCACCGCAAATAGACCATGCGGTGCCCTTTTTTTTATTGTATACCTGAACCATGTTTTCGCTCTTGAAGGCCTATCGGCGCTACGACCCTGCCACGAAGAGCTATCTTGAAATCGCGCTGCTTTATCCGGGTGTCCGGGCGCTCGTCTTCCATCGCGCGGCTCACGCCGTATATCGCCTTGGGCTGCCTTTCGTTCCCAGGCTGCTGTCCGAGCTCAGTCGCTTTCTGACCGGGATCGACATTCATCCCGGTGCGCGTATCGGGCGCAATCTGATTATCGATCATGGCATGGGCACCGTGATTGGCGAGACCTCGATTATTGGCAATGGCGTGATTATCTATCAGGGCGTAACGCTGGGAGGCACGCAACTGCATCGCGTAAAACGCCATCCGACTCTTGAAGACCATGTGGTTGTCGGTGCCGGCGCAAAAGTTTTAGGCAACATCACCATCGGACAGGGTTCGCGCATTGGCGCGAACTCCGTAGTGGTTGACGATGTTCCGCCGAACACGACGGTGGCCGGTGTACCGGCACGCGTTGTTGGCAAGGGCATCAAAAAAGGAGAGGAACTCAGTCATGAGAAAATCAAAGGGCCAAAATAGCATTCGAATCTTGTTTGGATTGCTGATCCTGACGTCGGTCACCGCGCGGGCTGCGGTAACGTCGGCGGATGAGGAAAAACTTTATGGCAATATCACCCAGGGTCATTACGGAATCAGCGCCAGCCTGAATCTGAATTCGACGTCGACCGAGGGCACCAGCGCCTTTACGACGTTTCGTTTCAGCGCCCGTACTCAGTATTTTCTGGCCGATCGTTTTGGCCTGGGCCCGGTACTGCGCCTGACGACGCAGTCCAACTTTACTGATTTTTCAGTAGGCCCGTCGGCACTTTATTACTTCTGGACCCGCGAGCGCCTCGGAGCCTACTTCAGCCAGGACGTCACACTGCGCACCGTAACGAACTCGGGTAAGACCTCGTCAACCTGTGAGCTGGATTCGCAGTTTGGGTTGAATTACTTTCTCTATCCCTCGGTGGCCGTGGGCCCCGCAGTCGACTTTTTTCATCGGTTCGGCACGGCGACCACGTTCAACCGCGTGAATCAGTTTGCACTGCTTGGCCAATTGTCGATTTATTTCTGAGTTCCAAACAAAAAGGCCGGCACTCATCGTTATGAGTGCCGGCCTTTTGTTTTGTGGTTGTGGAGCGATAGAACTTACTGGCGGTCGCTTTTCACGTAGTGTTCGCACGTGAGGATTGACTCGCGGCTGCGGCCGTCGGCGTTAACCAGCAGCCTGGCCGTGAACAGTCCGGCGAAAGCACTTTCAATTTCAGCCTGCTTTTCGACTTCGAGTTTTACGGCAACAAAACGGCCGTCTTGGCGACTGTTAGTCTGACCTTCGTAGGTCACGCTGAACTCGCCGTTGGTCTTTACGATCTCATCGCCTTCGAGCGTGGCCACGGTGCCGACATTGCGCTGAGATACGATGAGAACGGCTGGATTGCGGGTGCCGCGTTCGGGCTGGGTTTCGTTGTAGACCTTGGCGCGAAAGGTGTTGTTCTGGCAACGGTAGCCATCGGCCATGGCGACAGAAGACACGAGGGTGAGAGCGATTACGATAAACAGTTTCATGGGAATTCCCCTAATCATAAAAAGGACGTGCGCCAAAAAGTCGTCCCCAACGGACGGTAAAAGGTGGCACTGAAGTTTTAGGAATGAGGCGCTCTGAAAATTCGTTCCACCATACTGACCGGGAACGGTAAAATGAACGCACTCGAATCTTTTAGGAAGCTAACAACCGTGATTTGTACTGGCAGGCGGCCAATCTGTCAAAAAAAAAGGGTCCGCAAAATATTATTTATTCAGTGCGCCGCAGCATCCACTTCTTTCAACTAAACTCTTAACGATGACTCTTCTACAACGTCGTATTGATGCCGCACTTGGAAAAATACCGTGTGATCTGCTGATTCATAACGTGCGGTTTCTGGACGTATTTTCGTGTGAATGGAAAGAAGGCGACGTCGGGATTATCGACGGCGTGATTGTAGGTATTGAAACCGGGCTGAAGGCGAAGCGCTCGGTGGAAGGGCGGCACAAGTTTCTGGTTCCGGGATTTATCGACGCGCACGTTCATGTCGAGAGCTCGCTGCTGGTGCCCGATAATTTTCAGCGCGCGGTTTTGAAACGTGGCACGACCACGGCCATCTGCGACCCTCATGAGCTGACCAATGTCATGGGTCTGGAAGGGCTGAATTTTTTTCTGCGCGCGGCTGAAACGCTGGCGATGGATCTGCGCGTGATGCTCAGCTCGTGTGTACCCGCTACGACGATGGAAACCAACGGCGGCGGCACGATCAGTGCCGAGCAGCTGCTGCCGCTGCTGAAACATCCCAAAGCTCTGGGCCTGGCCGAGATGATGAATGTGCCGGGCGTGCTGAACTGCGACCCCGAGGTCATGAAAAAAATCGAGGCCTTTGCTCATCGTCCGATCGACGGGCACTGCCCGCAGGTTACGGGGCGCGAACTTTCGGCTTACGCGTCGGCCGGAATATCGAGCTGTCATGAGTCGTCGCAGCTGCCCGAGGCGCTTGAAAAATTGACCAAAGGCATTGCCGTATGGATTCGCGAAGGCAGCGTGGCCAAAGATCTTGACGAGCTGGCGCCGATATTAAATATGGCCACCTCAACAAGCGTCGGCTTTTGCACCGACGATCGCAATCCGCTGGATATCGCGGTGGAAGGCCATATCGATTTTCTTATTCGCGGTGCGATTCGGCACGGTGTTGCCCCAGAGGTTGCCTATCGTAGCGCTTCGTGGAGCGTGGCCCGGCACTATGGCTTGACTCGGTTTGGTGCGATTGCGCCAGGGTATGCCGCCGACCTCGTGCTTCTAGACGACGTCGCGACCTGCTCGGTGCGTAACGTGCTTAAGGCAGGAATTCTTGCCGACGAGGTTTCGGAAACTTCTGGTGCGGCCAGTATTACCCGAAACACCATACGCGCCAGCGTGCCCGAAGCCCGCGATCTGGAAGGGCCAGCCGGGCGCGTGCATGTTATCGTCGCCGAGCAGGGAAGTATCCTGACGGCCCGGCAGGTGCTTAACCACGATGCCGCTGGCGTAGCGAAGCTTTCGGTACTCGAAAGATACGGCCATGGTTCAAGGCCCGCCAATGCGTACGTGCGCGGGTTCGGTGAAAAATTCAACGGTGCCATTGCCTCAAGCGTGGGCCATGACAGCCACAATCTTATCGTCGTCGGCAGCAATACGGCCGACATGCGTGTTGCGCTGGGCAGCCTGATTGAAAGTGGCGGCGGTTTCTGTGTCGTCCATAACGGCGTGGTGACCGCGAAGCTCGCGTTGCCGTTTGGGGGCCTCATGTCTAACGAGCGCCCGCAGATCATCGAGAGTTCGCTGCGCGAGCTGCATGCCGCCTCGCGTGCCACGGGCTGTGAGCTGCCCGAACCCTTTTTACAGCTGGCATTCTTGAGTCTACCTGTGATTCCATCATTGAAACTCACAGACAAAGGACTGGTGGATGTCGACCAATTCAAGATCATCGACGTTCGTTCGAACTGAGGCGATAGCCGGCATTACCACTTTTTTTACGATGGCCTACATTGTCGTGGTGAATCCCGCGATTCTGTCCACGCCGGGTACGGGCATGCCTTTTAGCGGCGTCATGACGGCGACGGTGCTGCTGTCTTTTCTCATGACCTTGTTCATGGGGCTTTACGCCAAGCTGCCGTATGCCGTGGCGCCGGGCATGGGGATTAACGCGTTTTTCACTTTTACGGTTATCCTATCAAAAAAAGTGCCGTGGCCTACGGCGCTGGGCCTGGTGTTTTGGGCGGGTCTGCTTTTTGTCGCCATTTCGGTTACGCCGGTGCGGGTTACGATTGCCCGGGCAATTCCGGCGAGCTTGCGCACGGCTGCCGCGGCGGGCATCGGAATATTTTTGACCTTCATCGGTTTGAAAAACGCCGGCTTCATCGTCGCCGATCCCGAAACCTTCGTAAAGCTGGGCCAGCTCGACGCCAAGTCGATGCTCGCGGTTTTTGGCATCGGGCTTACCGTGTTCATGATGAATCGCAAGAGCCCGCTGGCGTTTCTTTGCGGTATCGTCGTGGTCACCATTCTGGCGATGCTTTTGGGCTATGTGCACGCACCCGAACACATCTTCAGCCGGCCCGACTTCACGAGCGTGCTCTTCAAGCTCGATATTGTCGGCGCGCTTAAGCCCGCTTTATTTGCCGTGGTGGTGTCTATTCTGTTCACCGACCTTTTTGACTCCATTTCGACTTTTATCGGCGTGTCTCATGCTGCGGGCATGCTCGATGCCGAGGGCCAGCCGAAAAACCTGCGTGAGGGCCTGATCGTCGATGCCTTTGCCACGCTTGGCGCGGGACTGCTGGGTACGTCGTCTGGCACGGCTTTTATCGAAAGCTCTGCTGGCATCGAAATGGGTGGACGCACCGGCCTGACCTCGGTGTTTACGGCGCTCTGTTTTTTGCCGTGTTTATTTCTGGCGCCGCTTGCGGGAATGGTTCCGCCCTATGCCACGGCCCCGGTGTTGATCCTGGTCGGCGCTTTTATGTTTCGCAGCGTGGCACAGCTGCCGCTCGAAAAACTTGAAGACGTCATTCCATCATTTTTGACGATCATTCTCATTCCGCTGACGTTTTCGATTACTCAGGGCATTCTTTGGGGCTTCATCTCGCATGTGGCGCTCTATACGATGGCGGGGCGGCGCCGCGAAGTGAAGCCGATGATGTTTGTAATTGCGTTGGTGTCGATTGGACTGTTGGCGTTGGAGCACGGCAAGTGGTGACAAAGCGGAATGACACCGCAATAAAGAAATCGCCCTGCTTTGATTTGACGTGTCATTGAAAGTTATCTGACAAGATCCTGAATATCAGCGCCTTAGCTGTTTGGTACACGTATTGCTGAGTCACACGGGAACAAGGAGCTTGAAATGAAAAAACTGATCTGGCTTTTGCTTTTGAGCATTACTCCGGCATTCGCAGTACCAGTGAAAGTTGCCGAGGCGCCATTCAACGATCTGGCTCTTACCGTGCAGGCGATCGAAACTGCGCAGACTTATCTTTTGATCAATATCTACGAGCTGTCTTCGCAGGACATTGCCGACGCCATTATCGAGCGAATCGCGGCGGGCGTGCACGTCGAGCTGCTGGAAGAAGGACAGCCCGTGGGCGGCGTGTCCAAGGCGGGCAAAAAGATTCAGGGGCAGATTGCCAAGGCGATGGAAAAGGCCGGCAACGAAGACCATTTCTTTGTCATGACCTCGAAGGCTGATCCCAAAAAACCGGTGAAGCGTCGTTTTCATTTCGATCATGCGAAATACGTCGTTGCCGATGGTGCCCGCTTGCTGATCGGCTCGGAAAACTATTCCCCAACAGGTAATCCTGAACCTGGAAAGGTCGGTAACCGTGGCTGGGAAGTTCTGATTAACGACTCCAAGGTGGCTGGAGTTTTTCAAAAAGTTTTTCGCAGTGACGCCGACACGAATAACGAAGACATTGTCGACCTGATGGCACTCTCGCAGACGGCAACACTCAACAAGGTTCTTGCGCCACAAGGGCTGGCCGACATCGAAGAGCTGAAGCGAATCGCTCGCGGCATGCCCACCTTCGAAGCCTCGTCGATCACGCCGATTTTTTCTCCCGATTCAAGCTTGGACGGGCTACTCGCCCTGCTGGATCAGGCCAGGACCTCGATTGATGTCGAGCAGATGACTTTGGATTCGTTTTGGGGCGGACCCAGTGAAAAGTCACCGCTGGCGGCGTCGCTTATTGCGGCAGCGCGACGTGGTGTGACCGTACGGGTGTTGCTCAATGATGAGTCGGTCTTCGATCACCCGGGCACCAAATCGCGCGAGAAAAACGGACCGACCGTCGAGCTGTTCAACAAGATCGGCTCGGACGAGGGCATCAATCTTAGCGGACGTATCGCGGATGTAAAGGCGATGAAGGTGGATTACATCCACAACAAGGGCGCGCTGGTCGATGGTAAGCTTACGCTGGTCAGCTCAATCAACTGGAATGAGAACGCTGTTGAGAAAAATCGCGAGTCGGCGGTGATCATCGAAGGCGCTGAAATTTTTTCGCATTACGAAGAGCTCTTCGAGCACGATTGGAAAGTCAGCGAAGACTCGAAGCTTCGGCACTGAAGCCGAAGGCTTACGACTAATAGCTGTGTTTTCGGTGACCTGACTTCTTGTTCGTGCTGGCGGGCTTGCGCGCGTCGTACCAGCACGAGGCGATAGCCGCGAGTTTTTCGAGGCCACTTTTGATGAAAAGCTTGGGATGCCGGGTAAGCCGGGTGTCGGTGCTCGATGACACGGTGACGTGAGTACGCTTGTTTTCGATGCTCATGTCGAGGTCGCCGTTGAGCAGCGTTACTTTGAGACGATACGTGCTTTTTTCGCTGTCAAGAATAAGGTCAGCAGCCTCGTCGATGTCGGCATCGTCGTCGACGCGGATGTCGACCGACTTTTTCATGTCCACGTCTGCCAGCAGGGTGCAGGTCATGTTTTTAGCCGCGTACTTCGCCTGGGCGAAGGCGGCTGGCGACAGCATGGCGAAAATCACAGATGCGAGAACGATCGTGGGAAGGGCTTTCATTGGGGATATGAAGAGCAAGTGATGTTCCACATTGCCCGTAGGGCCAGGATCTGGAGATTAAAGGAGAATTCCGCGTAGCGTCAGAGTAAATTCTGTTTAAAACCTTTACGCCTGTCAGATATCCTATAAAACCAAGACTTGGGGGTTTTCGGCAATGGACAGGCCGCAGGCGTTAATTGGTCGTGCAATCGAGCGTAAAGAGGGCCGTGACAAGGTTACGGGACGCGCGAAGTACATCGACGACATTACTTTTCCTGGTTTGATTCACGGCACGACTGTTCGCAGTCCGGTGGCGCGCGGCCGCATTCGCGGAATCACCTATGAGGGAAATATTCCGTGGGACGAGTTCACCATCGTCACCGCCAAAGACGTGCCAGGCGAAAATCACGTGGCGTTGCTGATGAACGACCAGCCGCTGCTGGCTGACGGCTTCGTGAACCACCCCGAAGAGCCCATTGTATTGCTCGCCCATCCCGACAAGTACCTGCTTGAAGAAGCCAGACGCCGCGTGAAGGTCGATATCGAGCCGTGGCCCGCTGTCTTCACCATCGAAGATTCGCTGGCTCGAAAAGTTTTGATCTGGGGCCAGGATAATATTTTCAAATCCTATCTCGTTGAAAAAGGAAATACCGAAGCCGTGTGGGCTAACGCCGACGTCATTGTCGAGGGCGAGTATTTCACGGGTGCGCAGGAGCAGCTCTACATTGAAAACAACGGCGTCGTGGCCATTGCGAACGCCGAAGACGGAGTTACCGTCTGGGGTTCGTTGCAATGTCCCTACTACGTGCATAAGGGCCTTATACCCATCTTCAAGCTGCCCGACGACAAGGTACGCATTATTCAGACTGAAACGGGTGGAGGTTTCGGTGGTAAAGAGGAATATCCAACGATAATCGCGGGACACGCGGCGCTGCTGGCGCTGAAAAGCGGCAAGCCCGTCAAGATTATTTATGACCGGGCCGAGGATATGGCTGCCACGACGAAGCGCCATCCGGCACGCACGCGTCATCGCACGGCGGTTTCCAAAGAGGGAAAACTTCTCGCGCAGGAAATTGATTTCGTCATCGATGGCGGCGCTTACTGTACGCTATCGCCCGTTGTGCTTTCGCGCGGAACCATTCATTCGGCTGGTCCGTATTATTGTCCGAATGTGCGTGTCAGCGCGCAGGCCGTGGCCACGAATACCCCGCCGCACGGCGCTTTTCGCGGCTTTGGCGCGCCCCAGAGCATCTTTGCCCTGGAGCGGCACATGGACAAGATCGCTCACCGGCTTGGCCTGACGCCCGAAGAGTTTCGCCGACGCAACTTTATCAAAGACGGTGAAACAACGGCAACCGGGCAGGTCGTCAAAGACAAGGTCGACATGCAGGCGCTGCTGACCAAGGCGCTGGCGTTGAGCAACTACCACGCCAAGCGCGAGGTTTTTCCCGAGCAGAACCTGCGCAGCAAGAAAAAAAAGGGCATCGGCTTTGCGGCTTTCATGCATGGTTCGGGTTTCACGGGCTCGGGCGAAAAATACCTTTCGTCGGTAGTCGGTATCGAAGGCACGGCGCTGGGCAAGGTGCGCGTGCTGGCGGCCAGCACCGAGATTGGCCAGGGGACGAATACGATCTTTGCGCAAATCGCCGGTGATGCGCTGGGCGTGGACAGCGCAGCCATCGAGGTCGCGCAGCCCGATACGAAGTTCGTGCCCAACAGCGGCCCTACGGTGGCCTCGCGTACGGTTATGGTGGTGGGCAAGCTGGTGGAAACCGCGGCAATCGGCCTGAAGCAAACGTTAGTGCAAAGCGGGCTGCTGCACGAAGGCTATACGACACTGCAGTTTGAAGAAGCCGTCGCGGCCTATGTAAAAAAATTCGGTCAGCTCAAAGCTTTCAGTCAATACAAGCAGCCGCCCGACATCAACTGGGACGATGCGAAGTATCAGGGCGATGCTTATGGTGCATATGCCTGGGCGGTGTATGTCGCCGAGGTCAGTGTCGATACCGTAACGTATGACACGCATGTCGATAACTTCGTGGCGTTACAGGAGATCGGCAAGGTCATGCACCCGGTCTTTGCCGCTGGTCAGATTGAGGGCGGCGTGGCCCAGGGCATTGGCTTTGCGCTCTATGAAAAGGTTATCTGGAAAGATGGCCGCATGATCAACAATCAGATGACGAATTACATCATGCCCACGGCGGCGGATGTGCCGCCGATTCATGTTTTCTTCGAAGAGGAGCCCTATTCGTGCGGGCCCTCGGGCGCCAAGGGCATCGGTGAGCTGCCGATGGACGGGCCGGCGCCCGCAATTCTAAATGCGATTGAAAACGCCACCGGGCTGAGTTTAAACCATGTTCCGCTGCTGCCCGAAGACATGATGGAGGCGATTCATGGTTAAGGTGAACTGCAAGGTGAACGGCGAGAAGCGCACGCTGCGCGCGCATTCGATGGCCCGCCTGCTGGATGTTCTGCGCGAGGAAGCCCAGCTGACCGGAACAAAAGAAGGTTGTGGCGAAGGTGAGTGCGGCGCTTGCTCGGTCTTTCTCAATGGCGAGCTTGTGATGAGCTGCCTGATTCCCGTGATGCAGGCCGAGGGTGCCGAGATTCGGACAATCGAAGGGATTGCCGACGGTAATACGCTGCATGCGGTTCAGCAGGCCTTTCTTACCCACGGCGGCGCCCAATGTGGAATCTGTACGCCGGGAATGATCATGGCGGCGGTGGCCCTGCTGAAGAAAACTCCAAATCCCACCGAAGCCGATGTTCGTACGGGCTTGGCGGGTAACCTGTGCCGTTGCACGGGCTATATGAAAATATTTGATTCGGTTCTCAAAGCCGTGCAGGGAGCTGCGCCATGAGAGGGCATTTGCCGTCTTACGAGATGAAAACTCCGGCAACGCTGCACGAGACTCTTAAAATATTGGCCACTGAGCCAGGTGTGTGGCGGCCATTCGCCGGTGGTACTGATATCATGGTGCTGTTCGAAGCGGGCAAGCTCGCACACAAGAAGTTTTTAAATATCTTGAACCTCAAAGAGTTCAAGGGGGTCGAGAAGTCCAAGGACCGGCTCACGTTGGGGGCCCTGACCACCTATTCGCAGCTGCAAGCCAACGCCGTGATGCGCAGCGAATTTCCCATGCTCTGTCAGGCGGGTAGCGAAACCGGCGCGGTTGCAATTCAAAACCGCGGCACCCTGGGGGGCAACATCGTAAACGCATCGCCTGCGGCTGATTCACCACCGGCGTTGCTGGTTTACGATACCGAACTTGAGCTGGTATCAGAACAGGGCGTACGGCGACTTCCCTATGAGGGCTTTCATACGGGATATAAAAAAATGGACCTGC
>JBBRLF010000028.1:0-22995 GCA_038231515.1 candidate division WWE3 bacterium
CCGGCCACCCTCCTGCCGATCCAGCACTGCCACAAGCGTCGTGACCTTAAAGCCCTCGGCCCGCACCCGTTCAATTGCCTTGAGAGACGACATTCCGGTCGTAACCACGTCTTCCACCACCAGCAGCTCGCCGCCAGCGGCAAGATTCTCGCGTCCTTCAATCCACTGTGAGGTGCCGTGTTTTTTAGGCTCCTTGCGAATGATAAACGCGGGCACGGTCTGTCCCAGATCAAACGCCGCAAGGCTCAGAGCTGTCGAAAGGGGATCCGCACCCAAGGTAGGGCCACCGACGCCGGCATAGTCCGCAGCCGCCAACAACGACCACGTCAGCCGTCCAATCGCACGTGCGCCCGCGGGATGCAGCGCCACATTTTTGATGTCGACATAGAAGTCACTTTGCTTGCCCGAGACCAGCGTGAATTTGCCTTCGCGATAGGACAGCGTGCGGATCAAGCGCGTCAATTCTGTTTTTAATTGCTCAGTTTCGTGGGCAGCCATTTTTTTATGTCCTCAAATACTTTTTCTTTGCCCAGCTCGTTCATGGATTCATGAAACATTCCGGGATATTCACGAAGTTCTTTATCGCGATACTTTAAGGTGCGGAAAAATTCCAAAGTCTTTACCGACGAGACGATGCGATCGTCGCCGGGTACCAGAAACAACGTCGGGCAGGCCAGCGGCCCAGGCTGATGCATCACCCAATCCATCGCCTCCATCATGTCGAGATAAAGGCGCGGCGTGATTTTTTCGTGAACGAGCCGGTCGTTGACATAGGCTTCGACCACGGCCGGGTCATGCGAAAGGTGCGAGGGATTCACCTCATTGGTAAGCTGAACCTTGGAAAGCGTGCGTCCCAGCAGCTCGCCCAGGAGCTTCTTATAGGTTGGAATTCGCAGATTCACGCCCAGCAGCGGCGCTGAGATAATCGCGCCTTCAAACGGCGCTTTGCGCTCTTCGAGCAGCAGCTTGAGCGCCACCAGACCACCAAAGCTGTGCCCCAGCAGATAGATGCGCTTGCCCTTTTCGCGCGCCTGAATCTCGCTCAGCACGCGCTTGACGTCGCCTGTCAGCGCATCAAACGACGGCGAGTAGCCACGCAGGCCGCCGCTACGGCCGTGGCCGCGCTGATCCATCGCGTAGAACCGTTCGAATTCCGAGCCCAGAAACTGCGGCAGGTGCTTGTAGCGTCCGCTATGCTCGCCCATGCCATGCACAATGAGCAAAATGCGTCCGGCCCCTTCTTTTCCCGGCCAGCAGTCGACAAAAATCGGGACGTCGCTAGGGCTGGCGGGCTTATTGGGCGCACTGGAGATCAAAAGTGAGTCCGATTGAAGCATTCTTTTGAGCTAACATCTGACTTCCTCAAAAGCAACGCACCAAAGCCACGTCGAGCTTGAAACCCGGGGCAATCCAAGTGAAAATAACGGGATGGAAAACACCAGCCCATTTCTTTTCGACAATATTGACGAGAAGTTCTTTCTGGCTCTCAAAGGCCGGGCGGTCGGACCTCTTACCGCCCAAGAGGTTTTTGACAAGTTCAAGACGGGCGAAGTCGGCCTGCTGCACTATTTTTGGCGCGACGGCTGGAATGACTGGAAGCGGGTTTGCGACGATCGCGAGTTCGCCGTACTGGTGCCGCAGAAGCCAACTACGGCGAGCATCGATCATATTCGTGAAAAGCTCGAAGGAAAAAAGAAGAAGAGCACCACCGCGCCCGTCGCCGATGACGGTGAAACCAAAAACTATTATCTGTATTTCAACAGCTCGCAGTACGGCCCGTTTTCCAAGAACGAGCTCATCCACGTGATGAAGAGCCACAAGCTGGGCCGGTCGGCCTATCTATGGATGCCGGGCTGGCCAAACTGGAAGCGCCTTTCGGAGATCGCCGAGTTTTCGGCGCTCATGGCGCCTGCAGCACCCCTGCCCGAGCTCGAAAACACCGGCGGCACGCGTGGTAGCGAACCCCGGGTGTTCAAGAAGCGTAAGAGCGGGAAAACGGGAAAAATCGAACGCACGAAGGACAGCATTGAACGCACGATGGGCGTGCAGATGAGCTCAGATGCCGGCATCGACGCCAGCAACAAGCGTGGCGCCCCCCGACGTCCGCTCGTGGCACGACTTTTTTTGCACAACGACAAGGAAGTGATTATCGCGGTTTGCCGCGACATCTCGGTGGGCGGCATGCAGGTGCTCACCGATCGCATTCCCGGGCCGGTGGGCTCGATGATCAAGCTCAATGTCAGCCCCGGCGATCCTTCGAAGGTGAAGGGGTTTGTTGCCGAGGGCGAGATCGTGCGCGTGCTTGAGGATGGGCGTGGATTTTCTTTTCGGTTTCGCAAAATCACCGAAGAAGCCCGGCGCGCGATTGAGAAGTATATCAACTCCGATACGTGAGGAACGCGAAGCGCAGACACAAACCGACCACGGGAAAGTTCGTAACCAGTAAAAAGCAGCCCGTTAAGGCTTTTTGCCGCTGGCGCCGAACCGCACTTCAAACCCACCAAAGAAAGATCCGATATTGCGATTCTCAGCGCGAGCATCGCCAGCCCCAGCGCCGACCAGTCCGGCCTCGCGGGTATAGTCGCCCTTGAGAAAGTAGCCGAGCGCAATGGTGCCGTCGCTGTTGACGGGAAACACCTGCGAGAAGTCGAGCGAGGCATGATCGGTGTCGCCAGCCTTACCAAAGTCAAACACGTGTTCGTAGTCGGCCTGCACGCGCACGCTTCCGCAAGCCGCCATCGCCTCCATCCCAGCAGCTGGCTTTACCCAGTCATCCAGGTTGGCGCCCCACTTCTTTTCAGATTGCGCCCGATTGTCGAACACACCAAAGGCAGCCTTGGCGAAAAGATGAATCACGCACTTGTCGCCGATAGCGAACATCGTGCCGATAAAAGCCACGGGCAACTGAACTTTCAAATAAGAATCCACGCGCGGGTCAACGGCGCCGCGGCCGGCGATATCCAGGCCCACGCCGCCCCAGATGATATGACCCTTGTCGATGGGCATGCGATACTGAATCTTGGCGTTACCCTGGGCATAGGCGAAGATGCCGCCCTGGGTGCCGGCAACCTGAGCGCCGACCTGAATGCCGGTTCTGCCGCCATCCATGAACATCACCACGCCGACGCCGCCACCATTGTTGTAGCCGCTATTATCGGCAGTCGAAGCATAGCCGCCCTGAATCTCGTACTGAGGCGCGGGCGAAATCATCAAGCCGGGGTCTTTAATGTCGCCGTTGGGTGTGGTGCCGGGGGGCACAGGTGGCGTCGTGGGGTCGGGATATTGATCCACCGGACCATCACCAATGGTTGGACCGCCGGTGACTGACGGAGTAAAAATGCGCTGATCCCAGGGATCATGCTTCACTTGATTCTCCTGAGCAACCGCAACAAGCGTGACGCCGAACAACAGCAACGAGAGATAACCAACCACAGGGCGCAACATAGAAAGACCTCCGAAATACAACGAAGGGATTTATACCACAAATTGACGCAAAGTGTTATAGTCAGAGATAAGGATTTTGGCGCTTTTCCAGGCCCCGCCCCCTCTGTACAATCTTTTGACACCTGTCGCGGCCCCGCTGCCAAATCCCAGCTCACCCCCGCTTAACCTGCCTGAAAACAAGCTCCCACCGCTCTGGCACGAGCATTGCTCTACTAGGGTCCGAGGAAGTAGTTTTATGTTTAATCAATTATCCCGTCCTATCGGAACCTGTTTGCGTATCATTGGAATGACCGCGGCTTTTGCCACGGCGTTCGCGGGCTGCGCCAAACAGGAGTTCGTAAAAGAGCAGTTCACCGCCAGCGCAAGCGCGGTAGGATTTCGGTATCTGCCGGCCAAGGTCGACATTCTGATGGTCCCCGACAATACGGGCTCCATTAACAGTGTGTTTTCGACGGTGCAGAGCCAGCTCGCAGGTTTCGTCTCGGGTCTCCAGGGCCAGTACTGGGATTATCACGTCGGCCGCTCGCCCGTGTATTATCCGAGTGGCACAACCCGCACGGTGGGCAACCCCGTGCTGGTCAACGGCACCTACAACACCAACGTGCTCGCTGATGGCTCGACGGTACCCGCTACCGGCATCGTGCCCGCCGATCGCGCGACGACAAATCTCAATAACTTTCCCATTTTGCAAACCGCCTATCAGACTGGCAGCGGCGACAACACGTTTCAGAATACCTATAGCGCGCTCGTCAATGCCCAGAACGACAGCTACACGAACTTTCTGCGCCAGGATGCCCTGCTTGCCGTCATCGTCATGACCAATGGTTACGACATCACGATAAGCGACGGGTACGGCAATATCAGCGGCGCGCAGTCCACCAACATCCAGAACTACGCCAACCAGCTCATCTCGTTCAAGGGTACGTCCAAGCTCGTGCGCTTCTACGCGGTAGCCTCGTATGGTGTAACGACCAATGACCCGTACTGCGGCACCTCGTTTTCCGGCAACGGTTACTTTGGCATCAACCAGTTCATTCTGGGTCTGCCCAAGTTTGACGGCAGCGGCAACGCGATCTCAAATATCTGCAACGCCTCGGCGATGGCCAACGTCTTCGCCGATATTCAGGCCAACCTTAATATCGTCAAGCAGAGCTACATCTACTCGAACATCGTGCTGACCGATCAGCCCATCGCTTCATCGATTGTACTGACCAAGAACGGCGTAACCGTCCCGCAAGATCCAACCAATGGCTGGAGCTACAAGGGCATGAACACGGTCTACACGGTTACCGGCATCAAGGATCAGTCCACCGGCGTCGTCACGCAGCTCAGCCCTGGTCTGAACCAGCGCACGGGTTACGTCATTCAGCTCAACGGCAGCGCGCAGATGGTCGGCTCCGATACGCCCAACCTGACTTACGAAAAGCAGTAAGACGCGGAGTTTCGAGCAGGCCTCGCGGCGCTGCCCGTTTTTCAGCAGCACCCCGCAGTGTCGTACTGACGCAGGTGTCAGCCCCCTGACAACCGCCTGAGACACAGGCAGTACGCACGGGCCGAAGCCATGATTTCCATGACTTATCCATGGCACCGGCCTTGCTATATAAGCTGGTATGACGAAACACATATCAGTCGCCAGTCTGGTTCTCATGAGTTCGCTTCTGCTTTCGGGCTGCAACCTGAGCAGCACCGGAGACGGTACGGCCAGCAACAGCCCAAGCACTGGCCCCACTGTCGCCGCAGCCACCTCACCGGCCCCGGCAACCTCGGTGTCACTGGTAGATGCCACCCTTCTTGAATGCCCCGCTGGCGGTATTGACGTGCTGACCTTCGTCGACACCAACGGCAACGGCAAGTTCGACGTGAGCGAAACAATTCTCGCCACCAAGTCCCTTTGCAACGGCGCAGCCGGCACCAACGGAAGCAATGGCACCAGCGCAGGTATCATCGCCACGGCAGCCTCGACGGTCTCTTGCCCGAATGGCGGCATCTTCGTAAAAACTTTTATCGACGCCAACAGCAATGGCGCGCTTGACGCGGCTGAAACCATCACCTCGATCAACACGATCTGCAACGGCCTCAACGGCACGAACGGTAATAACGGCACCAACGGCAACAACGCGCATCTGGGCGTAACGCCAGCCACTGCCCTTCAATGCCCAAGCGGCGGCGCAGTCTACTCGTCATGGACCGACGGCCAGACGCCAGTGAACACGGTCGTCTGCAATGGCATCAACGGCTCGAACGCAGTTTTCCAGTCCGGTACGGTCGGCAACATGGTTGCGGGCAAAGCCTACTCCGACTGCCACCACGACTACGTTTACCTTCCTGACTCTGCCGGCGGCTCACGCGGCTGGCTGCTGTTTCGCCACCAGGGCAATGGCGCGAGCGACCAGGGCATCGGCAGCACTGGCTTTAACGTGTGGAACGTCGACATCAGCGACTTCCTGCTCGTCTCCGAACAGGGCGGCGTTACCTACTGCAGCCTGCACTGGGATCCAAACCAGAAGCGTCTGACCTACACCGTGGTCGACAACACCGATGGCGACGCCGGCCGCACGAACACGATTAGTTTCTGAACTAATGCTATAGTCGACAGTACGATGACGAACCTGGCACTCACCCGTGACGTTTCACCCGAGATCAACCGCTGCGAGCTGACCTTTATCGCGAGGCAGCCCATCGATGCCACCAAGGCGGCAGCCCAGCATCTGGCCTATCGCCAGACGCTGGCAAAGCACGGCTTGCAAGTCGTCAACCTGCCCAGCCCCCCGCACACGCCTGACGGCGTTTTTGTCGAAGACCCAGCCGTCATTCTCGACGAAGTCGCCATCATCACCCGCATGGGAAGCGAGCACCGCCAGGCCGAGGTGCAAAGCTTTGCCGAGGTCGTCAAGCAGTACCGCACGCTGCACTATCTCGCGGCTCCCGGCACGCTCGAAGGTGGCGACGTGCTGCGAATTGGAAAAACACTTTTTATTGGACGCTCAAGTCGCACCAATCAAAGCGGCGTGGACCAGCTGACGGCGATCGTAACGCCGCTGGGCTACACCGTTCGAGCTTCTGATGTTTTGGGCTGCCTGCATTTCAAAACCGGCTGCTCTTACGTGGGCCAGAACACGGTGCTGCTCAATCCGGCGTGGGTGGATTCCAAAGTTTTCGAAGGCTACCGCCTGCTCGAAGTTTCGGCGGACGAACCCTTCGCCGCAAATGCCATCTTGCTTGGCGACACGGTTCTGCATGCAACGGGCGCACCTAAAACCCAGGCTCTCTTGAAGTCGCTTGGCTTTACACTCGAGCTCGTGGATATCTCCGAGCTGATGAAAGCCGAAGCCGGCCTAACCTGCATGAGTCAGATTTTTCAGCGCTGAAGCGGCGAGCAGGTCATCGGAATTTTAGGCTCATTGGGCTGGCAGCCCAGAACTCGACGCAGGTCACTGTTGCGCATATAGTTCCGGTTGGCACGCTGAGCGATGGACTGGTGCGGACTCAGCCAGGGCTTGGGCAGCGGCCGTCCGTGATCCAGCGGCTTATCCACGCAGCCGCTCGAGGCGGAATTGAGCGGAGAATTCTGCACATCATTGAGCCAGCTCGCCAGCGTCTTCAGTTCAGGCGGCGCGTTTTGCTGACTGCGCAGCTCAACCTGCTCTTCGGCGCAAAACTGCGTCCACATCTCTTCGAAGGCCCGCGAGCGGTCGGTGAGCTTCGGAAATCGGTCACCCAACCAAAGCGCCACTCCCGACGCCGCCCAGAAGTCGGCTTCCGCCTCATCCCACTGCGACGGATAATCATCCAGCGCCGTGTCGCCGCAGTGACGCAGATAGAGGTCGTCAGATTCAACCTTGGGCTTGCAAGAATTTGGCAGGGCATCGTGCGGCTGTGAAAAGCCCGCCAGACAGGCCGTGGCCTCGACCAGCTCGTGGCCCAGGGCATGGGACTGGTCTTGAAGAAATTTCAGAAACTGATCGCGCTTTCCAAGTTCCTCGGTATCGGGCACGCCCAGCTCGGTGTGGCGATACTGTTTTGTGTAGTGCTCGACATCCAGCACCCGGCACGAGTTAAGCAAATGCCCGAACTCATGCAGCAGCGTACGCAGACAGCTTTGTTCGCCCTCGGCGCAGGCGAGCCACGTCTTGGGCGTAACCGTCAGCACGCAGCCCAACGCGCCATCGCGGGCCAGGGGATTTACAAGGTGGGCCGCCCCATCCAGGGGTTTGCGCGGCAAAGTCGAACGATTCGAGACCAGGATGACGTCGTCGCCGTCCCTTACATGTTCCATCTCATCCAGCATCGTCCGCTCGACTGAAAATCCTCGCTGCATCGAAGCGTTGCGGTGCAGGTCGTAGTTGTCGAGCACTAAGGTGTGCGAGCAGCTGATGAAACCTTGCAGCGTTTCGCGGTAAGCCTTCCAGCGCGGCGACTCCGTCACGAGCCGGGTCATGAGACCTCGTGCCAGCTTCACCGCCTTGAGCATGTTCTGTTGGCCTGCCCCGAGCGTCTTGTCGATCAGCCCGTTCATCTCACCGCGTGACAGCTCGCGCACCCGGGCCGCGTACTTGGGTGTGAACTTTCTGCGATACGCTCTTGCTCCAGCTGAATCTGGTGACGGCAGCGGCCCCAGCTCGGCTGTAACCTCACGCAAGGCCTGTACCTGCGCTTTTTCAGCAACAGCGCGTACCGGTGCGAGTCGCGCTTCATTTCTATCCGCAAGCGCCTTCGACTCCTTATCAACATGACCGCAGTAATCGGCATATTGATCGGGCAGGCAGGCCGTGGCCGACACGCCGAATTTCGTCACTGAGTTGCAAGGGTGCGTGCCACCAGGCGCATAGGTGGTCGAGTAGTAATAAAAGGTGTGGGAAAAATCGAGAATGTCCTCGTCTCCCGCGCTAGCCGTCGCCAGCCCCCAGCCCATGATTAAGAGTAATGCCGTCAATGCTCGCCCCCAATATCTCCACCCTGATTGTACGTTATGAAGGCGCGGGTGTCAGTGCTACGCTGCCATTATGAACAGCCCTGAGTCCGAAATCACCCTCACCCTGGATCGTCAACGAGCTGTCGTCTCCAACTACGGGGCCTCGCTCAGACGCTATTTTCACCTGGATGGGAATAATCTGCAGCGTGATCTGCTCTGGGGCTACACCGGGCGGGCTGGCAAAAAAGGCGGCCAGGGCGACGTGCTGATTCCGTTTCCCGGCCGCATCCGCGCGGGCCAATATCAGTTCGGCGAAAAAGCCCAGCAGCTCGACTGCAACGACAAAGAAGGGCCCAACGCCATTCATGGATTTGTGCGCACTGCACTTTGGGCGGTTGACGAGCAGCGCCCTGAAGCCGTCGAATTTAGCTTCGAGCTCAACGCCAAAGCCTTCCGAGGCTATCCGTTTTCGCTTCATATTCGGCTGCGCTATGAGCTGACAGCTGCTGGCCTGGAGTGCCGCACCAGCATTCGAAATACCGGCTCGGGACCCGCACCCGTGGGCGCGGGCTTTCATCCTTATTTCACCGTGGGAACGTCAAGCGTCGACGAAGCCGAGCTTTGCCTGCCTGCCACCGAGGTCGTTGAGTTTGCGCCTGATCTTTTGCCAACGGGCCAGATCGTAAAGGTAGCGGACACCGCTCTGGATTTTCAGCAGCCGCGCCGCATCGGGCCGCTGCGTCTGAACCATTGCTTTACGGGACTCGCGCGTGACAGTGATGGGCTGGCTCGTGTTCATCTTCGCAGCCCGGCTTCGCAAAAAGGACTGACCGTTTGGATGGATCAAACCTTTGCCTACGTCGTGCTTTACACCGGAGATGCCCTGGCCAAGACCGACGCCAGACAGGCACTAGCCATCGAGCCCATGACCTGTGCGACGGACGCGTTCAATCACTCGGGCTGGGGCACACGCACGCTGGCACCAGGACAGTCGTTTACCGCCCGCTTTGGCGTCGGGTTCGCAGTTTAATGTTTCAGTGCCTGCAAGGCGCTTAGGAAATCCGAATTCTTCTGCAGCTCACCTTCGATCTGCAAGGCTAGCTTACGGCCGGCCACGACGTCTGACGGATGATGCACACCACCCAGCACGCGGTTCTCGCCCACACGCTGGCCTTCGCGGTGAAGCTGATCCTGCTTATCGGGAAAAATTTGAGCCAGCACATCGCCCAGCACCACGCCTATCGCGGCATGTGAACTGGGATAAGAGAGCGCGCCACCTGGCTTGCGGACACAGGGACGGATATCGCTATTCTCGTCATAGGGACGCTCGCGCGTAAAGCGTCTCTTGAAGGGGGCAACCGCCTTGTCCACCGTGGCCACCACCTCGCCGCCGAACTCCTCAACTGCTGCAAACTCTTCTTCAGTCAGCACACCGGTCTGGGGGCCAAAGAGTGCGGCCAGCGAGGGAATCGACTGCAGATTGGCCGCGCGGCATTCCTCGTCGGTGCGTTTTTCCTGATATTGAAAAAGAATCTCGAAATCCTTTTGATCACCCGGCGATCCCGGCGCTGGTGGTGCGGGCACGCGCAGATTGGCGGGGTTGATCTGCCACGCCGCCTCGGCGCTGAGCTGACAGGCCATAACCGTGAAGACGACAACGAGTTGCTTGAATTTCATGGCCGGTCGCTATCAAATTAACCGGCTTCGGTCAAATCAGGGCTGGAAGCCCTAGTTTTTCTTAAGCTGCCCCTTGCAGAAGTCATAGCGCTTGGAGAAGTTTTCCCGATAGCCCGGGGTGGCCAGCAGCAGCCGCGCCACTTCCTCACGGGTACCCAAAAACTGCCCGGCATCGGTGAAGTTCTCGCGAAACAGGTAAGACACCCCCATGCGGGAATGCTCGATGCGGATGCGCGCGCTGAACTCGGTCAGAAACGCGTCCACCTCTTCGCCCTGGTCCTGAATGGTGGCCAGCGAGAAGGTCTCGACGTCCTTATAACGTTTCAGATCCGCGCTGCAGCTTTCGCGAATATACAGATAGTGCGTCAGCTCATGAATGAACGTTGCCAGTGCATCGCCCACCGAAATGCCGCGTGAAAGACACATGGTGTGGGCCTGACCGGCTTCCGGTATATTGGCCTGCCCAAAGATGGCCGGCCCATTGAGCTGCATTTTGAAATCGTCTTCAGTGTCCGCGCACAGGTGCAGCACCGCCATGAGCTCGAGCGCCGACTGGCGGCCAGTCACGCGTCGCAGCTCGCCCAGCATCCTGGAAGTCTTGGCATCGGTTTCCATATAGGCACAAAGCCGATTCAGGTGTTCGGGCGTAAGCTCGTCGTGAAAGCCGATCCAGCGCTGTTTGAACTCATTGCGCGAGTAAAGATCATAACCAAAGGCCGTGGGCACCGAAGAAATCACTACCAGCGCGGTCAGGACTAAAGCACTCAAAAAGCTATTCATTTGAACACCTCCAGATACTTCTGCGAGGCGCTTTGCAAGCCTCTCACCTGGGTCAGCACCAGGTCCAAATAATCTCCTGCCGACATTGACGTCGTCTCGGTAGGCAGCGGCAGCTCGAGCCGGTACTCGCGCATGCCCTGATAGGAGCGCTTGAGTACCTTGATCGTGGCAAAGTATTTCTGAGTTTTAAGATTGCTGTAGGTACCCACATGGTACTCGACCATTAACGTCTCGCCGTTACGCTGACTCGTATGAAAGTTCGTAAAATAAATGGTTTCGCGCCGCTTCGGCGAAAGTCCGTCAATGACCGAAAGAATCTCGCTGGCCATGGTGTAAAAAGATTTTGCGATCTTGCGTCCGGCTGCCAAAGCAACGGGATCCGTGCTGCCCTGGTACTGCTCAAAAATATGTTTTCCCACGGCCAGCGCCGGCATTTCCTGCGCGCTTACCTGTTTGCCAAAGCGGGTGTTCTCCAACCCAGGCAGCTGACCACGCGCCGTCGTATTGATGCCAGCAACCTGGCTGCGCGCGTTGAGCCACAGACTGAGCTGCTCGGCGCGCGACATCTCGCGAGCCACCGTGGAAAAAGCCAGGACGTGATCGGCCAGCGCCGATGCGGCCAGTCTGATCTCGCCAGTCTCGAGCGAAAAACTTCCATCTGTGGACTGTAACGCCGGATCTACAATCAGCTTAAAGCCATTTGGAAACTGACTGCTGCGATAAGCGGCGTCATTTCGTAGGATATAAGCGGCTCGTGCCAGCGGGTTGCTCGCGGGGTTGCCATCGGGTGTAATTTCCAATACGGACTCTCGCACTTCGGCCTGCAAGGAATAACGTTCGAGTGCCGCCTGCGCTTCGGCCAGTGACAGCGACAGGTCAGGATGAGTCGAGGGCCCAGGCTGCGCACTCTCAACACGGCTCACGGCTCCGTCTTGCGTCAGCAGTGACACGCACGTACCCAGATAGCGAGCTTCGGCGCACCGGCCCCAGGCCAAAAAAGCCAAGACCAGCAAAAGGTAAACACCGCGGTTCATGGGGTAGGTTAAAGGGGTCATCTCTGGAGTCATATAAAGCAATGCCTGTGCCACTTCAGACCACTGATATCATAGAGATTTATCCAGGAAATCGTCCAAGCTTTTGACATCAAAGGATATTGTGACGGCCAGGACGCACGCGCGCGCTGGCGATCCTGATTGCCAAGTCACGCGCACCTCGGCGAAAATTCAAGAATGGAAATCATGCTATTAAAAGACGTCACGCTCGAAGGCCAGAACGTTCGTCTGGAACCACTCGCACAGGCACATGCCCAGGAACTAACAGTAGCTGCTGCCGATCCACGCATCTGGAAGTGGTACAGCACCCCACCCCTGCTTGCGGCTCAAGACGTAGCCGCAATGATTGCCGAGGCCCTCGCCAACAAAACGCTGGGCTCGCAGCTGGCCTTCGCCATTGTCGACAAGACTTCGGGCAAAGCGGTGGGTGGCACCCGTTACCTGAATATCGACCGCGGCAATCGACGCGTTGAAATTGGCTGGACCTGGCTTGGCACCCATTATCAGCGCACCGCGCTCAATACCGAAGCCAAACTCCTACTCCTGACTCACGCCTTTGAAACCCTGGGCTGCATCCGGGTGGAATTCAAAACAGACTCGCTCAACGAACAATCACGCAAGGCTTTGGAGCGCATCGGTGCCGTATACGAAGGCATTCACCGCAATCATATGATTACGACCAGCGGGCGGCTGCGCCACTCCGTCTATTACAGCATCATTCCCGAAGAATGGGTCGCCGTGAAAAAACGGCTCGCAGCTCGGCTCGCGCCGTAACGACGCACCGGCGACCCACGCGGGCCGCCGGCGTGCGCTTCGTAAAATCTCAGCTCTCAGATTTGATATGCGCGTCGGTCTGATTGTGGGCTTCGACGAACCAGAGGCTCTTGTCGGCGCCACGCGAAATCTGAGTGCAGATGTCGGCGGTATCGGCATCGCCCACTTCAGCGGCTTTATTGATCGAAGCTCTCATGAGCTCACCGTAAACGCTGAGACAGGTCGCCATCGCGGCCACATGATCTTTTCCAGCGCGCGTCAGCGCAGGCACTTCCGGCAGGCCGGAGCGCTCGACTACGGCGGCCAGAGTGCCTTCGGCCGCACCCCCCAGCTGCATGATTCGTTCGGCAATCAGGTCACCATAGGTTTCTGACTCTTCGGCAATCTCGTCGAACAATTTGTGAAGCGCGATGAAGTTATGGCCCTTCACATTCCAATGAGCGTTTTTCATCTGGGCGAAAAGATCGACGGAATCCGCCAGCCTCTCCTGCAGCATGCCAATAACCTGGATACGCACTTTTTCCGGTAGACTGTTTTTTGTTTGAAACATTTAATTTCTCCTTAGCCTCTCTACAAAGCAAAGGACGCGCCAACACGATTGCCCCGTGAGCGACCCCGTGATTTCCAAAACATGGGGCAAACTTCCCCGTCGCCCGCGCCAATGTCCCGGCCACTGCCCGTAAAACCCCCTTCGACTTCCGTGTCACGATTGTTGCAGTAGCCCCTGATCCAATGACTCTTATGAAAAACCCTATGGAGGCTTTTAAAATGCAAATCAAGGACAAGACCACCGGACTCACCACCTTTCTAACGCTGGCGCTTTCAGCGCTGGCCGGCTGCAGCCACGGCCCAGTGACCCAGGAATTTCCCGACACCGCCAGCGCCACTGAAGAAGTTCAAAGTCTCGATCGCGACGTAAAGGCAGCGCGCGAGCAACAGGCGAACGTGCTGGCGCCGAAGTCTTTTGAGCAGGCTCAGAATTCACTGGATCGGGCCAAAAAGGGCCAGGAAAAACAGAAAGACGCCAAGGATATCCTGCATCAAGTGGCCGAAGGCCGCGCCTATCTGAATCAGGCCAATGCATTTTCCCAAACCGCGCGCACCAATATGGACGAAGTGGCCACCGCCCGTCAGCAGTCCATAACCGCTGGCGCCTCTACTTTTTTCAAAAAAGATTTTCGCTCAGCCGATGACCAGCTCACCGAGGTAACCGGCGATCTGGAAAACAACAACACCGGAAGTGTGCAGGCCAAACGCGCACAGCTTCAAGCCACGTATCTCGAACTCGAGCTGCGCGCCATTAAGCAGACCAATCTGGGCGAAGCCCGCGACACCGTGGCTCAGGCCATTAAAGAAGGTGCCAAGGACTATGCCCCGCGCAGTCTGGCCCAGACCGACAAGCTGATCCTCGACAACGACGCGTTTATCGTGGCCAATCGCCACGAGACCGAACAGCTGAAGACGCGGTCCGCGGTGACCAAAGAAAATGCCGACCACCTGCTCAAGATCACGCGCGCCGCCAAGTCTGACAAGAAGACCAGTCCCGAGGAGCTCGCGCTGCGCAACGAGAGTGAACAGAATCTCGTCACCGCCAAGCAAAAGCAGGTCGATGCCAAGCAAAGACAAGTGGTCGATACGCAAAATCAGTTGAGCGACAGCAAGGAAGCCTTACAGGACAAGAAAGCCGAGCTCTCTGAAGAGCAAGGCACCGTGGCCGAGCTTGCAGCCCAGCGCTCGAAGCTGGTCTCCGACCGCGAGTTCGAAAAACGCTACGATCAGGCTCGTGCGCAGTTCACCGACAGCGAAGCAGAAGTCTACAAGCAAGGCAACAATCTGCTCATCCGTCTCAAAGGCTTGGAATTTCCGGTATCGAAATCCGAACTGCGCAGTGGAAACTTTCCGCTGCTGGCCAAGGTCCAGGCCGTCATCAAGGATTTTGGCAAGAGCACGGTGCTTATCGAAGGCCATACCGACTCGGACGGCGCCAAAGCCCGTAACGAGAAGCTTTCAACGGCGCGGGCCCAAGCCGTGTCAGCCTACCTCGTCTCGAACAACACCGTGGATCAGGCCAACATCAAAGCCATCGGCTACGGCGACCAGAAGCCATTGGCTTCGAACAAGACCGCAGCAGGTAAAGCCCAGAATCGCCGAGTCGACGTGATCATCACGCCCGACAAAGGCGAAACCTCGGGCATCTAGTCTCTGGCGAGGCAGACTTCCCCGTCCTCGCGGGGCTGCCCCGCTGCCAGAGGCTCTCGGCCTATACCGTCGAGCTGACGGCTGGCATGTCCATTGCTAATACAACCTCAATAAGGAGACTCACAAAATGAACTCAACAAACGATAAAATCAAGGGCAACGCAAATTCAGCCATCGGCACGGTTAAAGAAGCCGTGGGCAACGTGACGGGCAACGAGCAAACGAAGCTCGAAGGCGAAGCTCAGAAGCTCAAGGGCGAAGCCCAAAAAGCCACGGGCGCCATCAAGGACGCCCTTCACAAGGGCCTGCATGTCGCAGCAGATGCGATGAAAAAAGCCGGCGAGAAGATCGAACATCTCGGCGAGTAAGCCTTCTGCCTTCCTGCCCACCTCAAAGCCGTCCCTGGAAACAGGGGCGGCTTTTCTCATTTAATTATCATGACTGCAGACGCATCTCCGGAACTTTACCTTCCACAATCAGATGCGCCTCAGTGGCCTTGCGCACGTCTTCCACACTCACGCCCGGTGCCGTTTCAAGCAGCATCAGCCCGCGCGCCGTTACCTCGAGCACCGCAAGTTCGGTAACCACGAGGTTCACGCATTTCACACCCGTTAGCGGCAGCGAGCACTTCTTTAAAATCTTGCTCGTCCCGTCTTTAGCCACGTGCTGCATGGCCACGATAACGCGGTTGGCGCCGGCCACTAAATCCATGGCGCCGCCCATGCCTTTAACCACTTTGCCGGGAATCATCCAGTTGGCGATGCTGCCTTCTTCGTCAATTTCCATCGCGCCCAGCACGGTAAGATCAATGTGCCCCCCGCGAATCATCGCAAAGCTGTCGGCGCTCGAAAAAAATGCAGACCCCGGAACCGTTGAGACGGTTTCCTTTCCGGCATTGATCAGATCTGCGTCGAGCTCGCGCTCGGTGGGAAAAGGCCCGATACCGAGCAGCCCGTTTTCGGACTGCAAAACAACATTCACGCCTTTGGGAATATAGTTTGCGACCAGCGTCGGAATGCCGATGCCCAGATTGACGTAGTAGCCGTCTTTAAGTTCGAGTGCGATGCGACTGGCAATCTGTTCTCGTGTGAGTGCCATCGTTTATCCCTGTCTCATCGTACGTTTTTCGATTCGTTTCTGATAATTTGCACCTTGGTAGATGCGCTTCACGTAAACACCCGGCAGATGTATCTGGTCGGGGTCCAACGTGCCGGCCTCAACCAGCTCTTCGACCTCGGCAATCGTGATCTTCGCACCCGTAGCCATGACCGGATTAAAGTTGCGTGCGGTTTTGCGAAAAACAAGGTTACCCATTTTATCGCCTTTCCAGGCCTTAACCAGCGCATAATCGCCGCGCAGCGGACGCTCCAGAATGTACTCCACACCGTCAAACACGCGTTTCTCTTTACCTTCGGCCACCAGGGTGCCCACGCCGGTAGGCGTGAAAAAACCACCAATACCCGCACCTCCCGCGCGCACGCGTTCGGCCAGAGTTCCTTGTGGCACAAGTTCCACTTCGATTTCACCGGCCAGCAGCTGCGCTTCAAAGGTTTTGTTCTCGCCCACGTAGCTGGAGATCATCTTTTTGATCTGCTTGCGTTTGAGCAGCAGGCCAAGTCCAAAGTCATCCACTCCGCAGTTGTTGCTGACGCAGGTCAGATTTTTCACGCCGCGTTCAACCAGCGCCGCAATGCTATTTTCAGGAATACCGCACAAACCAAAGCCGCCCACCAGCAACGTGGCGCCGTCCTTGATGTCGGCCGTGGCCTCGGTCGCGCTTTTAAAAATGATGCATGCCATGACTCAGACCCTCTCTAACGTTACGGCCGTGGCTTCGCCGCCACCGATGCAAATCGAGGCGAGTCCCTTTTGTTTGCCCTGCGTGCCCAGCGCATGAATCAAGGTCACCAGAATGCGTGCGCCGCTCGAGCCAATCGGATGGCCCAGGCTGACCCCGCCGCCATGCACGTTAAGACGATCTTCGCTGATTCCCAGTTCCTGTCGTGCGGCCATCGCCACTACCGCAAAGGCCTCGTTAACCTCCCAGAGGTCTACGTCTTTAACTTCCCAGCCCGAACGCTTGAGCACCTTGCGCGAGGCTTCGACCGGCGCGGTCGTGAACCACTCGGGGGCCTGGGCATGCTGCGAATAAGCGACAAGTTTGGCTATGGGCTTGGCGCCCGTGCGTTTGACGTAATCCTCGCTGGCCAGCACCAGCGCCGAGGCGCCGTCATTGATCGTGCTGGCATTCGCTGCGGTTACGGTGCCGTCTTTGATAAACACCGGCGAAAGCTTCGGCATCTTGTCGAACTGGGCCTTGCCGGGGCCTTCGTCGGTGTCAACCAAAACCGGATCACCTTTTTTCTGCTGAATCGCGACGGGCGCGATTTCTTTTTTGAAGTGCCCACTCTTGATTGCGTCCTGTGCGCGTTTGAAACTTTGAATGGCAAACTGATCCTGAGCTTCGCGCGTAAACTTCAGCTCCTTGGCGCAGAGCTCGGCCGCGTTGCCCATATGAAAGTCGTTGTAAGGATCCCAGAGGCCGTCCTTGATCATGCCATCGGTCATCTTCTGATGACCCATGCGAAAACCACTGCGCGCGTTGTCGAGATAGAATGGAACCTGCGACATGTTTTCCATGCCACCGGCTACCACCACCTCGCATTCGCCGGTCTCGATGCTTTGTGCCGCCAGCATCACGGCCTTCATGCCGCTGCCGCAAACCTTATTGATCGTCGTGCAAGGCGTGGCTTTGGGCAAACCCGCAAACAAGGCCGCCTGGCGGGCGGGCGCCTGGCCAATGCCCGCCGTCAGCACACAGCCCATATAAACTTGCTCAACCGCTTCGGGCTTCACTCCCGCGTCTTTAAGAGCCGCTTCAATAGCGATGGCCCCAAGCTTGGGCGCCGGTACACTGGCCAAAGCACCCATGAAGGACCCTACGGGTGTACGACGCGCTGCCAGAACATAAACGGTTTTCAACATAAAATGTCTCCTGTTAGGATAGGTCTTCAAGGTGGCCCCGATGAAAATGCTTGTCAATAATTTTGCAGCGCCTTATTTTTCAAGGCATGAGGAAAACAATGCTGTTCGCCCCCGCCTTTTTCCTGTTCACGACCTGCGCTCTGGCTGGCAACGCCCCGCCAGGCAACCTGCTTCCCGATTTGGTTGAACGGGTCTCCCCGGGGGTCGTCAATATCTCGTCCACCCGCTTTGTAACCAACTATGTGCTGCGAGGCATGCCGGAGTTCTTTGGCATGGTCGGCATCCCCGAAGCGCAGATCGAACAGCAGTCGTCATTGGGATCGGGCTTCATCATCGACGCTAACGGCTACGTGCTGACCAACAACCACGTCATTGAAAAAGCCGACGAGGTGGTCGTCACCCTGCTCGACAAACGCCGCATCAAGGCCAAGAACATCGGACGTGACCGCGCCCTTGATCTGGCTTTGCTGCAGCTCAAGGGCGGCGCCACGATCGCAAACCTCAAGCCCACCGAAATGGGTTCCAGCGAAAAGGTGCGCATCGGCGAGTCGGTCTTTGCCATCGGCAACCCGTTTGGGCTCCAGCACACGGTGACCGCAGGCATTATCAGCGCCAAGAACCGCGCCATTGGCATGGGTGCGTTCGACAACTTTCTACAAACCGATGCCAGCATCAACTTCGGTAACTCGGGCGGTCCACTCTTTGACCTCACGGGTCACGTCATTGGGATCAACACCGCCATCAATGCCCAGGGACAGAATCTGGGCTTCGCCATTCCCATCGACGAGGCCAAGTTGCATCTCGAAGAGCTCAAAAACTTTGGCTACGTCGTGCGAGCCTGGCTGGGCGTGCTGGGCGAAAACATCACCCCGGCCCTGCAGCACTATTATCAGCTGCCGGTCGACCACGGCGTGGCCGTGGTGAAGCTCCACAATAAGGGGCCGGCTACCCACAGCGGCATTCTGGCCGGCGACATCTTGCTTAAACTGGGTGGGCAGGAGGTAAAAGTGCGCGGCGACATCCAGCGCATCCTTTCCAAGTTCAAACCGGGCGAAACCGTCGCGCTGAAACTCACACGTGAGGGCAGGCCGCTGAGTCTTGACGTCAAGCTGACGGCCGCCCCCGACACGAGTGATTTGCCCGAAGGCGTATTTTAGGCTCGAGCCCGGCGTTAGTTTTTCACGCAGGCGTTTTGAATGGTGGCCGGATTGATCATCCGGCTGGCGTTGTTTGCGCCATAGTACGAAATGCCGTTGAACAGATTGGAGTCGCAGCTTGTTTGCAGTGCGCTAAAGGCCTCGCCTGCCGTGCGGCCTGCGCCACTAACGATTTTATAATCGAGATTGGAATTCGTAAAACCGCCGCATTGGGCCGTGCAGCTCCAGCCGGTCGGACCACCGGTGTTTTCAAGCGACATCACGCGGCTGCCCAGGTCGGCAAGGGTGGTTTCAAGTTTCTGGACGCGCTCATCAAGCGTCGGCAGCGCCGGCGCAGGCGTAGGATCAGGAGTGGTTGGCGCTGGCGCCGTCGGAATACTTGGGGTCGCCGGAGCAGTCCCAGTCTCGGCGGCATCGGCACGAACCACCGCCGTAAAAACCAGAAATCCACAAACAGTGCTCAACAATACTTTATTCATTTTCATACTTCTTAACTCCTCTATGACCGGGTACCTAAACGGGATTGACGGGTGTGTCAACGTATGGGACTTTTGAGCCATGGATCGCCGCAAAGACACGCTTTTGCGTGGAAGCAAACTGCCATGGGACTATCTGAAGTTGGTCGAAGACATCTTTAACAAGAACTTCGCCAAGCAGGTCATTATCGAAAAAGGCGCAAAGGAGAAGTTCGTCGTAAACGGCGAGCTCTATCCCGACGAGGTGTTGCTCTCGATTTCGCTGCAGGCGCCCGGAAAATCACTCCGAATGACGACGTGCTACGCTTCGGTCGATCACCCACCCAAGGAACTTAAAAACGAAAGCGGCAAACCCGCCACCAGTACCGAAGCCGTACAGCATTCGGTCAACCTGTGCGTGGACGCCACGGCCAGCTTCTTCAATAACTATTTCACCGAGGGGCGCCCACTCGAATACGATCTCGAATACCGCCAGGGCTGGACGCCGGTTGAGATCGACAAGAATACTAAAGTTTATCTGCGAATCAACCGCGACAATCCAGACCTTGAAGCTGTCGCTGATGCGATACTTGAACAAGACGAGCACAAGCGAAAGAAGAAGAAGCTACACTGAAGAGTGCGGGGACCGGACGGCAGGCGTCGGGTGTCGGACACGCGGGCAGTCAGTGCGGGCAGCGGACGCAGGGAAACAGCCGCCATCAATGACGTCAGGTCCCGCAGGGGCGCGAAGCGCACGCCCGCCTTCTTAGAATACGTCGCCGTCGTCTTCGAAGTCGCGCTTGAGATTGTCGATCATTCCTTCAGCGCTCTCGGTATCCACCGACTCAAAGTCATCCATGCCTTCTTCAATTTCGAGGTCGGCGATGACTTTTGCAAAATCTTTTTCACTGGCAAGGTCCTGGCGAATCGCTTCGATGTATTTATCGGGATACTTCGAAACCAGCTCTTCAATATAATGATTGAGCTTCTTTTCCTTCAAGATCATTTCCTTGCGCTTAATCTTTTTCCAGTTCTTGATGTAGTGCATGCGGCAGTAGCCGCCGGTGGTGCACATCAGCTCGCAGGCCACTTCACGGCAAACGGGTGCGCCATGACCTTCTGCACGCATGCGTGGCGCTTTTGGCGCCTTGGCTGGGGCTTTGGCTTTGGTCAATGCTTCACTTTTGCCTTTGACGTGCAGCTCTGGCTTCGTGGCTGCTTCTGGCTTCTTGGCTGGAGCGCCACCTTTGCCAGCTTTTGCGGCAGCCGGCGCTGGCTTTGCAGCTTTGTTTTTTTCAACTGGAGCCTTTGCCGGCATCGCTTTGGTCGAGGCTGGCTTTGCGCCTTTAGGAGCGGCGACGGGCTTGGCAGCCGGAGCTGATTTCGCATGGCTGGCTTTTGCCGGACTTGCGAAACCCAAAATTTTCTTTAAGGATCCGATGGCACCACCCTTGGCGCTAGCTTTCGCAGCGCCTTTCTTTGCTGAGGCGGGGGCAGTGACAGGGGCTTTTGCTTTCTTACCAGGCATTTAAAAATATCTCCGTCGGGTACTGTCTTTTGGGTGTAAGTTCTGGGGGCTATCAAAGTCAAGCGGAAAGCTTAAACACTACCGCACATTTGGGAGACGACAACGTGATTATTGTTCTTAAGCAGGGTGCTAAAGAAAAAGACATTAATAAAGTCGTCAAGACGATCAAAGACCTGGGTTACACGCCCCACGTCAGCAAGGGTGTCGAACAGACCATTATCGGCGCCGTGGGCAACTCCAAAAATGACGATGCGCTCAAAATTCTCGAATTCTATGAAGGTGTCGATACGGTCATGCCGGTTTCGAAGCCCTACCGGCTTGCCAGCCGCGACCTCAAGCCCAGCAATACCGTAATCACCGTCAAGGGCTCCTCAATCGGCGGCGGACACCTGGCGGTCATTGCCGGGCCCTGCAGTATTGAAAATGAAGAGCAGATTATGGCCACGGCCCGCGCGGTGAAAAAAGCCGGGGCAACATTTTTGCGCGGCGGCGCATTCAAGCCACGCACGTCGCCCTATGCTGCTTTTCAGGGGCTGGGACTCGAGGGGCTGAAGCTTTTGAAAAAAGCGGGGCAGGCTGTAAAGCTGCCTACGGTTACAGAGGTCCTGGACACCGGCGATCTCGAAGTCGTCGAAGAGTATGCCGACGTGCTGCAGATCGGCGCGCGCAACTGTCAAAACTATTCACTTCTCAAAGAAGTCGGCCGCTCCCGCAAGCCGGTTTTTCTCAAACGCGGAATGAGCGTGAGCATCGAAGAATTTCTAATGTCGGCCGAATACATCCTGGCCGGCGGAAACAAGAATGTCATCTTGTGCGAACGCGGTATTCGCACCTTTGAAACCGCAACCCACAATACGCTCGACCTTAGCGCGATTCCCGTTCTGCAAGAGCGCACCCACCTGCCTATCGTCATCGATCCCAGCAATGCCACGGGCGTCTGGCGTTATGTGATTCCGATGGCCAAGGCGGCGGTTGCCGGTGGCGCAGATGGCGTCATGGTCGAAGTGCACCCGCACCCTGACAAGGCCTATAGCGACGGCCCCCAGCAGCTCAAGTTCAACGACTTCGCCCAGCTGATGAAAGAGCTCAAGGGCTATGCCAAACTCGCCGGCAAGCCCTTCAAGAGATAACGAGGAATAAGATGCCGAAAACAATTTCCACTCCGCCTTTTTGGGATCTCCACCTGCACGGCGTTGCCGGCATCGACTTCATGACGGCCAAGCCCGACGAAATGGCCGTGGCCTGCGAAAAACTTGGCGCTCATGGCACTGGCGCATTCGCGCCCACACTGCTCACTGCTGAACCCCGACTCTTGCGCGACGCCTGCGCTCGCTGGGGCGCCTTTCTTGAACGCTGCGCGAATCGCCGCTTTCTCGCTAAAAATGCCGCACGCCCCTTGGGGCTGCATCTCGAAGGCCCCTTCCTTAGTCCGCTGATGGCTGGGGCCCATCCCAAAGGGTGGCTTAAGAAACCGTCGCCCGTACTGGCACACGAGCTGCTGCGCGCGGCCTGTGGGCACGTTGCCATCGTCACCGTTGCGCCCGAGCTGCCCGGTGCAATGGCCTTGATTCGCTACTTCGCACAAAGAAACGTTCGAGTGCAAATCGGACACACGACTGCCGACGCAGACTGCACGCTCGACGCCGCGCGGGCTGGTGCAACCGGCGTGACCCACCTCTTCAACGCCATGCGCACGCACCACCGCAGCCCCGGTGTCCTCGTGCCGTTGCGTAGAAAGTTGCTGACGGCCGAAATCATCACCGATGGTCTGCATCTCGATCCAGATTTCGTACTCTGGTGCTGCGCGGCTGCACCAGGCAGCCTGTATGCCGTAAGCGATGGCTGCTCGGCCATTGGCGCCAAACCCAAGGCACAGCTAACCCTGGGCTCGCTCAAGATCGAGCGCCGCGACAACGCCGCCGTGGTCGCCGGCACCGGTATCCTTGCTGGTGGTGCGACGTACCTGACCACCCATCCCGCCGTCTATCGAAAGCTCGGCGTGGAGCCCAAAGATTTTCTGAAGCTCTTCTACG
>JBBRLF010000029.1:0-22975 GCA_038231515.1 candidate division WWE3 bacterium
ACTTGGCCACTCAGGTACTCAGGTACTGAACCTAAAACGCAGGGGAATGGTGGGCGCTTACAGGGAGCGCCTACTACAGTCGCGCCTTCCTGGCGCTCCTTGCGTAGGCTCCCCTGCGTTCGCTCAGCAGCGCATCCTGCGCTGCTGCCCCGCGCGCGCTCGCGTTGCGAGCCCACGCAGGTCGCTCTCTCCGCTTCGATCCCTGTAAGGTTGGCGCCTTTGGCGCCTCATCGGATGTGTTCCCACCACTTCTCTTCCCCCTTCTTTAAAAAAATATGAAAAACGAGTTCTCGCGGCAGCAGCCGCGAGCTGTCTGAGGCTTTTCATATTTTTTTAAAGAGGAGAAGAGAAGAAGTGGTGGGAACAACAGGGATCGAACCTGTGACCTACGCCTTGTAAGGGCGCCGCTCTCCCAGCTGAGCTATGTTCCCACATCAAAAGAAGCTTGATTGAGGGCCCACCCTATAAAAAAACCCCACGCCTGTCAATCCAGGCGTGGGGTCTCAATTAAGGCCTGATTTTGAAGACTTTCAGTGAGCTACCGACTCCGTACCACCGGCCGTAGCCGTGCCTGGAGCTCCGGAAGTCGTAGGTGGGGCCGAGGTAATGATCTCGTTAGTCACCGGACGCTTCTTCAAGAACTCTTCGGGATGCGGCAGATCAAGAGCGGCTCTCAATACCTCGTCAGCGTGTTCCACTGGGATGATCTTGAGCCCGCGCAGGATCTCTTTCGGAATCTTGCGCAGATCAGGCACGTTCTGCTTGGGAATGATCACGGTATCGGCATTGCCGATTTTGGCCGCAAGCATCTTCTCTTTGAGTCCACCAATCTGCAGTACGCGGCCGCGAAGGGTGATTTCACCCGTCATGGCCACATTCCGCTTCACAGGAATCTTAGTGAAGGCCGAAGCGATTGCCGTTGCCATCGTTACACCGGCCGAAGGACCGTCCTTGGGCACGCTGCCTTCGGGAACGTGGATATGAATGTCGTTCTTTTCAAAGAACTCCCGATCCAGCCCCAGCAAGTCGCTGCGTGCGCGGACATACGAGAAGGCAGCTTGCGCCGATTCCTGCATGACCTCACCCAGCTTGCCGGTGATGGTGAGCTTGCCTTTGCCCGGATAGGTTTGAACTTCGATCTGCAGCATGTCGCCGCCGACTTCGGTCCAAGCCAAGCCGTTGACCAGACCAACCTCGTTCTTTTCCTCGGCCATGGTTGCCAGATACTTTGGCGGCCCCAGGTAAGTCTCGAGCAGCTTGCTCGTCACCTTGATCTGTTTCTCGGGTTTTTTCTTTTCCTTGCGGGTCACGACCTGGCGGGCCACCTTGCGGCAAAGCGTTGCCATGGTGCGCTCCAGCTGACGAACGCCAGCTTCCTTTACGTATGAGCGCACGACGCCTTCGAGCGTCTTGTCGCTGATATCGATCTGCTTGGGCGTAAGACCATGCTCGGCGATCTGCTTCGGAATAAGGTACTTGCGACCGATGTTGAACTTCTCGATGTCGGTGTAACCCGAGATCGTGATGACCTCCATACGATCAAGCAGCGGCCGAGGGATGTTGTGCAGCGAGTTCGCCGTAAGAATGAACATCACCTTCGAGAGATCGTAGTCGACCTCAAGATAATGGTCGCCGAAGTTCTTGTTCTGCTCCGGATCAAGCACCTCAAGCAACGCGCTTGAAGGATCGCCCCGGAAATCCATCGACATTTTATCGACTTCATCGAGCAGGAACACGGGGTTGACCGTGCCGGCTTTTTTCATCGATTGAATGAGCTTGCCCGGCAAGGCGCCGACATAGGTGCGGCGATGGCCGCGAATCTCGGCTTCGTCACGCACGCCGCCCAAGCTGCAACGTACGAACTTGCGTCCGAGCGCCTGCGCGATGGAGCGGGCCAGCGACGTCTTGCCAACGCCCGGTGGGCCGGCAAAGCAAAGAATCGAACCTTTGGCGTTCTCGTTCAGGCTGCGCACCGCGAGATACTCGAGAATGCGCTCTTTCACATCTTCAAGGCCGTAATGATCTTCCTCGAGGATATGCTCGGCCGAGGCCAGGTCGTTCTTGTCTTCAGTGGTTTCGCTCCAGGGAATCGAGATGATCCAGTCGATGTAGTTACGAACCACCGTGGCTTCAGCCGACATGGGCGACATCATGCGAAGCTTCTTGAGCTCCTTGGTGCATTTTTCGGTCGCTTCCTTGGACATCTTCTTCGTGCGAATCTGCTTATCGATATTGGCAAGTTCTGCTTTGAACTCGTCTTTTTCGCCGAGCTCTTTCTGAATCGCCTGCATCTGCTCGTTGAGATAGTACTCTTTCTGAGACTTCTCCATCTGCTTCTTCACGCGGGTGCGGATGCGACGTTCGACTTGCAGGATTTCGATCTCGCCCTGCATCAGGGCCAGCAGCTTTTCCAGACGCTTGGCGGCGTCGGAAATTTCGAGAATCTCCTGCTTGTCTTCGAGCTTCAGATTCAGGTGCGCGACGATGATGTCGGCCAGCCTTGAAGGGTCTTCCACCGTCGAAACGCTCATCAGCATTTCGGGCGGGATACGCTTGTTGAGCTTCACATAGGTTTCGAAGACGTTCTTGAGCGAACGGACCAGCGCTTCGATTTCCACGCTGGCATCGACACGCTCGACGATCTCTTCGACTTCCACTTCAATGAAGCGGTCATTGTCCACGTGATTGACGATCATCGCGCGGCGCTTGCCTTCGACCAGCACCTTTACGGTGTTGTCGGGCAGCTTCAGAATTTGCAAAATCGAGCCGATCGTACCAACGGTGTAAATATCCTTGTCCGTCGGGTTAACCGTGCCTGCCTGCTTCTGAGCGACCAGGAAAAGATCCAGCTTCTTGGTCACTGCTTCTTCCAATGCGTTGATCGACTTTTCGCGCCCTACGAAAAGTGGCACAACCATGTGCGGGAAGATGATTACGTCCCGCAAAGGGAGAAGGGGGATCTGGTGTTTAGCTGGTTTCTTACTTTCTTTAGGTTCCTTAGAAGAGGGGCCGTCTTTCGAGCCATCGCGAGTCGTCATATCCGTGATTTGCGGAGATCGGGATTCATTCCCAACCTCCTCTCCCTTGGTTTAACTTGAACATACGGCTGGATTGATGTCAAACCGGACCCAATTCCGAGCGCCTAAAGACGCGAAAAGACAGCCATTAGCGGAAAATTTTTCTGATCAAGACGACTTCGTTTTTTTCCGTATATTTTTTTGAAAATCTGGTGACGTATTAGGCGCAGCGCACTTGCCGCCCAGCCTAACTAATAGGTCAACAGCAGGCGATCCGCGACGACCTCATTTTCGAGGGTGCGCTGTTTCATCTGCAAGCGCTTGAGCATCGCACGGCCGCAGTTTACCAGGCTTTCACGCGCAAAAAGACCAGGTGGTATAGGCAGCTCGCACAGCATATTTCCGGACTTCTTCGTGCCGTCTATGCTTAGCGCAACGTAGACTCCCCTTCTTTTGCACTCCGCAATCACCTCAAAGAGCTGCGAAAGATTAAACGACTGCGCGCCATACAAGATCGTCTGGCTGTGACTGTACGGTGGGTCGCAATAGATAAGGTCGCCGCTGCGCGCGGCAAGCATTGCATCTTTGTAGTCAAGGTGCAAAAAACTGCTGCCACCAACTCGTGCGTGCCACAGCTCGACGCGACGGGCGAAGCTGTCGGGCGAGATGGGCTCGTGCACGCCACAGGGCGTACTCATATGCCCGTCGGCCTTTCTGAATCGCACAACCCCGCCGTAACACGAGCGGCAGAGAAAAAGTAAGTCGGCGGCGTTGGGGCTGGCATTGTAGCGCGCCTTGATCTTTTCGTACTGTGCGGTTTTCAGACCGTCTTGCACGAAGTGCCAGCGCTCACGATACCAGCGTTTCAAACATTCGGGGTCGCCTTGAAGCGTCTGCCAAAGCTGCACCAGCGGCTCAAAGACGTCCGAGGCCACTGCAACGCGGGGTGCGAGCGTTCCCAGCACGGCACCGCTGCCCAGAAATGGCTCGCGGTAGACATTAAACTGGGCCGGAAAACAGGAAACGATCTCATGAGCGAACCGCTGCTTGTTGCCCACCCATTTGAGCAGCTGAGACTTGAAGGGCCGGGAGCTGGTTAAGCTCTCGGCCCTTCGTAAAACTTTCAAATCCAAACTACGCAAACGCTGAGTCTCAGGCCGATTCGGCCGCGGTGTCCTTGGCTTTGGCGGCAGCTGGCTCGCCTTCAGACAGGATAATCGCAGGGCGTTCGCCCTTGGAGATGCAATCCTTCGTGACGATGACTCGCTTCACGTTGGTCTTGTTTGGAATTTCATACATCACGTCAAGCATGGCCGCTTCCATGATCGCACGCAGGCCGCGGGCGCCGGTATTGCGCTTGAGAGCCTCTTTGGCGATCTCGTGAATGGCGTCTTCGCTGAACTCAAGCTCGACTCCGTCATAGTTCAACAGCTTGATGTACTGTTTGGTGAGCGCGTTCTTGGGCTTGCGCAGAATCTCGACCAGCGAGGCTTCATCAAGCTCTTCAAGAGTCGCGAGCACCGGAACTCGTCCGACGAACTCAGGGATAAGGCCGAATCTGATCAGATCCTCTGGCTCAACCTGTGCCAGCGTGATCGAAAACGAATCCTTCTCTTTGCTTTCGATTTTCGCGGCCAGCCCCAGGCTGCGCTTGCCCTTGCGAGCGCCGATGACCTTGTCCAGACCAACAAACGCGCCGCCGACCACAAACAGGATATTCGTCGTATCGACCTGAATATAGTCTTGCTGTGGATGCTTGCGGCCGCCCTTTGGTGGAACCGAGGCGACCGTGCCTTCGAGAATTTTCAGCAAAGCCTGCTGCACGCCTTCACCGCTGACGTCGCGGGTGATGGACGGGTTCTCGCTTTTACGGGCGATCTTGTCGACTTCGTCGATATAGACGATGCCCTTCTGCGCGCGCTCGACATTGAAGTCGCAGTTCTGCAGAAGATTCAGGATGATGTTTTCGACGTCTTCACCGACATAACCGGCTTCGGTAAGGGTCGTGGCATCAGCCATGGCGAACGGCACGTTCAGGAGCTTGGCCAGCGTCTGAGCCAGCAAGGTCTTGCCCGAACCAGTCGGACCGATAAGCAGGATGTTGGATTTGGCCAGCTCGACCGAATCCTTGTCGCGGGGGTTCGGCTTGTGCTGAATGCGCTTGTAATGGTTGTAAACGGCAACCGAAAGAACCTTCTTCGCGCGCTCCTGGCCGATCACATACTCATCAAGAATGAGTTTGATCTCCTGGGGCTTCGGAATTTTTTCCGTCGTCTGCTTCTGCGCTTCCTTCTGGCCCTCTTCGGCGATGATGTCATTGCAAAGCTCAATGCACTCATCACAGATGTAGACTGTCGGACCAGCGATCAGCTTTTTTACTTCGCGCTGATTTTTTCCGCAAAATGAACAGCACAGATTACCGAATCCATCACCGTACTTTTTTTCCATTCTCGGTTCCCGCCTCTATTTATTTTACGTTATCGCGATTTTCGAGCACTTTGTCGATCAGGCCGTATTTTACGGACTCTTCCGCGGACATATAATTGTCGCGATCGGTGTCCTGCTTGATCTTCTCGACCGGCACGCCACTGTGTTTATTGTATATCTGATTGAGCTTATCTTTCAGATAAAGGATCTCGCGCGCCTGGATCTCAATGTCGCTGGCCTGACCCCGTGCGCCGCCCAGCGGCTGATGGATCATGATTCGGCTGTGCGGCAACGCGTGACGCTTGCCCTTGGCTCCGGCGGTCAGCAGCAGTGAACCCATGCTGGCAGCCATTCCAAGGCAGTACGTGGAGACGTCGCATTTGATGAATTGCATCACATCATAAATCGCCAGGCCGGCTGAAACCGAACCGCCCGGAGAGTTGATGTACAGATGGATGTCTTTATCGGGATCCTGACTCTCAAGAAAAAACATCTGAGCGACCAGCAAATTCGCCACGGTATCATTGACTTCGGTACCGAGAAAAAGAATGCGATCGATGAGCAGCCGGCTGTAAATATCGTATTGTCGCTCGCCCCTTGCGGTCTGCTCGACCACGATGGGGTTCGGAATATATTGGGAAATGACATCCAAAGCCTGCCTCTTGTCCATGCTCAGAAGCCTCCTATTGCAGATTTCAGTATAACTTGCTTATCGGTCGTTGATAAAAATTCGGTGATTGTTCTCATCAGAATTGGTCCGATCATAGTGCATATATTTGAATCGGTTATCAAAGGTTTTCTGGGAATTTCTGGGTAATTTTGAGCACTTAACCACCGCGATGCGGTAATTTGCCTACTCAGGAAGAAAAATAACGAACGGTCAAGGCACACCAAAATACTTCGGTCATCAATCAGGCGACAAACGGCAGGCGACAAGCTGGCGCCAGAAAAGGGACATAAGCGTGGCCACGAATGGCCACGCATGCCTCACTAATTTCCTCGCACAGGCTTCCGGCCTATTCTTCAGACTTTGGCGTCGAAACGGGCTGTCCCTGCATGACGACATCCTGCTCGTCATCTTCGTTCAGGTTTGGCCCGATCACTTCCGTGAGATACGTCGCCATTGCCTTACGCAAGTCTTCCAATGTGACTGCGTGAGGAGAAGTACCAACTCTTCCTAGAATCGATACGAGCTCCTCTGAAATAAGGCTCTTTGGAAGTCCTGTGAGGTCCGTCACTTCTGTAAAAAGTTCGTTCCCCATACTCCCCTCCTCCGTTCAGACAGTTTCAGTCTAGTAGGGCATTTATCGAGTGCAAGAAATATTTTGCCAAAATGATTTATTTGGGAGTAAAGCCGCCGCATTGCGACATCAAAACCTTCACAACCTCATCACAGCTGTGAAGGTTTACCGACCAAAACTGGCGCGCTAGGTTCGCCCCTATTCAACGTCACCAAGAGGTTTGCTCATGCTATTCGTAATGCTGCTTCTGGCCTTGCCCACGGCCTTCTCCGCGGTTCCATCCCAGCAGTCCGACATCGCTTACGAGAAGGTGGCCCACCACCTGGAACTGGTCCGCAACCAGATTGAGCTGACCATCGAGAACCACGCCAGCCTGGCCAAAGACGTGGCCAAACAGGAGCGGGAGTTCAGCGGCATGAACATCTATCAGCGCGTGCCCACGGCGCGCGACGACACCAAAGACAGCCGCGCACTGCTGGCCAGCCTGCGCGCAGACCTCGTGCGTTCGGCCGAAAAACATTCGGGCTTTCATCTCGAAAAAATCCGCTTCATGGCCCAGTGGAAGAGCTCGCGCCATTCCATCCCGCTCGAGTTGCCTTTTGATACTGACTTTCGCCTTTCCGAAGAACAGGTCGTGGACTATCGGCCCCTCGAATTCACGATCGACTTCGACACCAGCACTCCCCGCGATGCACCGGCCTGGCTGCGCGCGCAGCAGCTGGTGATCCGGCGCCTTCTAGTGCCGGTAAGCTGGCAGCGACGGGGCAAGCGTCTCACGGGCCGGGCCCGCATTTATCGGTATCGCGATTTCGAATATCCCAAAATGCTGGCACCCGACCTGTCTCACTACTCGACGCCCGACGCGCAGACGGCGCACAACGTCGTGGAACAAGCCGCTTTACGCCGCATTCGGCAGTACCGTCAGGAAATCGTCAAGATGTGGCCCAGCTGCCAGCCCTACCTCGACAATCTGCGGGCCTTTGCCCGGAACGACGCCCGCATGAATTTCTTTTTGAAATATGCTAGCCTCGAGTAGTCGTGAAAACCAAGAAAACGAAAGCCGCCCCCAAGCCTGCGCCTAAACCGCGCAAGCGCGCTGCCCCGAAAAGTCTCGGTGCCTCATTAGAAGGCAGCTGCGATTCGTGCGGCATGGTTGTTCGCGAAATACACTGTCGCCTTGTTTGCCCAAAATGCGGGGCAACCAGAGACTGTTCAGATCCTTGAAAGGAGCAGCCCTCATGCAAAAACCTGCATTCATCAGTCTGGCCGGCTTGCTCGTGCTGGCCGTCAGCGCAAACGCCGCCGCCATACCGGGCAAGCTCTCGGGAACGATTACGGTGGCGCCGGCGCTGGCCGGACAGGTTTCCGCCACCGATACCCTTTACATCATCGCCCGCACGCAGCCGGCGGGCCCACCGACCGCGGTCAAACGCATCGTAAACCCCCACTTCCCGGTGAAGTATGTGCTGGGGCCGGAAGACGCGATGTTTCAGGGTACGCCGGGCTTTGAGGCGGGTGGCAAGCTGATGGTGCTGGCTCGTTTATCGAAATCGGGAAATGCGATTGCGGCGGCTGGAGATTTGGAAGGGACCTTCGCGAAGAATCCCGCACACCCGGGTGCCGGCGGAGTCGACGTAAAGATCGATCACGTACGCTGATCAGATCGCTTAGGCGATTTTTTTGAGCGAAGCCGGAATCGAGGTGCCGTTTTCGGCGGCGATCTTCGAAAGCTCGTCCATATAGCGGCCCAGAATAGAACGCAGCTTTTCTTTGACGAGGCCGTATTCCTTAAGCGTGAAGAGCTCGATCTTGAAAATCAGGCCGCTGTCCATCTCGCGTGGATCGGGGCTCGTCGCCAGAAAGAAATTTTTATCGCGCTCGAGCGCGCCGATCTGGTCCATCAGCTCTTTCTTTTTCTGATTGCTCGTACGCCAGTTGAACATCAGCGTCTTGCAGTCGCGCACGTCGTCGCTGAACTTGTCGATGCGTTTGACGTGATCAAGTTTGCGCTTCTCGAGCTCGAACTCCGAGCAGTAGAAAAGCTCCATTGCGAAGTATTCGTCAGGCGCCTGGTCGGGCGAGCTCACCGCCTCCTGCTTCAGGGTCAGGCGGCACGAGTTTTTATCGTTTTTCACGAACTTTGGATTGAGTCCCGTTTCCGCGGTGACTCGAATCAGCGCTTCCACGGCCTCGTCCCACATTTTGCGGCGAAGGGTGCGGCCGTCTTCGGCCATCTTTTCGGGCTCGGCTGGATTCACCGGATAGCGAAGTTCAAAGTCGCCCACATTCACCGCACACACGACCTTTTCGCGATGGCGGCGTTTTGGATCTTCCTGCTCAAGATAGATTACCGCGCTTCGCGCCAGGTCGGGCCGCATGTGGCTGCTAAAGCCCCCGGTCTGACTTTGTCCGTTCACCAGAGCCTTTTTCTTGTCGGAGTTGAACCCGGCAAGGCTCACAATGCTTGGACCGTCGCCACGCGGCTCGATCTTCTCGATCTTTTTGGTTTCTTCGGTTGATGCATCCGTAATCTTGTCGCTCATTGAGCTGGTCCCCCGCCGAATAGCTATACTATTGAGAGAATTCTCTAGGAGACTTATCGGGGATCGCGTGGAGAACTTAAAATGGTGGCCAGGGCCCCGGCAATTATTGCAACATTTTGGGTAATGATCGGGTTTCGGGTTTCGGACGTCGGGTATGGCTGCCAAACCCTGAGTCTGCTGCCCGCACTGACTGCCCGCGTGTCCGCAGACCGCTCTTCTTAGGGCTTATAACGATCAGGATGCGACGCCAAAGCCTCGGGCGTCTGCAGCGCCCACTCATTCACGCGCGCGATCAACGGAAACTCTTTGAGATCCACGTCAAAGCGCAAGGCATTGTAACACTGCGGAACCAGAAACACGTCAGCGGCCGTCGGCAGATTGCCCACCGAAAAAAGCCCGGCGTGCGGCGCCGCCAAAGCCTGAAACGCCTCAAGCCCGCGCCGAATAAAATGCTGATTCCACTCCTTGCGCTTGGCCGGATCTTGCGAATAGTGATCGAGCACGTTCAGGTTCTGCACGGGCTGAGTGTCCGCGTTGATGACTTCGATCAGCGAACGAATGTGCGCACGTTGCCAGGAGTCGCCGGGGTAAAGCTGCGGCGAGGGGCTGTTTTCCTCGAGCCATTCGATAATGGCCACCGATTCGATGAGGTTGCGGCCCCCCACATCCAGCACCGGCACGTAACCCAGTGGATTACGCGCCAGATGCTCCGTGCTTTCGCTTTCGCCGTTCAGCAGATCAACGTGAACGTAGGCAGCCTTAAGACCCTTGAGCTCCAAGGCCCAACGCACACGCCAGGAAGAGCTGGAACGCCAATAGTGATACAGGGTCAGGTTTTGCATTGCGCTCAATCTCCCTCAATCTCCAACTAGGACGATCTTGTTTTCAAGCCGTCCCAAGCCTTCAACTTCGAGCACCATCTCGTCGCCCGGCTTCAGCCACAGATTATCCGTGATCTTGGAGCCATTGAGTTCGAGAAAGCAACCAGTGCCCACCGTGCCCGAGCCGATCACGTCGCCCGGATAAAGGGTTACCCCGTAACTTGCACGCTCCAGAATTTGCGCAAAGGTCCAGTCCATCTGCTTGACGTTGCCTTCGGAATACTGCTTGCCGTTCAGCACAGCAGTCATCTTCGCGTCCAGCACTTCGCCACGCGGCGTTTTCTTCAGCCGGCCCGATTCGAGCAGCTCGTCACGCGTGACGAGCCAAGGGCCGAGCGAGGTGGCGAAGTCTTTGCCTTTGGCGGGCCCCAGATTAAGCTTCATCTCTTCCATTTGCAGCGCACGCGCCGACCAGTCGTTCATGATCGTGTAGCCGAAGATGTACTCGTCGGCCTGAGCAACCTTGATGTTGCGGCCTTCTTTACCGACGACGATGGCCACTTCGAGTTCGAAGTCGAGCTTGTTGAGATGCTCTTTCTGCACAGCGACATCACCAGGGCCCGTAACCGCCTGATGATTGGTGAAGTAAAAAACCGGAAACTGGTCAAACTCCGGAATCATCTCCAGGCCACGATTGCGCCGTGCGGTAGCCACGTGCTGCCGAAAAGCGTATCCGTCGCGCATCGAGGGTGGGCGCGGAACAGGCGACAGCAGCCGCACATCTTTAAGTGCGACGGACTTCGAGCCAGGCTTGGCGGTTGGATTCTTGATGAATGCGAGTACGGAATCGACGTTCATCTCCTGAATGCGGTCACCGGACAGGCTGCCCACGCACTCACGGCCTTCAAACAAATAGGTCACCAGTTTCATAGACTAGAAGGTATTGCACAAAAAGCCCGCACTGGACAAGCCGGAAGCGCGTTACTAGACTCCTTGCCATGAGTAGACGATTGCCCCCCATGATTCCGCACAAGTCTGGTCGCATCGCGCGTCAGGCGCACGTGGATCTGCCGGCTGGCACCTTTGAAGAAGAGCACGGCCGCCAGGGTTTTTTTGGCCATGTCAGCCATCTGTACCGCACGCACGCACCCACGGGCTGGACGCGCATCAACGGGCCGTTGCAGCCGCATGCCTACGATCTCAATACGGTGACCGATTCGGCCGTGGAACGCCCGCAGCCATTTCTGGGCAATAATGACGTGCGGTTGTGGCTCTATAATCCCACCAAAGCCATGCCGCACTTCGCACGCAACGCCGATGGCGATGAGTGCTGGTTCATTCACGAAGGCAAAGGGCTGCTCGAGACCGACTATGGTCCGCTGAAATATCGCAAGGGCGACTACCTGATCATTCCGCGCGGCACGACGTATCGCTTTTATCCAGAGGGCACCAAGCAGTTTTATCTTTTGATTGAATCGCTGAGCGAACTTTCAATTCCCGATCGCGGCCAGCTCGGCCGCAACGCATTTTACGATCCGGGCGTCATTGAGATTCCCGAAGCCGGCCCCTCGACCGCACCCGCCACCACGGGTAAGGAATGGGAAGTCGTCATCAAGCGCGAGAATGAATACACCTCGGTCTTCTACCCGCACAACCCGCTCGACGTTGACGGCTGGAAAGGCGATCTTTTTCCCTGGCGTCTGAACGTCGAAGACATCCGCCCGATCGTGAGCCCGCGCTATCACCTGCCGCCCAGCGTGCACACGACATTGGTGGCTGACGGCTTCGTGCTTTGTACGTTTGCGCCGCGGCCGACTGAAACCGAAGACCTCAAGGCGATGCGCGTGCCGTTCTTCCACACCAATATCGAATACGACGAAGTGATCTTCTATCACGATGGCGACTTCTTCAGCCGCACCAACATCAAACCGGGCATGGTGACGTTTCATCCACAAGGGATTCATCATGGTCCCCATCCCAAGGCCCTCGAAAATCAGCTAAAAAAAGATTATCTGCAAGAGTACGCCGTCATGATCGACACCTTTCGTCCGCTCAAGCCCTTTGAGCTGGCCAAAAAATCCGAGCTCGCCACCTACAAAGATTCCTGGAAAACGACACCATGAGCAGCATCACCGAACTCGATGTCTCCACGCTTAGCGTCGCCGACGCCTATCGGCTGTTAGTCGGCGCAATCGTGCCGCGGCCGATTGCCTGGGTCAGCACCCTTTCACTCGAAGGCCGGCTGAATCTTGCACCCTTCAGCTTTTTCAACGGCGTCTGCAGCAATCCGCCTTCGCTGCTCTTCTGCCCAGTGAATCACGCCGATGGCCGCGAAAAAGATACGTTACGCAATATTCGCGAGGTAAAAGAATTCGCGGTGAATATTGTAAGCGAAGACCTGGCCACTCAGATGAATCAGTCGTCGGCCGACTACCCGCCCGAGGTGAACGAGTTCAATGTCGTGGGCCTGAGCCCGGCGCGCTGTATAAAGCTGGACGTGCCTCGCGTAGCCGAAGCGCCGGTAACCTTTGAATGCGAGCTTATCGAAATCGTGAAAGTTGGTCCCGGCGGCCCCGGCAGCGGCCATGTGGTGATCGGCAAAATCGTGTATGCGCATTTCGCCCCCGGTGTTTACGAAAATGGACGAATACAGCTCGATAAGGTCAAACCCATCGCACGGCTGGCCGGCATGAGCTATTGCCCGATACGCGAAGTTTTCGAGCTGCCGCGCCCGAAGCTGCCTCCGCCTTCAGCCAATAATTGAACGAAAAGCGCCATCCACATCGAGCAGACGGCACCCGCTTTCGGGCAGCAGACGCGCGCCATCTTTCAAGATGGCTTTGATACGCGTAGGCGAAAGCTTGGGCGAGTATTGCAGCAAAAGCGCACAGGCGCCTGAAATCATCGCCGTCGCCGCCGACGTTCCGCTGAACATTGCCCAGCCACTGCCCACATCCGAAGCGGCACCCGCGGCAATGGTCGCAAAACCTGGTCGACGCGCAAGCTTGGCTTTGGGCGGCACCGGCACGAGCAAAAGCCGGCCATGCGGCAGGTCGCCCACAATGCCACAGACATCCGGCACCATGCGTCCCGGAAAAAAACTGCTCTCAAAACGCGACGAGATTTCAGACTGATGGAACTTGCCGTCGGGCGCGTAGTAGATGCCACCGGCCGCAATCACCTCGGGCATACTGCCCGGAAAAGCGTGCTGGCCATTGCCGCCGGCTGCCACGATGACAATTCCCTGGTCATGGGCCTCGCGAATCAGGCGCTGCATCTTATGATATTGAGCGGGAACAGGGCGCGGACTCAAACCCGCCTCGTGATGATCGATATTGAAACCCCAGGCGCAGCTCAGAATATCGGGCCGCAGGGCAATCGCCTTTTCCAGAGCGTACGACGGATCGCGGTCCATGCACTTGATCACGAGCGCCTCGACATCCGGCGAAACCGCAAACAGGCTCGCCAGCTGGGCGGTGCCATGACCATACTCGTCCACCTGGGGCTTGCGCTCTTTGCGAGTAGGGATGTGGCGGATACGATAGCCCCGGGCCTGATAATAAGGATGCGGGTAAAAGCCTGAATCAATCACCGCTACGCGAATTCCTCGCCCTGTAATCTTGCGTGCATGAACGCGGTCGGCCCCCAGAATGCGCCCGAGCTGATCTGGCAACTTCACGTGGTGCTCTTGGATCGCTGGCGGTTCTCTCAGATGTTCTCGCTTCATAGGTGCTCGAAACAGGCTACCTCGCCCCGGGCTACCGTCAAGAATTATCCATAAAATCAAGCAATTGCCGCTCGTTAATCAAGCAACCGCAGCCTTCTTCCGATAGGGTGCTTATAATGAACGACATTGCTGAAGCCGAGCCTAGTTCCCTCAAGACGGGTCAAAGCTACGAATTTCTCTATTGGGTGCTCATGCTGGCCAGCGGCTCGATCGTCTATCTGTCCTTTTGCTTCGCAACGTATTGGATCTGTCATGAGAACCCGGACGATATCAGCCGGGGCTATCGAACCGCGGCGCTTGGCTGCGCGGCCAGCCTGTTGCCCTTTCTCATCGCATTTTTCTACTATCAACCCCGGGCTTTTCTGACCGCCCAACTTTTCCAGGATCGTTTTCTTATCGACCGCGACGGAAAACAAACTCAGGCCGGCCTGCACGAGGTCACGCGAGTCAGCCTGGCCTGGCTGCCCGTTGTTGGTAACCGCCTGATGCTGCAGCTCAAAGATGGCAGCCGCATTCGAATTTCCATTACGCTCATGGGGCTGAGCGGGCTGGTCGCCGCACTCGAAATGTCGAACCCCGCGCTGCTCACGCCTCGCGAGTCGGCCTCCCTTCACCGCAAACTCCAGCTCGCCGATTTCCGCGCGGCGCGCGCATGGGAATATCTGCGCCAGGGCCGCAGGCTGCTGGTCAGGCATTTGCTGTTTCCCGTCGTTTTTGGCGTGCTGCTGCCAAACGCCATCAAATATCTTACGACGCGCGACCTGTCCTCTCTGCCGTGGGTGGACGTTACCCGTCAGCTGCTCGAACCGCTGGTGCTGGCCATAGCTGCAGCGGGCGCGATCTGGCTGGTGCTTGCGGCCATTCAAAGAACCGTCCTCGCACTGCACGACCGTCGTCAGCCGCCACAGCTGCTGGCGCGCGATGAGAAGTTCGAGAAGTCAGCCGGACTCCTGACCGCGTTTACTTATTACAGTCTGACTACCGCATGCTACGCGGCGGCGTTCCTGTATCTTACTGGGCGTTGATGATCGTCTTGAAGTTCAGGCGAGGCGCCAGAATTTCCTGAACCGCAAAAGGCACGCGAAAATCAGCCGGCAGCTGAGCTGCGGCGGCAAGAAACGTCGTCGGAAACATCGACATCACGGGCGCATTGTAAGGAAAACGCACGATCACGCCGTTCGTATCACCCTGCGCCTGACCCGGTACGCGACAGTTGAGGCAAACCAGATTATTGGTCTTGTCGAGCTCGGTGTTCACGTCGCGTGGATCAATGAGCGCGTAGTACTGGCTGTGATCATTAAGCTCGGGCAAACCGCCCTGAGCATTGAACCAGACCTGGTACCGGCCCGGCATGCCCGGAATTTCAGATCCGGATTGCAGAAAAACCGGCGTGAGAGTTGCGTTGAAGACCACTCCGTCGGCCAGCTTCAGCGTTACCGGTGAGCTGGTCGAGACGTCAGTGCCGAGGCTGGCCTCACCCAACGTGGTAAAAGCTCCATTGGAAGTTGCGCGATAAAGCAGGGCGGCACTCAGATTGGCCGGATAGGAGGTGCCTTTGCGGTTCTCGATACTCACGCCCAGGTTGACGCCCTGGTTTTGAGTAAACGTGTAAACCGGCTTGACGCCAGCGTAGTCCGAGCCAACAACGGTTGAGATCTCTTTGAGGTAGTTTTGATCGGCCGAAACGCCGTCACCCGCAAGCTCAATACGCACTTTCAAGGCGCTGGTGTTTTTACTCAGCGAATTTGCAAGTGGCGTTGGCAGCTTCACCATGACCCGGCCCGTGTCGCCAGGGTTAAGAACCGTGGCGGTCTGACCGTCGTCGCCAAGCACCTGGGCGATTTCAGCCACGTTTTCGGCGCCATTGGCGTCGATCAGGGTTACTTTAAGCTTCGAAAGATCAGCGGGCGCGTAGGATTTGTTCGTCACGCCGGCCTGTAAAATCTGATCCAGCTGTTGAATATATTTGTTCGAAACTGCGATAATCTTTTCCCGCGGCAGCACTTCGACGGCCTGATATGCCTTGCGAAACTGTTTGCAGATCACGCCATAGTGCGTGTCGCCGAAAACCTGATTGATGGCATCCGTGATGGCGCACATACCGAGCACGCCGTTGGCGAACTCCTGCATGCTGGCGGTCGTCGGATAGGTTTTGTAAATCATCGCGAGGCGCAGGATTTTTTCTGTTTCGCCCATGCCGATTCGGGCCACCGTTACGCCGTTGAAAGTGCCGCCCAAAACGAGCAACCCATGCGCCTTATTGAAGATGCCGCTGTTCGTATGCACGCCGTTGGAATCGGTCGTCGTCACGACATAATTCGAATAACGGTCGGGCTGACTGTAGATTGTCGGGTCCTTCATGTCGCGAATCGGAAAGCCGACGTCGCCGCCGACTATCGTGCTGGAAAACGTGTCACCCTTGGAAACCATCGCCATGCCGATAATGTCGGCCATGGCTTCATTGGTTGCGCCCGACTCGTCGTGATATTCCAACGCGCTGGTGGCGCTGATTACGCTGTGAGTGAATTCGTGACCGATTACCATCTGCGAAGAGCCCAGATACTGGTTGGTCTTCGTGATGGCGCCGCCCAGACCAAGCGTGCCGTTGCCGCCCCAGGCATTCAGGTCTTCACCAGCTGCCGCGCTTTTCTTCATGCCGATGGCGGCATAGAAAGTTCCGCTCTGGCCATCCCAGCCCACCCAATTGCGGGCGGCATACCAGTCTTCGGCTGCGGCTATGTTTTTTAGAAAATGCGACGACTGACGCAGCTGAGCGCCCGCCGTAGTGTTGGCGTTAAAGGTTGGATCGTTATTCCAGTAGTTGGCCGCCCCATTGAGCGTGCTTGGAATACTGATGGGCGTGGCTGTAAACTTGTTGCGATTCGTGGCGGCGTAAAGATTGTCCATCGACACGAAGTTGCCGGAGCCTAACCAGTTGGATGAAAATCCGTTGCCCGTTATGGCCATGTACCAGTTGTTGCTGAAAAGATCGGTCAGGAAGAGCTGAAAATTATTGAGCTCGTCATTAGCGCCCGCAAGCTGGTCATTACCCGCATCCCACCAGCCCGACGGTGTGTCAGAGCGGAAATTCATGATTTCGCCGGTAACCGCGTCAACCCAGGCATGAGTGCGGTCAGCGCCCGAACGCATGCGCACTTCATAGGTCAGACGATAATCGACATCCGCGTGCACAACGCCCATACGGCCCGAGCTGCGCTCGATGGGCAGCAGGATCAGCTCTTCGGCATGGTCAGGCGTGGCAACCGACGAGTCGTCAGCGGCATCGACATCCTGAAGCTTGCCGTCCAGTGTGTAGGTTGTAACCTGACGGCGTGCCTGTGCGCTATTTACCAACGCAAAAGCACCAGCGGCATCAAGCGTGGGCCGGAATACGACGCTCGAAGGAATGGGCAGCAATCGAGTAATCAAACTCTGAAGATTGCCCTGGCCGTCGAACACGCCCGTGGCGAACTGGCCGTAGACATGCACGCCATTAAAGGTGCGGTGCAGGTGCTGGATCTGCATTCCCGAGGCTGCTCCCAGCGCCGGGGCCAGCGCGCCGGCTTGCGTGAATTGCTGATCGTTGATGGGATCGCGCGCGATGCGCAGCTCGCCGGCCGCGTCGGTCAGATTGAAGGCGCCTTTGTAACGGCTGAAAAACTCAAGCATACCGCTGGCGCGAGCATTTTCATCAGTGCCTCGCGATTCGGTCAAAGGGGCTGGCGTAATGCCCGGCTGAACATTGGCGAGCCCAGGGCTGGTGACCAGGGCAATCTGGCCGGTATTGGAGCTGAAGGAGACGTTCGCACCGGGCAGGTCTTTGGTAATGCCAGCGGCGGCCTGTACTGTGGCCGCATCTGGAGCCACGGGACCAGGAGGCGGCGTAACGGGGTCAGGGGTTGGGCCGCAGCCCGTAGCCTGAACAACGACCAAAGCCAAAAGCGCGCAGAAAGCCTTCTTACTGATGAGCATTACTTCTCCAATTGTATTGATGCAATGCGTCATAACTGATGCGAGCGAACATTGCAAGTCGAATTAGTGATCCCACAAGTCTGGCATGGGGCGACCAAACAAAGCCGGCCTAGCCCAGCACCCGCTCGGCCAGGATACGAATCGCGCCGCGCGAGCTATCCGGTGCCAGCGCATTCTCAAAAGCCCGATAAGTCGCCGCATCGTTACTGCGCAGCCACGCCAGACTTTCTTTGGGCCCCAGATACCACGTGCCGCGCAGCTTGAAATAAATCTCAAGCAGGTCGTGAAGCAGCCACACGCGCCGATAGTTGGCCTCGACATCTTCGGGCCCGCCCCGCGAAATGCGCACCAGCATTTTTCCGATCCAGGCGCGCAGCGCGGTGGCCTCGTCCTCGCGCAGCGGCTTTGGACCGGCCTTGAAGAGCTCGGCGGCACGCGCGATCAGACGAGTGCCGTCATCACCCTTCTCAACCAGAATCACGGCCGACCGAAGCCGGATCATCTCGGGCTTGAGGGGCTCGAGGTCTTTTTCGGAATAGATGAAGGCGTCGAGGTAACCACCCTGAAACAGACGGGCGTCATGAATCACCTCACCGGCTTCGCGAATGCCGGCTACATCGTAGTCGCTGCCCGAATCCTGCTCGGCGCGAGCCCGCGAGCCATAGAGCAGAATCGTGTGACAGCCATAAGCCGTGCGCAGCTCCTGAACAATGGCCTTCAGCATTCAATCGTACTCGACCCGGTAAGCAACTATCTGTTTACCCTTAACCTCGAGCAGCCCCAGCCGCGCAAGCTTGAAGCCGTTCTCGGCCACTTCGAGCTGCACCGCCTCGGAGATCAGTATTTCGCCGGCGCTGGCATAGGCTTCCAGACGCTGGGCCGAGTTCACGTTGTCACCGATGACCGTCAAGCCCATGGCTTGGCTGGAGCCAATATTGCCAAAAATCACGTCGCCGGTATTGATTCCCATTCCGACCCCGAAGTTGGGCTTGCCTTCGGCGGTCCATTTCTTGTTCAACGTGCGAATGCGCTTCTGCATCTCAATGGCCGTGCGAATGGCGCGGGCCGAGGCGTCGGTCATGGCTTTGGGCACGCCAAAAAGCACCATGACCAGATCACCCACGTACTTGTCGAGCGTGCCATCGTATTTGAAAATCACCTGAGACATCTCTTCAAAATACTCGTTGAGCTGCGAAACCATCTGCTCGGGCGACATCCGTTCGGAGAGCTTGGTGAAGCCGCGAATATCCGTGAATAAAATACAGGTGCGCACGCGTTCGCCGCCCAGCTTTTCAAAACGGCCGGTTTCCACGATCTCTTTCAAGAGATTTGGTGAGAGATAGCGGCTCAGGGTGGACTTCACGCGCTCGGTGGCGACCAGACTCTGATGCAGCTGAATATTGGCGATCGTGCCGCCCAGCACGGTGGCCAAAGTCTGGCCCATGCGCTGGTCTTCGACGCTGAAGGGTCCGATCTCTTTGTCGCGCAGATAGATTGCGCCAACCAGCTCCTGGCCCGCCAACATCGGTACGACCAGCACGTTCAACGGCGCGGTCGAGCCTTCGTACATCGCGTCTTCACCGGGCGTGTTATTGACATAAAGTTTGCGAGTGGCCATGACGTGCTGAACCGCGGGCATTTCGGTGAACTTCATGCCAAAGTTGGCCAGCACCGTCGAAACCCCTTTATCAAAGACAATAACGGCCCCCGAACGCGCGCCGAAAAGCTTTTCGCATTCGTGAATGAAGAGCTCAGCAACCCGCTCGCGGTCAAAAACCGCCGCGGTTTTTTGCGACATGCCTTGCATGAGATTGATCAGGTTCTTGAGATACTCGATATTGAACTGAAGATTGTCGCGATCTATTTGCTGGCTGATCGAATAGTTAATCAGGTGAAATACGAAATCAGCCGCATTGGCGTCGTCTTCATTCCTGGTGGCGACCGCGGCAAAGCCGACGAACTCGCCCTTCGCATAAAGTCCGGCGGCCCGCCCGCCTTTTACGGCGATCGGCAGCGGCGAGGTCGAGATTTCCTGAAATTCGGTGATCGTGGGCGTCGGAATGCTGGTCGATGCGCCAATCGTGCAGACCGGCTGACCCCGCACGTTCGATATTCGGCAGGACAGCTTGCAGACGTCGTCGATGTAATAGTCCAGCAGGCTGCGGTCAATGACGTCGGCAAGCGAGATGAATTCTGAATTCATATGTCGCTTACCCTGGTGCCACCAGAAGCTTCATCGCCTTGGGCAAAAGCATCGGCTCAAACCAGGAGCGCATTTCTTTTTCCATCTTCTCTGCCGCCAGCCGACACTTGGTTTCGCGGTCACCCGGAAACTCCGTCACCAGATTGTCAAAAGTATTGGCGATAACGAAAACCTTGGTAAGCCCATGCATCTGGCGTCCCCGCATCTGGCTCGGAAATCCGGTGCCATCACGGCGCTCATGGTGTTCGGTAATGATATGCACCACCTCTTCGGGAACCAGCGGAAATTTTTTGAGAGCTTCGACACTCAACAGCGAGTGGGTGCGCTCAATCTCTTTTTCCTGCTCTTCGGTCAGCTCGATATCATCGGAGCCGGACATCGAGAGCCGCGTCTTGCCGATATCATGCAGCATACCAGCCGCCGCCAGGTTTTCGAGCGCCAGGGGATTCACAAAACCCAGCTGATACCCCAGATAAGTTGCCATCAGACTCACCCGCATGCTGTGCGAGATCACCGAGCTCGACGTCGGAATCGCGTCAAAGATGCGCAGATAAGGACGTTCGCAAATTCGTTGTACGGTATCCTTGGCCACGCCCACAACCTTGGCTACATTGGCGCCCATATCTTCGTCCGAGCCGGCAAACAGCTCTTTAGTCGTCAGATCCAGGCTGCGTATCGTCTTGTTGGTCACCTTCTGTTCGACGCTCAGCTTGGGGTCGTTGAACCGCTGCTCATCGATAGTCTGGCGCTGGCGCACGAAATCCTTGTAGGCGTTCAGATCGGCGTCGGCGATATAGAGCTTGCTGATGCGCTTGTAGATGAAACGATTGTACCTGCCGACGTCGAAGGCCTGCCCGCTTTTGCGATAAAGTACGACCTGGCCGCGATAGTAGACTGAAATGGCAAACGGCAGCGGCTCGTCAGGCGGAATCGTAAAGAGCGAAACCGCGGTAAATTTGTCTGTGGGGGTCACACTACAAGTCTAACTGATAACACTTGGCCGTACATAGGCAAAATGGTTCCCGGGTTTCAATGCGAGTCGGTGACGTGACCGGTATTCCAAAAATCAACGACGCCACTTTCAAGACTGTAAATCGACGGCACGATCGCCACTTTTCCGGTGCGCACGTGTTCGCGTACGATCTTGGAACGAATCATCAGATCCTCTGACACGGCATTCACATTGGATTTGACGGCGCCGCGCAGGGTTTTGCCTTCGCCCTTGGATGAGCGCTCACTGCCCAGGTTCGGACGTATGGCTCCGAGCAGAGTATCCAAATCGCGCGAGCCGGCCGAGGTGCCCGCTGGCGTTTCGAGCGCGGCTTTGACGGCGCCGCAGCCTTCGTGACCCAGGACGACGATCAGCTTGGAGTCCAGATGCTCGACTGCGTACTCAATACTGGCAACAGTCGCCGAATCAAGAATATTGCCCGCGACCCGGACCGTGAAGACCCGTCCCAGTCCCTGATCAAAAACCAGCTCGGGCGGAACTCGCGAGTCACTGCAGGAAAGAATGATTGCCGGCGGGTGCTGGCCGCCCACGAGCTTTTCGCGCAAGGTATTTTGCTGATCCGGATGCTTGGGCTCGCCTTTGGAAAAACGCTTGTTACCCGCCTGCAGATCGGCGAGCGCGGTTCGAGGCGAAACCTCGCCGCCAGATTCAGCTTCTTTTATTTCCTTGGCGGCAACGGGCGCCGTGACGAGTGTAAACACAAAGGCCAATGAGATCAGACGACCGAACTGTGGATTCTTCATGGCCAATCTATCGGAACTGTACCCAGATCGCTCCAGATGCAAATGCAGCGTGCAGAAATTGCCTACAGCTGGAATTGGTTTCGCAGGTTCACACGTGCACACCGAGCGGCATGCGCGTTGCTATAAGAGACTGCATGATTGAAAAAGCAAACCATGAGCTGAGATTCGTGTTTTTTCTGGTCGGGGCGTTCATTGGAAAGTTGGTCATGCAGATTGCCGTGGGCGGCAATCAGGCCTGACCCAAACCGTGTTGCCCTGAGTGCTTGATTTTCTGCACCTGTGTCCAGAAGACATACACTTAAGCCTGAGTGGACGCACCACCGGGGCCTGTAATTACAGGCCTTTTCCTGGCACCTTGCTTGCTAATACTTAGGGTATGAAGACCTGGATGAAAACCGCAGCCCTAGCCACTCTGCTCATAGCCGCCTTGACCTTGCTTGGCGGCGCTCTGTACCAGAACGCGACTGAGACGGCCGTATTGCGGGCCCGGGCCGATCGGCTCTTTGCTTACGATCATAGCCATCACAACGTGCTGCCGGCCCATCGTCTGCGGGCGCTTTCGATTGCACTGCAATTCCGCGACGACCTTGGCGCCGCAGCTCTACTCAATCAGCTCGAGCGATCGATCTAATTCGAAAACAGCCAAAAACTAAAGAGCGTCACTTCAAGCCGACCAGCGGTCGCGCCTCTGATCTGCCAGCTCATCCAATACCTCATCGGTGGTTGCTCCATCCCAGGCTCGCTGCTTGCGCTCGGCAATGCCCATGCTGACGAAGAAATAGGCAAAGGCAAACGCGAAGTTCAGCCAGGTTATCCAGCCTGGCATTTGGGTAACGAGCGCCGCAACCCAGGCTGCCACCAAAACAAGCGAGAGGGCCACTGCGCCCTTCAAGTCCGTTGTTACCGAAACCGCGCGTGGTTTTGAAACAAACGCAACGACCATTGCCGCAGATGCCGCAGCCAGATCAAGTGCTGGTAGCCACACCGCAACGGTGCCGTCAGCAAACCCAACCAGACTCAGGCTGAACAGGCCCAAGGCTAAAATTCCAATACCCATCAATCACCACTACAGATGTTTTGCACAACGCGCGCCATGGCTTACAATCAGGCGATGCTCATGAGCCCGGCGGGCGGCCTGCGTTACCATTGGCGCGCGCTCAATCATTCCAAGATACTTTGGTCACCGTTTCGCCAGGCCATTGGCCGGTGGCTTGAACGTTGGCAGCCGCGCGAACGACGGCTGATACTTATCGGCCCCAGCGCGGGTTA
>JBBRLF010000030.1:0-22728 GCA_038231515.1 candidate division WWE3 bacterium
AAAGCCGTCACCTGGGAAATACGCTGTACTTCAGAGACCAGGTTTTGAACCTCCTTGTCGGTGAAGCCTCGCTCGACGTCACCTACCGTATCCGAGGCAGCCTGCATCGAAAGCTCGCGCAGGCGTACCAGGATGTTCTGAATTTCGTTGGCACCGCCCTCTGCCGTCTGAATCAGCGAGATTCCATCATTGGCATTGCGGTTGGCCTGGCGCAAAGACCGGATTTCCGCTTTTAATTTTTCAGATATCGCCAGGCCGGCGGCGTCGTCGCCGGCTCGGGTGATACGTTCGCCCGCCGATAATTTTTCCAGTGAATGATTCTGACCTTCACGATTTGCATTGAGCGTGCGCTGCGAACTGAGACTTTGCACGTTAGTGGCAATTCTAAAACCCATACCCTATCCTCCTATGGTTGTTGGCTTTCGGTTCTCGGATTGCGGCACCAAATTGATTCCAGACTAGAATCCGTCGTTCGGGCGACGTTTGGCACAACATACCGATGTATTTCAGTTCGGTATTCGGCGGCGAAAATCAAGTCTAATACCTGACTTATTTAGTACAAATTTCCTAGCACGCCCTTATGCTTGAATATAAAGGACAATCAGGAACGCTGTTCGCGACAACCGTCTAAAATAGAAGTATTTAAAAAAGCGCAATTGCAAGTATTGGTTTTGGAACAGGTGGGAATAATTAGCCGGGTGGCCGCGCGGGGCGGGCGTCAGCGATAGCTACGAGCGGCAGTGAATGAAGTACTCAATAATATGCGGATCCGTCAGATCAGAGGTCGTCGTAGCTCCATCGCGAATCTGTGGAATGAAATCACTGAACTTCTGAATGTATTTCATTTTGACGCTGTTCAAAGCCGAGGGATAACGTTTCAACACAGCCTTGAAAATAAACGAAATAAAAGCAGGCGGCAGCCATAGCTCAAACAGGTGGTTGGCGGTCTTGGAACCCACGCCGCGAATCTCGATATCCTTGAAGCCATTGCCTTCAAGCAGATGCTTCCAGACATATGCGGGATAGAGGTGGTGGTGCTGAAAAAACCCGTCAAAAAAGCCACCATACATTCCGGCCAGGCGGTTGCTGAACTTGGCCAGGAGGCGCTTGACGAAAAAACTATCCGTCCAGTCCGGTGCCGGCACGAATAAAAAGAAATCGCCTTCGCCCTGCTTGAGAAAGCTGCGGATATTAGTCAGTGCGATGTCCAGGTTAGGAATATGTTCCAACGAGCAGTTGGCGATTACCGTGCGAAACTTGCCTTGCAACTCGCCCAGCCCATGAACGGCAACACCGCTGGCAATATCGATGGCCCGCAGCTCGCAGCCCTTTTCGGCCAGTCGCACGCTGGCCAGCTTCAGCTCGTGTTTGCTGATGTCGATTCCCAGCAGGCCTTCGAGCATCGGCTCTTTGTTTTCGAGATATTGCTTGGTAACGACTTCCCAAAAAAGCCCGTCGCCACAGCCGACATCGAGCACGGGGGTCTGCAGCTGCGTGTATTCGGCCAGTGCCCGCATGCGTATGGCTTCGCGAACTGCCAGCGAAAGCGGCAGGTAACGCAGAAGAGAGCGAACGGCTGCATCAGGACTATCCTTGCAATAGTCGATTCGAATCATTTGACGTAACCAGTACATGGCCGCCAATCCTTGGTCAAGCTCACTTGCACCCGGCACATTATTCAATCGCGCCAATGTGCGCACCGCTAGGTTCCTCATAACCAGATCTAGCGCGGCGTTATCGTTCATTGAATGCCGTCACGCGGAGTTCGGTTTCAAAACCTGACCTGTAAACTCCAAATACTAATACGAACTGATTCATCGGGACGATTTCATTGAAAAAGATGGACCGAAACGCGCCCCACCGTCTAAAGCCGCCAAAACCGGGACCGATAGGTGGGTTATGAAAAAACCAATTCTTGTTTTCTTGGCGTGTAGCGTCGTGGCGTTTTCCGGCTGCAGTCCTCTTGATGCACTGAACGACCAGATTCGGCAAACCGGCCACATTCCCTTTCAAACCCCTTTAGCGTTTTCTGAAACGGGAACACTCGTCGGCGGCACACCGAGCCGACTTCAGCTGGTTGCGCCGCCCGAAACCTGCTTTCCTAAAACGATCGACGGCGTGCCCACGGGCTTGCGCTTCCGCGACGACACGGCACTTCCCAACACCTCGCACATGGTGAGCGTCGGCTTCAACGCGAACGTCAACGTGCTCAAGGGCCTATCGGCGGCAAACGGCACGCTCAACGCCGGACTGGAGTTCGGCCACGTCGACAAGATGGAGCTGAACTTCGAGGGTGTGCACATCGAATACATGGATTCGATCAAGCTTACCCAGCTCTATCGTGAAAAGATGGGCTCGCTTTGCAAGGACTACCTCGAGCAGGTAGCCTTCATCGTGCAGGCGCTGCAGGCCGACAAGATGAGCTTTAAGTTCTACAGCAAAGACGGCCTGGACATTAAACTCTCGATGGACAACATCAAGGGAATTGTCGATATCGGTGCCGAGCTCAAGTTTGAAATCACCAATAGCGTCGAACTCGTGATCACCACGCCAAAATATCTGGGCTATCAGCTGGGCAAGCTGCAACGCAAAGACAATGGGCTGGCTTTCTATCGCGCATCACGCACGAACAAGGACCGTTTTGTGTTTGAGCCGATTACGGTATTCGATCCGCCAAAATCCATGGGAGTCGAAGGCTTGTCACTTGCGCCGTTCGATGCGAGTCCGATGGACTTTCTGCCTTTGGAAGCCGGGTCACAAATTCGAGTCGAATAATATTGGAATCCGGTTCCGGTACCGGATCAGTTAACCGGTACCGGGACAGTTCACAGTTCACCGTTCACCGGACCCGGGTTACCGGGGGTGTACGAGGCGGTACAGATGCCCGCCTAGACGTTGGGCTAGTTCGCTGGTTGGTTGGTTCTTGGTGATTTGGAGGATGGCTTGGGTTTCGCGGAGTGAGCCCAGGGCGATGGCGTAGAAGCGCCGTTTGTCGTTGGCGGTTGGTTTGCCGCTGCCTTCGGCGATGTTTAGGACAATGCTTAGACTGGCTCGTGAGAGTTGATCTTTGAGGTGGGACTTGGCCTTGATGGTTTCGCATTGGCCATAGAGTTCGAGGGCGAGATCGTAAGTTCGAAAGCCTGTGATCATTGGGTTGTTTCCTTTTTCTGTTTTCATTTTTTTTAAAAAAACTGGCTCCACTACGTTGTGAGCCGGTTTTTTTAAAAAAAATGAAAACAGAAAAAGGAAACTACACCAGATGATACAGAACTTTCGAACCTACGATCTTGCACTCAAATTCTATCGGCAATTGCCAAACATCGAAGCGCCGGCCCATCTCAAAGACCAACTACTCCGAGCCGGCTCAAGCATTATCCTGAACTTGGCCGAGGGCTCGGCCAAACCCACCACCAAAGACCAACGACGCTTCTATGCCATGGCCTTCGGCTCCACCCGTGAAATCCAAGCCATCAGCGACATCCTAAACCTAACCGGCCAAATCACAGACGATCTAGACCACTTGGCCGCAAGCATCTACAAACTAGTCTACACACAGTAACCGAACCAGGCACCGGTACCGGAACAGTCACCGGTACCGGGACAGTTCACAGTTCACCGTACACGGGACCCAGGTTACCGCTCTTAAATCTTGTAACGGGACAGATTGATCTGATTAGCGAACTCCGGCATCGTGCGCACCCGAAAGAAGGTCCCCTTGTCGGTTGCGCGTTTGGCCTCGATGTTTCCCAGCTCATGAATCTGCGCCACGGTCTTGCCGTCTTCAAACGGAACCACGACCTCGTAGGTCTGCATGGCGTGATCAAAAAATTTCATGATGCGTTCACGAGCCTCTTCGACCTGCTTCGGATTATGTGAGCTGATGTAGATGGGCTGAGGCGTTTCGTAGGTGCGCATCAGGCTGGCGCCCCACACCTTCACCAGCGAAACATCCGTGCACCGGTCCATCTTGTTGAAGACGACGAGCATCGGAATATTGCGCGCCTCTTCGAACGCCTTCTGCTGTTTTTTGGTCAGCGGCTCGTCGGTTGCCGGTTCTAGCTTGGCGGCCCCCAGCTCGGCCAGCACGCTCATCGTGACTTCAAAATGCCTTTTGACCTCGGGGTGGCTGGCATCCAGCACGTGCACGAGCAGGTCGGCCTCAAGCACCTCGGCCAGCGTGGATCTGAAACTTGCGACCAGCGCATGCGGCAGCCGGTCGATGAAACCCACGGTATCGATGCCCAGCACGGCCGGGCGTGATTTTGGATTGAGCAGACGAACGGTTGCATCCAATGTCGCGAACAACGCGTCTTCGACCAGCACATCCGAATGGGTCAGCGCATTGAGCAGCGTGGACTTTCCGGCGTTGGTGTAGCCGACGATGGCCACCTTCAACAGCGATTCGCGACGCTTGCGATGCAGCACCCGCGAGCCTTCGACATCCTTAAGCCGGCGCTGCAGCATGATCATGCGATCCTGCACCAGACGGCGATCGACCTCGAGCTGCTTTTCACCCATGCCCGAGCCCTGCTGCCGTTCAAAGTGCGACCACAAGTTGGTCAGCCGCGGCATGAGATACTGCAGCCGGGCCATCTCGACTTGAAGCTTCGACTCCTTGGTGCGGGCGTGGCGATTGAAGATCTCGAGAATGATTCCGCTGCGATCAAGAATCAGCTTCTTGTCCAAAATCTTCTGAATGTTTTTCAGCTGCGAGGGCGACAGGTCAAAGTCGACGAGCAGCAGATCCAGATTCTTGGTTTCCAGAATGTTTTTGATCTCGGTAACCTTACCGCTGCCCATGTAGGTGCTGGCGTTGATAGGCCGCTTGGCCAGCTTGAGGCGCTCACCGACCTCACCACCCATGGTTGTCAGCAAACCTTCAAGCTCATCGAGCCCCCAGTCGCTGTCGCTGACCAGCAGCGCCTTTTTGGCATCGAGGGGAATCAGAAATGTTTCAGGATCAATCATTCGTTTTTTTCCTAATGGCAGACTTGCGCTCAAAACAATAGCCGTTGCGAAACCAGCTCGACTTCGCGCGCAGACGGGCAAAATCCTGGTCCAGCTGGGTGCGCGCCTCGATTGCCTCCTGCTTCAGCTTTGCGAATCGATTGCCCACCCGCTCGCGCATCGCTCGCTCGTTGGCATTGGCAACATCCTGATAGGTGTGCTGCTCCAGAACGCGCTTATAATCCGCCAGCTCTTCGACATTATAGATTAAACCGCGATAGTTCACGTACCTTTTGCAGTAATCGCGCTGCTCGGCGGTCAGCGGCAGCGCGCGCGCGGGCAAGCCCTTGGTTTCATCGCGCTGGCGCGGGCTGGCTCCGGGCCCTTCGATTTCATCGTGCAGCTCACTGAGCTGGGTCGAACGTACGTCGGCAGAACTGGCAGACTTTTGAAAGCGCCCGCTTTCGGCCAGCCAGATCCAGAAATCCGGCAGCTCATGTTCGATAGCGCGCAGCTCCTGAGCATCATAACCGAGCTGCGGATTTTTTACATGCTCGATCACCTGGGTCACCACGTAGTTGAGCTGCGGCCAATCGACCGTGCCCTCGGTGGTGGGTAGCCGCCCGTCATGGCGGTTTTGAAGATTGCGGAAAAACATGACGTATTCCTGCCGGCTCTGGGCTGCCGGAAATTTGCGAAAAAGACTTTCAAAGCAGTTGATCCACGGCACAATTACGACGGTCCGCGCAAGGCGTGCCCGCCCCGAATCATAGCTGTCACCTTTGATCTGGTATGCCGCGCAAAGATCGAAGGCTTCGTTCAGAGAAGAGGCTTCCTCGAGTGGCTTGGATGGTTTAAAGTCTGGAATGGATGAGCAGGCAGAAACCAGCACCATCGTTAGTAAACAAACAAGGACCCGCGTGACCATGAAAACGACCATACCTGAAAAAGCCCTGGTTGCACTTCCCGATTTCTCGGCCGGCGCAAGCCTGGCGGCGAGCCGCCCCTACATCATTGTGCCGCCCGAACAGGCATTGGTGCCCGCGTTTGACCGCAGCTTCCATTTTGGCGACTCGGTTTATGAAGTCACACGCACCTATGAAGGCGTTTTATTTTCACTCGACGAACACCTGAAGCGCCTGGCCCGTTCCGCCGAGCTGGCCATGTTTGAGGTGCCCATTGAGCTGGACCGCATCCGACTGCAGATTCACGAAACCTGCCGCGTTTTTTTCCAGAAGTTCGGCAACCGCGATATCTACGTCCGGGTTACCGTAAGCCGCGGCCTGGGCGACCTTAATATTGACCGGGCCTGCTCAAGCGAACCCTACTCGGTCATCATCGTAAAAGAGCTCGAACCCTTTCCCGCGAAACTTTATTCCGAAGGCATGCATTACGCCGTGGTCTCGCGCCGCCGCAACCACCCCAGCGCCCTGGACCCGGCCATGAAGTCGGGCAACTACCTCAATAACATTCTGGCGCTCTCCGAAGCCAAACGCATGGGCGCGAGCGACGCGGTAATCCTCAGCCAGCAGGGCTTCGTGACCGAGGGCACCACCAATAATGTCCACGCCGTAAAGAACGGCGAAGTCTGGACCTCTCCGCTGAGCGTGGGAATACTGGCGGGTATAACGCGCGACTGGGTATTTCAGCTGTGTAAAAGCGACGGCATTCCAATTCAGGAACGTCTTTTTACCGAGGCCGAGCTGGTGGGTTGCGATGAGATATTTCTGACGTCGGCCACGAAAGAGGTCATGCCCATCACGAAACTTACCGGACAATTAGTCGCGGACGGCAAGCCGGGTCCGATCACCTTACGGCTGCACAAGGCGATGCGAGCGCTGATTGCCGATTTTACCGCGAAGCACCGCTCAGAATCACTTTACTCATGAGCAAGAACCGAAAGCCCGATCCCGCCTTGCGCAAACATCTGACTAAAGCGTTACCCGTCGCGGTAGCCGCCGCGGTCGAAGCTGGTGCCTTTATCCGTGCGAAGTTCGGAAAATTTCGCCGGCTCGCGACCAAGCCCGATATGAGCCTGGTGACCGAGGTGGACCGGCACTCGGAAAAGCTCGTGCTGCGCACGCTGCGTTCGCATTTTCCGGACGATCAGATTCTGGGCGAAGAAACCGGCCTGAGCCGCGGAAAAAACGCCAACGGCTTTACGTGGCACGTTGATCCGCTCGACGGTACAACAAATTTTGTTCACGGGTTTCCCTTCTTCTGCGTCTCCATTGGTCTGGAGCTCGAGCCAAGCCAGCTGGTGTTGGGCGTGATTTACCAGCCACTGTCAGGCGACCTCTACACCGCCGTCCAGGGCGGTGGGGCCTATCGCAACCGCAAGCGAATCACCGTATCCAAAACCGCGAAGCTTTCCGACTCTTTGCTCAGCACGGGCTTCAGCATGCGCCGCGAGAAGTATCTGGATCACGAGATCGCCGCGTTTGCGCAGATCAACCGCCGCAGTCACGCCGTACGCCGCACGGGCAGCGCGGCCCTGGATCTGGTGCATGTGGCAGCGGGACAGTTTGACGGGTTCTGGGAGCGGGGTCTTAAAACCTGGGACATGGTTGCCGGCCTGACGATGATCGCCGAAGCCGGTGGCCACTATTCCCGCATGGACGGAAAAACTTTCAACATCGGGGACGACTCCGTCATGGCCAGCAATGGCCTGATTCATAAAGAGCTGGTTCGAGCGTCCTCATTCTAACGCAATGCATCGTATCGGCAGAATTAGCCCCTGTTTGACTGCGTTACATTCTCGCCGCACAATATTACGGTAGTGTCTCTTTTTTCGTTCATGGAGGAACGACAGATGTCTCTAGTCTACTGGCTATCGAAATTTTCTCATGAGGCAATGCTCATCGAGCTTTTTCTCATCGCGTGTATTTCCGCGTCCTATTTTCTCTATCTGCTGGTGCAGAAACGAAGATACGGAGTGGCGAAAAAGAACATTCCCGACAATGTGGTGCGCGCCTATCTCGTCGAGATGATCTCGCAGGCCGAAGGCTTCAAAAATCAGCTCTTTGGCGAAAATTTTCAAATTCCCCAGGGCCACCACTCCAGCCCGACCATCGCAGCTTCGCCTCAGATCATGGTTCAGGCGGGCAGCGGCGTCGATGCGGGCGAACTTGCGGCTATCAAAGCCGCGCTAACCGGCGCCATCAACAAGCAGGAAGAGCTGCAAAGATCGGTTGCGGCGCTGGCCAAGGATAAGGCCGCGCTCGAAGCCAGGCTTGCGGCCGGCGGCGCGCCCGCCGCGGCTGGCGGTGGCGACCCCAAGGCGCTGGCCGATGCGTCCGACAAGATCGCGAAGCTTGAGTCGAAGCTTGCCGAGTACGAGGTCATCGAAGACGACCTGGCAAATCTGAAAAAGTATCAGCAGGAAAACAAACAGCTGCGCACACAGATTGATGCGTTTCAAAAAGGCGGCGCCACACCAGCCCCCACGCTGGCCATCGTTCCGCCACCAGCCGCCGTGGCTGCCCCGGTGGCAGAAGAAGCTTCCCCGCCGCCGGCCGCACCAGCTGCCTCAGCCGTGGCCGACGCCGAAGAAACCGCCGCTGCCTCGAAAGCCGCCGAAAGTTTCGAAGGGCTGGTCGACAAGGTCGAAGAAAGCCTTTCTGCAACGCCGGCATCGGGGGCAACCGCCGCTGATCCCCTGGCCGCAGCCCAGGCCAAGACCAAGGCTGCCCCACCAGCGGCCGCAGACGAGCCGAACCTGAGCGAGCCGGCCGCAGCCCCACCAAAAGAAAAATCCGATGCCGATCTACTAAATGAATTTGAGCGCATGCTCAGTAGCTGAGGAGACCCGTTCAGATGAAAAAATGTGGACCACGTCTTGTCACTCTTCTTGCGCTCACGCTCAGCCTGAATGGCAGCGCCTGGGCCGTGGCCCCTGCGGCGCCCTCGGCCCTGACTCTGAAGTCCAAAATCAACCGCGCTCTCAAAGGCGGCCAATCGCTGAAGACATTTTACTCCAGCGTCAGCTCGGAGTACGGCGGCAGCGCCATTCCGCCGCTACTCGAAATCGCCTCAGACGACAGCAATGGCGACGAAACCCGCTGGGCCGCACTGTTCGGCCTGGCTCGTATTGCCGGCCGTGGCAGCCTGGGAATCATTCGCAAGTTCATGGTTAACTCCAGCTGGATGCTGCGCGACGCCGCCCTGAAAACAGCAGCCGCGCTCAATGCCCGTGAGCTGGTACCCCAGATTGAGCTGCGGCTTAAAGACGACGCCCTGATCGTACGCACCACGGCCGTCGAAACCATTGGCCACCTGAACCTCAAAGCCTCGGCCCCCAAGCTGGTCGATGCCCTTTTTGATCCCGTGAATTTTCACGGCGGCAAAGCGCTTTGGATCCACAAACACATCCTGCAAGTGCTGACCGAATTTCACTATGACTCCGCCGTTCCCAAACTCATCGAGCTGCTGGAAAAATCACAGAGCGATGAAGTTCTGCAGAACCAGGTGCTGGCTACGCTGCAAAGCCTGACGGGCCAGAGCTTTCCAAACAAGACGATCCAGCAGCAGATCTACCTCTGGAAGCGCAACACGCTTTCCGACGCATCGTTTTAATAACATCCTGAATCCGTTTACAGGCACAGGTAACAGGTACAGGTACAGGTACAGGTACAGGTACAGGTCACCGTACACCGTACACCGGACCCTGGTCACAGGGCGTGAGTAGTGCGACTCCGTCTAAATATACCAGCAATAGGTATATACCAAATGTCGGTATAATTCGGCTGAGTGGCGCCTAACCTAAGCCCGGGGTCCGGTGACCTGTGACCGGTGACCGGTGACCTGTGACCCGTGACCCGTCGCCGACCCTGTATCCGGATTCGGTGCCAGTGACCGTTCCGGAATCCGGCTTTTCAAACGCCTTCTTCAATCACTTGCTGCAGCTTCTGATCTTCGAGCTGCTTGAGCTTCTGCTTAATAAAAATAATGCGCCCAATGCGATACAGAAAGGAATTTTCCTCGAGCGCGTCAGAGGGAACTTGCTTCCAGCCCTCAAGCAGATCGCGCTGAATCAGCTGGTCCTTCAAAATCGAAATTTTCACCGATGGCTTGCCGTTGTAATTCCCGGGCGCAATGCTGACCTTGAAACGATAGCGCGCATTGAGGTACGTCGCATCGCCCCCAAAGGCATCGCTGAAGTTTTTCTCGGCCGTATTGTCGACCCACGAGGTTTGCATCACGCCGCCCTGACGATTTTGGACGGTTTTCTCGAAGCGTTTCAGCGCATCGAGCGTGGCCTGCCACGCGATATTGTAATCGGTCAGAAAAATTCGCGAGTAAATGTGATCGAGCTCGGTACCCGGCGAATAAAACAACGGCTCACTGCCGCAGCCCGGGGCGAACGCGGTTATTCCAGCAACCGCCGCGATAGCGGCGAGCTTAGTGCACTTCCTTGCGAACTTTTTCGAGAACAGAAAGCTCACTGGCCGCGATCTCCCTTTGTATAAAAGGATAACTCGAATGCCCCAGCTGCAGCAAGTCAACGCTCACGTGGCTGATTTTGCCCAGCGCAGCCTGGAGATCCTTGTACGCCACCGCAGGCAGCTTGAGCTGCGTCTTGCGCGGGCCAACCAGCACCCAGCGGTCATCGTAGCGATGGCCACCCACGCTGGTGGCTACCCGCTCTTCAACGTGCGCCAGGATGAGCTGTGCGGTTTCTCCACCACGTACCATCCAGGTGCTGTCCAAGGACGTGAAACTCACATCGGCGACCAGACCAGCTTCTGGCATCGACGCCGACGCCTTATTTACCCACTCACCGCGAAAATGATCGCCTTCGGGATCGACCAGAACATCGAGCACCTTGGCAGACTTGGTTTCAACCGTGGCCAGCGTGACGTCGTCAGCCAGCACCTGCTTGATGTCACTGGGTACGAATACACCTGGCAATGGTTCCCAGAGCGCCACGGCAAGACGCTTGGACTCGCCAGAGGTGGTATTGCGTCCGGGATGCAGCTTGAGCGTCTCGCCAATAACCGTATCGGTGGTGACATCGAGGGAGATCGTCTGGTTGCCCGTGGGAACTGGAACAGCGGACGTGAGCCCCACTTTCTGAAACTCAAGCAGGTTGACGATATCCCAGGTGTTGCTGCCACGAATGACATTGATTGCGTCCTGCACGACAATCGAGCCGGATACTCCGAAATAATGCGACGAGCTGCCCTGCAATACCGGCAGCCGGTAGATGGGCTTGTCGATATGAATCGGAATAAAATAAACGGGAAAAGTCTGATCAGGCAAAACGATATTGCTTGGAATATTGCGTTTGCCGAAGAGCTCGATGGAGTCTTTCATGGGGCTGATGAACGAGCTTGAATCGAGCTGCACGAGATCGGTAATCTCCATCGCCTTGGCGACCAGCCCGAGCTGCGCCTTGCTTTCGTCGTCAGATTCCTTGAAGCCCGTCAGCTTGCCGGTTAGCGTCGAATAGGAGTCAGGGGCGTTTTCAGGCAGCTCCAGAGTTACCCGGTGGGCCTTGTTTTCGAGAAACGAAACTGCGCTATGATTAGCGGTAAAGGCCGTTACCGAGACGCCTGCGCTCAAGGCGGCATCAACGATTTCGCCCACAAAACGTCCGTCCGGTCCGGTCAAGCCCTCGGTCAGAAGTTTCCCATCGATGGTTTCGATCCAAACCCGGGCACCAGGCAGAAAAGCCTTTTCGCTGCGAACGGTGACAACTACGCCCTTGCCAGGAGCAGGATCTGAGTCGACTGGCACGAGACGTTTTGCGTAAGCCAAAGATTGGAACGCCAATAGAAGAACTACCACTACGATGGACCGCTTCATGCTTTCCCCCGGGATTTTGAAAGGCTGTTTTATAAGAACAACACCAGCACATGCTGAGAAAGACGCTTTGTCAATTGCCGCTATCGTTAAGTTGCTGACAGTGAGAGATGTTGCACTTTTGAACCGAGTAACGTAATTCAGAAAGTCACCATGAAAGTCACCATGACATCATTAGAAGAAGCCAAACGAGTGCTCGAGGTTGAAGCGCAGTGCATTATGGCCGCTCGCGACAAGCTCGATGAGCGCTTTGAGCAAGCCGTCGAGCTGATCGTGGCTGCGGTTCAGCGCGGCGGTCGCACCATCGTAACCGGCGTTGGCAAGAGCGGAAAAATCGCCGCCAAGATAGCCGCCACTTTGGCCAGCATGGGCACACCGGCTTTGTTTCTGCACGCCAGCGAGGCATCGCACGGCGACCTGGGCATCGTCTCATCCAATGATGTGCTGCTGATCTTCAGCTACAGCGGCGCTTCCGAAGAGGTGCTGAGCCTGCTGCCTGCTTTAAGAAGCCGTGGCACCAAAATTATCTCGATCGTCGGAAACATGAAAAGCGCGCTGGCCACGGAAGCCAACGTCGCGCTCGACGGCAGCGTGGCGCAGGAAGCCTGCCCCATGAATCTGGCGCCGACGTCCAGCACTACCGTGGCCATGGCTCTGGGTGACGCGCTTGCCGTGGCGCTGTCGCTTCGCTTCGATTTCAAGGAAGAGAACTTCGCCAGCAACCATCCGGGCGGTGCCCTGGGCAGGCGACTGACGCTAACCGTGGCTGATCTCATGAAAAAGGGTGACGAACTGCCCTGGGTTGCCGAAAGCGCGGCGATGGACCAGGTCATTGATGTCGCCACCGAGAAAAAACTGGGCGCCGTGCTGGTGCGCGACAGTTCGGGAAAATGGACCGGCCTGATTACCGACGGCGACATTCGCCGTGCCCTGAAGCACAAGACGAAATTTTTTGACCTCAAGGCCACCGACATCATGACTCACAAGCCCGTATCGGTATCTCCAACCGAGAAAGCCATTCGTGCCTTGGAGCTCATGGAAAACCGCACCAGCCAGATCAGCGTGTTGCCGGTAACCGACAACACCGGAAAGTGCGTGGGGCTCGTCCGGCTGCACGATCTGATCGGTCGCCTCTGATGGCCCCCTGTGAGGATTGCGGTAACAGTCGGGTATTCCGCCGGCAGCGCCGACCAAAACTCCTGAGCTATCTCCTGTTCGTGACCAGCTTTGTCGCCTTCCTGGTTTACACCTCGAACCGCCACCTGAGCACCACCGCGAATATATCCTGGTTCGTATTACAAGTAGGCTTGGCTGCTTGGGCCGCATTCGATCGAAAGAAAAACGCAACGCCGCTTTTTTATTGCAGAAGTTGCGATGCCCCATTATCATTTCTCATTAAAAGTTAGATATCAAACCCTGAGGAGGTCCTCATGTCTTTTATTGGTAAACGTTCTTTCTCCAAGCTGATGCTCATCGTCAGCGCTATGGCGCTGGTCGTAGTGTTCGCTTGCACGGGCGAAAGTAAAGCTAAAGAAAAGCCTCACTACGTCGTGAAAGAAAGCACTGCTCCACTTGCCAGCATCGACGGCAAGCCAGTTACGGAAGCTGATCTTCTCGGTGAAGGCGAAGACCGCATGGAATATGCGGACCAGCTAACCAAGGTTCATGACATGCGCATGGGCCGTGTCGGCAAAGTTCTGCTTGAGCGCGTCTATGGCGAAGAAGCCAAGAAAGCCAACCTGTCCGTCGACGAATATGTCGAAACCAAGGTTGTCAAAGGCGACACCAACGTCTCCAATGGCGACTTCGAAAAGTTCGTGAAGGAAAAGAACATTCCCAAGGAACAGGTCGCTCAGCTCAAAGACCGCATCTATGCCTACATGAAGGCTCAGAAGCGCCAGGATCAGATCGGCGCCCTTATCGTGAAGCTCTCGAAGGATCATAAAGTCGAGCTCTACTTCGCCAAGCCAAACGTGAAGGTAAACATCGAAATCGGCAAGTCGCCTTATTTCGGCAATAAAGATGCGAAGGTCAAGATCGTCGTATTCTCCGACTTTCAGTGCCCTTTCTGCTCCCGCGCCGCCAAGACGGTGCAGGATCTGAAGAAGCTGTACTCCAAGAAGATCGAACTCGCGTTCAAGCAGTACCCACTGCCGATGCACTCCAATGCCAAGCCAGCCGCTGAAGCATCGATGTGCGTAAACGAACAGAGCACCGAAAAATTCTGGAAGTACCACGACAAGCTTTTCGCCAATGCCGAAAAGCTCGATGCGGACAGCCTCAAGAAATACGCGAAAGAAGTTGGCGCCAATGTTGAAGAGTTCAACAAGTGCTTCGACGAAAAGAAATTCGCCAAGGCCGTTCAGGAAGACGTCGAATACGGCAACAAGCTCGGTGTGAGAAGCACTCCAACCTTCTTCATCAACGGCAAGCCGGTCGCCGGCGCTCAGCCACTCGAGCAGTTCAAGGAAATGATCGAAGAAGAACTTTCTTCGGGCACCTGAACTAAGTTCGAGATACAAATAGTACTCAAAAAGCCCCGTTTTCCTTGCGGAAAACGGGGCTTTTTTTTGCCCGTAATTCCCACGGGGCCGGACCCGGGCTACCCGGTAGTTTATACCCAGCCGCTTTATGCCCGCTTTTACTTTGCTTGCAACCCGCTAAACTTGGGGAGTAGCCAATAACTCTCCATGGAGGGAGAGCCGCGGGACATGGACATAAGTAACACGGAAGCACGTAGAGAAGTCGAGATAGCCAACCGCATCCTCAGGGAACGCGAAGCCGATCATGCGCGCGAGTTGGATAATATTCGCCAAGCGCAGCGCGACCAGGTCGACTCACTCGTCGCTCACCATGCCGAAGGCATCAAGCAGGTTCATGACCAGACCGACAACGAGCTCACCTCGGCCCGCGATCGCTTCGAGAAAGAGGCGCGTCGCAGCAGCGACTCCTTTCAAAAGACCATTAACAACGAGCACGCCGAGTCGTATGACAAATTCGGACGCATGGCCAACGAGAACGCGCGCGAGCGCGCCAAGGCCCAGGAGCTCAAGACCAAACAGATTCAAACGATCGTCGACGGCCACGATGTGCAGCAGACCAAGGAACGCGATGAACGCACAGCCACGGTGGCCAAGCTGCAGGACAAGTTCAACGAAGACCGAATGACGCTGCAGAAGAACTACGAAGACAAGGCCGTGGGCAGCCAGGACTCGGTTACCGATGCCATCAAGAAGCAAACAGAAGCCTCACGCTCGCAATCTGAAGCCCTGATCAGACGTGCCAATGCCGACGCCGCCGCCCAGCGCACGAGCGACGAAAGCCGTTTTCAAAAGCTGGCTCAGGATTCCGCCGGTGAACGCGAGGGTATGAATAACAACTTTCAGTCCCGCGAAAAGCAGCTCCGGGAAGATAGCTCCCTGAGCAAAAAGCAGCTGCTGCAGGCCACCGAGAAATCATTTGGTGAATATCGCGATCGTGCGTCCGGTGAGCTCAATGACACCATCAATTCCACCAACCATAAAAACATCGATGCCCGGCGCCAGGCCGAGGCGCGGCTTTCCAAGGCCAACCAGGACTCTGGCATGGAAAAGCAGCGGCTGCGCAATGAGTTTCGCTCGCTTGAAGGCGATCTCAAGACTCAGAACACCACCGAGCGCGACCGCAACGCCCTGAAGACGATGCTCGATGAGCGCCGTCATCGCATGGACCTCAATTTTACGACCGGCGCCCAGGCCGAGAACAACGCGCTGACCAGCGATGCGATGAAGGCCCATTACGCCGAAAACCTGCGCGATATGGACGACACCTACCGCAAGCAGTTCGAAACCCACGCGGCCTCGAGCGCCAACAAGATGTATCTGCAAGACGCCGAGTCACTAGCCGCGGCCCAGGCGTCAAAGCGCGAAAAGGATTCGGCCCTCGGAAAGTCCTTTACCGAGCACACGCGCGAAAGAAATTCGCTGGTGCGGGAATACGAAGCACGCCAGAAGTCGCTCGACGATCTGCACGGACGCCAGGCGGCCGACGCCAAAACCTATATGACCGGCGAAATCAGGGCCGTACGTGATGACGCCAGCAAAAGCATTCAGGGCAATAACCGCGACAACACCACTCGGCTGTACGAAGCGCAGCAAACCTTGCGCAACCGCAGCGAGGAGATGGAGATGCAGCGTAAGATGGAGCTGGGCGACGCCAACACCCGCTACTCTGACAAGTCCAAGCGAACCCAGGAGAACTACAACCGCAACCTGATCGGCAACAAGGAAATGTACGACGAGGAAAGCGCCGAGTTCAAACACGAAGCCCAGATGCAACTCGCGGTAGCGCGGGGCGACGCTGAGCATGATAAGCGGATGACGCTTATGGACTTGCTCATGAAAAACCGCACCCAGCTGGCGGCCTACGAGACCAAGCTCAACCAATCGAAGGACGATCACGAGTCTGAGCTTGCCAAAATGAGGTCCGAGAACGAAAAAGGCATGAGAGATACCTTGCGCCGCGCGCGTGAGACTCTCGACACCGAACGAGTCATCCACACCCGCGAGCTTGAAGCCAAAGACATTGGAACCAAGGAAAAGTTAAGGCTGCAGGAGGAGGCGTTCAAAGACACAATCGAGAAGATGAGACGCAGCCATGAACTTACCCTCAAGAAGAGCTAAAATTGTCGCAACTCTTGGCCCTTCCACCAGCACCGCTGAAAGCATCGAAGACCTCATAAAAGCCGGCGTCAACGTCGTGCGGATGAACTTCTCGCATGGCACCCATGACCAGCACCGGGCCCGCTTTGATCTGGTACGGGCCGCGGCCAAAAAGCTGGGACGTTCGGTCGCCATCCTCCAAGACTTGCAAGGCCCCAAGCTGCGCGTCGGCAATTTTCCAAACGGCTCCGTGACGATCAACAACGGTGAACAGATCATCTTGCGCCTTGAGACCTCCAAGAGCACGGCCGACCCCGGCCTCAAGATCGTTCCCTTTAACTACGAACGGCTTGCGCAGGAAGTTCATGTTGGCCATCGAATCCTGATCGACGACGGCAATCTCGAGATCGTCGTTACCGCGATAACTGACGGCGATATTCACGCCAAGGTGGTCTACGGCGGACTGGTCAAGGATCACAAAGGAATGAACTTTCCCGATACTCACGTGACCATCGAAGCCTTTACGCCCAAAGATCGCGAAGATCTGGAGTTCGGCCTGCAGATCGGCGTCGACTACGTGGCCCTGTCGTTCGTGCGCACGGCCGACGACATTGCCTCGATCCGAAAATTCATGGCGGAGCGAAATAAAGCTGTGCCCATCGTCTCAAAGATCGAGATGGGTGAAGCCATCGAAAATCTGGATAGCATCCTGGCGGTGACCGATGCCGTAATGGTGGCCCGTGGCGATCTGGCCGTCGAGGTGGGCACCGCCCTCGTACCGCATCTGCAAAAGCGTATCATTCGCGAGTGCAACCAACGCGGAATTCCCGTAATTACCGCCACCCAGATGCTCGAAAGCATGATCAGCACTCCCCGTCCCACCCGCGCCGAAGCCAGCGACGTGGCCAATGCCGTAATTGACGGCACCGATGCGCTGATGCTTTCGGCCGAATCGGCGTCTGGAAAATTTCCGGTACTGGCCGTCACGGTGATGGCCTCGATTATTCTGGAAACTGAACACCACGCCAAAGATCTGCGACGCAACACCTGGACCGAAGACGCCGGAAAAAAAGGCGACCGCACGCAGGAAGCCATCGAGCATGCCGCCGGCCAGCTGGCCGCGTGGATCGATGCCAAGGCCATTGCTTGCACCACCCACACGGGCCGTGCCGCCCGCGCGCTGGCCAAATACCGCCCTAGTGTGCCCATCATCGCCTTTACCGACGTGGCAGCCGTACGGCGTCAGCTGGCCCTGGTTTGGGGCGTTGAGACCGTTCATGTCGAACCCAATCTGGACATCGACAAGCTCTTCACCTTTGCCGAGGTGGAAATCGCCCGCATGGCCCTCGCCCGCAAAGGCGACCGCATCGTGCTTACCGCGGGCTGGCCCCCGCTGCAGACGGGCAGCACCAATCTGATGAAAGTGGTCACGGTCCGCAGCGATTACCAGAAATAAACCACCACTTGGTTTACGGAAAGCGCGTGAACTCGTCGCCAACTTCGCGACACAGGCGCCGGCGCAGCAGCAGGTAATAGTGATACGGCATGGGCCGCGCGGTGCTATCGTTCGAATTGCACATGATACTTTGCGGGTCACACCGTTCGCGCTTGATGCCCGACTCCCCCACTGCGAACGTCGTGCGCAGCTGATCGTACTCGTCGTCAAGGCCCATGACGTGCCCAATTTCGTGCGCTACCGTGTGCCAGTCCCAGGCCGTGCTCCATTCCGAGTCGTAGGGGCCGCGGCTCCATTCGTCGGTCAACGGCACCTCGATGCTGGGCACTTCGCTGGGTTTGGCGATCTCGAACTTGAACAGCAGCTTTCGGCCCGGGCTGTTGTCGGTCCAGAACCGGGCGGCCTCGTCCAGCCGCTCTTTCATCTGTTTAAGCAAATCAGGATTGGATTTCAGCATCGCGCCCTTGAAGCCGACCTTTACCATCACCACCGTCGTATCGCCGGGCCCCGGGGTCACCAGATAGTGATACTTTTTCTGCCAGACATTGAGATACGCGAGCCGCCCATGCACCATGCGGCGCACGCGCGAGCGTTTGAGAAACACGTCTTCAGCGGGCGGCTGGCAGACGGTATGAAGATCGCGATCGAAGTTGTCTTCGAGCATCACGCAGGCCCAGTCGCCCGTATGGCTCAGCGTACTTTTATCGCGCGCGGCAAAGTCGGCGAGCTCGCCAATGCTATAGCGGCAGCGGCCATTTTCGACGGTCGCACCCAGGTGCGCGGCCAGAAGGCCGAAGGACTCGTAGGGCGTCACCTGCTGCGCGCAGTCGTGTTTGGGGCCTCTCATGAACGCATCGAGATCCATCAGGCTGTCAGCCGACGCCCACGTGGCTTGCCCAAATTGCACAAGTGCCACGAGTAGATAAAACCACATAAAAACCGCCCCCAATTCAAATTATACCACAGCTGATTTTTGGGGGCCGGGGCCGGGCAATCCTTAGCTATCTTCCGATACTGCAGCTCAAGAGACCGGTAACCGCTTCCGAAACCGACCGATCCATATCGCCGTTGACGTAGTTCATCAGCCCTTGAAGCTGCTGAATCTTGCCTGCCGCCGCCAGCTTGAGATCGTTCGTGGCAAACACCATGTTGTAATCCGTATCGCAGCCGTTGTTGCCTGAGAGTTTGGTAAAATCCCCGCTCGTCTCAATGCGCGCATCATCGGCGGCGTCCAGCGTGGGAAATGAAGGAGTGTTGGTGTCGAGCTGCTCAATCATGAAATCCGCGGCCGGCCCCCACGCTCCTGGACTTTTACAGTGCAGCGACTTCGGGCGGACTTGGATTCCAGCGGCAGAGGCCAGCGAGACCGAGGTGAACAGGGAAAGCAGGATGAAAAGACGAAGCATAAATCAAACTCCTTTAAGCAAGCTAGCCTGCGCGTAACACGGCTGGAACGGAGCTACAAGCGCCGCACCCCCCGGTAATCCGGTTTTAGTGCGCCGCGCCAATAGTGGGCCGGAGAATAGTTTGACGCCGCCACCCCCACTCGTTAGATAACTGAAGCTCAACTTATGGCAAACACCGACACTCCGCTGATGCGGCAGTACCTCGAAATCAAATCCCGCTACAAAGACGCCCTGCTGTTTTTTCGCATGGGCGATTTCTATGAACTTTTTTTCGATGATGCGCTGGTCGCCGCCAAAGCTCTCGACATCGCCCTAACCTCGCGCAACAAAAACGATCCCAACCCCGTTCCCATGTGTGGCGTGCCCCACCACTCGGGTGCAAATTATATCAATCGCCTGGTCAATGCCGGCTTCAAGGTGGCGATCTGCGAGCAGATGGAAGACCCAGCCCTGGCCAAGGGCATCGTCAAACGCGATGTGATTCGCGTCGTCTCGCCCGGCACCAGGCTTGACCCTGAATCGCTCGACGCCAAGGCCCCGAACTACACCCACGCCGCGCTTCCCAACAGCGCCGATGGCTCAGTGGACTGGGCCACCGTCGACTTCACGACCGGAAAATTCTGGTTTGGCCGCGCCAAGACCCGAGGCGACTGGCTGGCTCATGCCATGGCTCAGGCCCCGGCCGAAACGCTTTTTCCCGATACCGCAGCCGGCGAAGACTTGCTGCTCAGCTGGCGCGATGCCATGCCTCGTGTATTTGCGCAGACCGCACCGGCATTTTATTTTGACGAGACTTACGCTGCCGAACGTATCCGCGAGCAATTTCTGGTCAGCCACCTGGCGGCCGTGCATCCGGCGCTATCCGGGCGCGAAGGTGCGCCGGGCGCACTGATCAAATATTTTCAAGAGACTCAAAAGGCACCGCGCATTCCGTCGGCGCTGCGCCTGGAGCTCTGGGCGCTCGATACGGCCATGGAGCTGGATGCCGCCACGGTTCGCGCGCTGGAACTTTTTCCCGCGCGCGCCGGTCATGGCCTGGGCTCAAGTCGCGACGTCAGCCTGCTTTCGTGGCTCGACCGCACCAAAACCGCGATGGGCGGACGCATGCTGCGCGACTGGATTCTGCGTCCGCTGACAAAGCGTCCGCAAATTGAAGAGCGCCTCAATCAGGTTGAAGAGCTGCTGCTTGGCCACGCGCTGCTGCAACCCGCTTTAAATGAGATTTACGACCTCGAACGTCTGCTCTCGCGCGTAAGCCTGGGCGCGGGCGCGATGGCGGGGGCCCGCGAGCTACTGGCCTTGGCCGGGTCGATAGCCAAAGCCTCCGAGCTGGCGCAGCTCACCTCCGTCGCTAGCCTCAGGGAAAGACTGCTCTCGGCGCTTGACCCGCGACTCACCGAACTGGCACGCGTGAGCCTTGAATCACTCGCTGAAAAGCCACCGGCCACCACGCGTGAAGGCGGCATGTTTCGCAAGGGGCACAGCCCCCAGCTTGACGAGCTCATTGAGCTGTCCGAAAATGGTGAGCAGTGGCTGGCCTCGTTTGAAGCGCGTGAACGTAAAGCTACGGGCATCAACAGCCTTAAAGTTCGCTTCAACCGCGTCTTTGGCTATTACCTCGAAATTACCAAGGCCAATCTGGCGGCAGCGCCGGCACATTATATTCGCAAACAGACGATGGTGGGCGGTGAACGTTACATCACTGAAGAGCTGAAGGGGTTCGAGGAAAAAATTCTCACGGCCGAAAAGAAGCGCTGCGATCTGGAGCACGCATTGTTTCGCGAGTTCTGCGCAAAGTTCGCCGAACTTTCAGGCCCCATCACCGAGGTGGCGCGCGCCGTGGCCCAGGTGGACGTGATCTGCGCGCTGGCCGCGGTGGCCAGCGAAGAAGGTTACGTACGGCCAAAGCTTGATGACTCCACCGAGCTCGAAATCATCGAAGGCCGCCACCCCACCGTGGCCGTGGCCATGAAACGTCAGAAGGCCAGCTTCGTACCCAATACGATCAAGCTAGGCGTGCGCAGCCGCTTTCTGCTCATCACCGGCCCGAACATGGGCGGCAAAAGCACGGTGATGCGCCAGACGGCGCTTATCACGCTGCTGGCCCAGCTGGGCTCGTTCGTGCCCGCGCAGTCCGCACGCATTGGCGTGGTAGACCAGATTTTTACCCGCATCGGCGCCAGCGACAACATTGCCGACGGCGCGTCCACCTTCATGGTCGAGATGAGCGAGATGAGCTTTATACTCAGACACGCCACCGAACGCAGCCTGATTCTGATCGACGAAGTGGGCCGCGGCACCAGCACCTACGACGGCATGAGCCTGGCCTGGGCGCTGGCCGCCGAGATCTGCGAACGCATTGGCGCCCGCACCCTGTTTGCCACGCACTATCATGAGCTCACGCAGCTGGCCGGTCAGTATAAAGGCGTGGCCAACGCTCGCGTAGCCGTGGCCCACGACGGCAACAGCATCCGTTTTCTGTATCGCCTTGAAGCGGGCGTGGCCGAACGCTCGTATGGCATTCTGGTGGCAAGGCTCGCGGGCCTGTCTGACTCGGTACTCAACACGGCCGAAGCCATGCTGGCGCAGCTGGAATCGCAGAGCCGCAAACCCAAAACGCCAGCCGATAAAAACCAGCTGGCGCTACGCCTTGACCGTCCGCGCGGGGGCGAACCCCTTGCGCCCCCTGCGGTGCAAGTCGCGGCTGCCGAGGTTGCCAAGCCCTCACCCATCGAGAGCTGGCTGACTGCCCTGGAACTCGACAACCTCACGCCCATGCAGGCCATGGCTCAGCTGGCGCAGTGGAAGCAGAAGATTTCTACTTCAAACACCCAGCATTGAGGCGGCAAAAGTTACCCATAGCTGGTTGCTTAAAGCCGCCTATATAATGAGCGGATGTCCGGACGGATGCTCCTCAACTGTGCCTTGATCTGGTTTGCGGCCGCCGCAAGCCTTGGCGCGGCTCCGTTTACCGTAATTCTCGATCCCGGACACGGCGGCGACGACACGGGTGCCATCGCGTCGGCGCGGGGGAAACGCATTTTTGAAAAAGACATCACCCTCGCAATCGCGCGCCAAACCCAGCGCATCTTGCGCCAGCGGGGCATTGCCGCCGTGCTTACGCGCACCAACGACCACTTCGTCCCGCTTGACCAGCGCACCAAAGCCGCGAATCTGGCCGGCGCGCGCGCGCAGTCGGCGGTTTTTGTTTCGATTCACGCCAACTCCAGCGACGAGTCGCACAGCGCGGGCTCGGAAATTTATGTTTTCAACGCAGCCACCAACCAGGCCTCGCGGCGGCTGGCCGACCTCGAAAACGGCCACAGCCCGCATGACCCCGGACGCCGGCCCGCGATGCGCACTCAGACTCACGGCACGCTGGATCTGATCATGGCCGACCTGACCACCACCGCCAACTATGGTGAGTCGATTGATCTGGCCTGCTCGGTGGAATACGCCGTAACCCAGGGCCAGC
>JBBRLF010000031.1:0-22653 GCA_038231515.1 candidate division WWE3 bacterium
CTGTCTGGGCGGGCATCACTACGGCGTAGTTCATCCCGGAAAACGGTGACCCGTGTCCAGTGACCCGTGAACGGTACCGGTTAACCGAATCCGTCCCGGATTCAGCTTCCGTGTTTTACAGGCCGCAAACTTGAAGAGTATTTGTCCGCGCCGCTTCCGTCAGCACCTCGGCGCTAGGCCGAATCGTACGATTCTGCGTGGCATAATCCACCGCCACCAGGCCAAATCGCGGCCGAAATCCTTCAATCCATTCCCAGTTGTCGATCAGCGCCCAATGCAGATAGCCACGAATGTCAGCGCCGTCCTGGCGCGCATGACCCAGCTCGCGCAGGTGATCGCAAAGGAACTGGCGGCGCATTGTGTCTTTGGCGTCTGCAATTCCGTTTTCTGTGACGTAGACGGGCCAGCCGAAGCTCGCGGCCTTCATCAGAACTTTATAGAAGCCGTGCGGATAGATTTCCCAGCCCAGGTCGTTGACGGGCATGCCTTGCTTCACCAGCACATCAAACTTTTCGGGCGAGGCGAGGTTCACCTTTACCATGTCGCGCGTGTAGTAGTTCACGCCCAGGAAATCGATGGCACCTTTGAGCTCGGGCCACTCCGCTTCGTAATGCGCCACAAAGGGCACGTCCAGATAGATGTGACCCGTCTGAATCGAGCGCAGGATCTGCGTGTTCCAAAACGTATCGATCCAGCTGGCCACCAGCGGATCAATGATGTTCCACCAGGTATTGCCTTCGAAAACGCGCATGTGATGCGCAAACCCAACCTTGGCGGTGGGATAATAGGCGTGAATCACGCGGTATGCCCGGGCGTGACCCTTCAAAAAATTTCCCAGCACATGGGCGGCCAGCTTCACATCGGTTTTTCCGGGCGGCGTCAGTCCGACGATATAACCCGTCAGCATGGTCACGTTGGGCTCGTTCACTGTAAGCCAGAAGTCGACCAGATCGCCGATGTTGGGCACCACAAACGAGGTATAGGCGCCAAACCACTCCGACATCGCATCATTACTCCAGCCGCCCTGATTGGCCGCCCAGATAGGGTTGGTGAAGTGATGAAGCGTGACAAAAGTTTTCAGGCCGTGATCGCGGGCCGACTGCAGCACGGCGCGATAGTGCTCGATTTCAGCGTAATCATAGTGGCCCTGGCGCGGCTCGATGCGCGACCACTCAATCGACATGCGAAACGCGTTGTGGTGCATGGACTGCGCAAGGTCGAAATCCTGGGCGTAGCGATGGTATTGATCATCGGCAAGGCCAGCCATGTCTTTGGTTTTTCCGGCCTTTTCCCAAAGATAGTAATCATTATTATAGTTGCCACCTTCCACCTGGTGCGCTGCTGTAGCGGCTCCCCAGAGAAATCCGGCGGGAAAAGTGATAGGCTGTGGTCGACGCGGAGCTGCCGCCACGATGAAGACGACGACGAGAAGAAGACCCGCGAACAACGATAGTTTGTGTAAACGTCTCATTAATCCCCCAGTTTCAGGGTTCCACGGAAATTTGGCATCGACAATGGAAAGAAGCTGCCTAGCGGTGAAGCGCGCGTGGGGAGGTTAAAACCTTGATTTCATAATGAAGATGAAGAGCTGTTCAATGGCTTTGCCTTCCGGAAGCTGCCTTGCGTTAGGAAGTTCGGGCGTCACAACCGGAATATTTCGTTCGATCCCGGCATAGGTTCCGAGCGAACCAGGATACGCGCCCAAGGTGCGAATCGGAAGCGGACTCCGCATCTCGGGAAACATGATGGGACCGTCATGATCGACGAGACTGTAAGGCGCGTGTACGGAGATGATGAGGTCTGGCTTGAACTCGTTGATCGCCTTCTCGACAACCTGGGTCTCGCGCTCGCTTGCGGCCTTGGGGCCTGGAAAACGGCGCGGATCGCCCGAGGCTTTCTTTTTCCAAAACAGGTTGGCCTGCTCGGTCCACTCTTTAGTCGCGAAGTTACGGTTGATGTCCACGCCCGCACTGTTAGTGCGGCTGCGCGGATTGGAGTAAAAACCGTCCGGATTCACGAGCGGAAAAAACATATAAACGTGCTGCCGCAGAAACGAGTCGGGCTTCGTGCGTTCGAGAAAATCAATCCAGCGAAACACGGCCGACACGGCTGAAATTTCGTCGCCATGCAGGGCACCGAAAATGAGTACGCGACGCGGCTCCTGCTCGGCACTGGCGGGCGTGGCCGGATCTTTTCCCCAATACAAATACGGAATCGGCCGGCCCGAGGCCGTGGTTGACTCAACCTTCCAGGAGCGCTTTTCGCAACGTCCCAGGTGCACCGACTTCAAATCGCGGCTCAGCTGGTTACACCAGGCGCTCAACGCCGGTGGCAGCGCCGACGCAGGTGGCACAGGCGAGGCCCGGCCAGCGCTGAGCGGCGTAGCGAAGACGATTCCGACGGTAAGAAGCATAGTTAAAAATCGAGAAGCCGACATTGGGAAAATTCTAACACTTCTACTGCGTTTAGGAAGGGTGTTAGAATAGCATTATATGACTATTGACCAAAAGACGCCGGCTCCGGCTGCCCTACCTTCCGGCGAGCACCCCTGGGCAAAAAAATTACGGCTGTGCAGAAAAACCGTCTCCGCGGTGGAACTCACCTTAACCATTGCGATAACCCTGCTGCTCTTGAGTAACTACGCCGAAGAGCTGTCCCTGTGGACGCAGGTCCATTATCAGTCGCCCTGGGCAAGGGCCCTGGTCTACTCGGCCCTGGTGGCCCTGATTTACGGCGTTCCTTCATTTCCGCTCTCGTTTCTGCGCGGTTACGTCATAGAACATCGCTTTGGGCTGGCTACTCAGAGTCTGGGGGCCTGGTTACTTGATAGCCTCAAAGGCCTGCTGGTCGGAGCGGTACTTGGAGGCGTGGTTGTACTGGGCCTTACTTTGTTGCTGCTCAAGGGCGGCATGAACTGGTGGTGGCTGGCAGCCATTGCCTCGACGGCTTTTGGCATCGTACTGACGCGCGTAGCGCCGCAGCTTATCGTTCCCATTTTTTTCAAGATGAAGCCGCTGGAATCGCCCGAGCTGGTGAACCGATTCACCGAGCTTGCGCAGAAAATCGGTACCCCGGTTTTGGGCGTCTTTGAAATCGACATGAGCCGTCGCACCAAAGCCGCAAATGCGGCGGTCATTGGTTTTGGGGCAAGCCGGCGCGCCGTCGTGGGCGACACGCTGCTTAAGGAGTTCTCGGTCGAAGAGATTGAATTCGTGCTGGCTCACGAGCTGGGGCACCACCACTATCAGGATCTCTGGTCTGGCGTGGCCCTGGGCTCGGTAACGACTTTGATTTCACTGGCTGCGGCGCACTTCACGATTGCTGCCGCAACCCAGCCCTTCGGCGCGGTCATTAAAATGAGCACGGCCCGCGGCACCTTTGACCCAAATCTAATATTCCTTATCGCCGTCATGACCAGTGTTACCGGCATGCTACTGGGGCCGGTTGGAAAATGGTTTTCACGTTACATCGAAGCCCGAGCCGACCGCTTCGCAGCCGCGTCCACTCAAAATGCGGCAGCGGGCGCCAAGGCCTTTCGCAAGCTGGGCTTCCAGAACCTGGCCGTCTTTCAACCACCGGCATGGGAAGAGAGCCTGTTTTACTCCCACCCGGCCATTGCGCGAAGAATCGCAAGACTCCAGCCGTAACTATTTATGAAAGAACTCAAACTCGCCAGCGCCGCACTTACCGCCCTGTTTACCAGCATCGGCGGCGAGGCCGGCCTGGAAAAGATTCTGGCGCGTTTCTACGAAAAAATGAGCAAGGACGTGCTGCTCGGGTTTTTCTTCGATGGCCGTGACGTGAATGCCATTGCGCTGATGCAAAAGTCGTTTCTGATGCGTGCCTGGGGCGTAACCCAAAGTTATACCGGCAAGTCACCAGCCGCTGCACATTCGAAGCTGGCGCCCATCTTAAAGGGGCACTTCGACCGACGGCTGGTGCTGCTGGCCGAAACGCTGCGGGAGTTCCACACCAATGAAGTCGAAATAGCTCTTTGGGTGAACTTTGAAGAGAAGTTCCGCCAGGCCGTCGAACACTCCTGATTGACGCGACTTAAAGCTGACACTGTCCAGAAGATATTAGTCTTCTGCAAAGTCACTTTGCCCGGTCCGACTCATCTTACCCGTGCAGTGAGTCCCGGCCAGACCCATTTTTCGCGGCAATCTCGGCCAGATACAAGACCCTGCCAAGTGCTTGAAATGCTGCAGCGCCTGGCACTGCGCCTGCATTATCTAGAACCATTAGAGAGAGGGTATTTCACATGAACATGAACATTTTTTTCGTACTCGGTTTGATGATTCCGGCACTCGCAAACGCAGGCTCGCTGAGCTCCAGCAAGGAAGTCGGCGCCTGCACCGAAGAATCTCCCGCCTCAAAATACGGCTACGAGCTGACAGGTAATTTTCCGGCACCCCCGCTGCACCAGATGCAGCTCAGGAGCATAAAGGATTCCAGTGGCAAGAAACCTCACCTCGAAGCCACGCTCACCAGCGGCGGCTCTTCGTATCTGCTGACGAGCTATCCGGGCAGGTCGCAGCTCCTCGGCGCAAAGGAAGTTTGGACTAAAAATTTCAAAAACAAATCCAGTGGCGAGTTCGCGGCCGACGACGGCTCGCAGATCATATTGAAACGACATGCCAAAAGCCCAAGCGAGCTGATGGATCCGGGAATGAGCTTCGACCCTGCCGGCGTGAATACTCAGACCTACGATACCAGCGTGATGTACACCGACATCTCAGGAAAAAGCGAGCTCATCAAGATGACCTGCCGGGTACAAAATGAGCAGTACGCCGAGCTTGACGGCTCGCTTGATCGTTTTGAACACTTCAGCAAAGCCTGGCAAGAAGCAAACGACGTAGTTCAAAACAAGGATGTGCCGACGAATACGTATCACGTCGAAGCTCTGCTGAAGTCTGTCGATAAGACGACGGCGGAATAACTTCGAGCTCGCAGGGTGGGCCCGTCAGTTCTATCAATCCAGCGACCTGAGCCTGGCTACCTGGGGCCACAGCCGCATGACGATAAGCACGACCAGCAGCGTGCCGATGCCGCCGCCCACCACCGAAGCCACCGGCCCAAAGGCCGCGGCCGTGATGCCCGACTCGAAGGCGCCCAGCTCGTTTGAGGCTCCGATAAAAACGTAGTTCACGGCAGCCACCCGTCCGCGCATCTTGTCGGGGGTCAGGATCTGGAGCAGCGTGAGTCTAATGACGACGCTGACGTTATCGAACACGCCGGTCAGAAAAAGCATGGCCATCGAAAGTGGGAACGAGGTCGAAAGTCCAAAGCCAATCGTGGCCGCGCCAAAGCCCGCCACCACCCAAAGCAGAGCCGGCCCCGCGTGATTGAGCGGCGAGCTGCGCCGGGGCAGATGTGCCAAGGCAAGCGCCATCAAAAATGCGCCGAACGCCGGCGCGGCACGCAGCCAGCCCAGGCCTGTCGCATCGGTGTGCAGAATGTCGCGCGCAAAGATCGGCAGCAGCGCAGTCGCGCCCCCCAGCAGTACGGCGAACAGATCCAGCGTAATCACGGCCAGCAACAGAGGCGTTTTGCGGATAAACTCCACGCCGGCCCACAACGAGTGCCAGCTTAGGGGCTCGCGAACCGGGGGTTGGGCTGAGTTTGGGGATTTTTCAGAAGTGAGATCTGGTGCCGCGGGCGCCGCCCGCACAAAAACCAGACATGCAAGAAAGCTCAAGGCCAGCCCGGCATTCAGTGCATAGACCAGCGAATACTTTCCAAACGCTGCGATGACAAAACCCCCGATCATCGGGCCCACCATCGAGGCCACCTGAAACGTACTGCTGTTCCAGGTAACCGCATTGCTCATCAGATGTCGGGGCACGAGCTGCGGCAGCAGCGCGCTACGCGCCGGACTTTTGAAAGCGCGCGCCACTCCCGCCGTGGCGATGAGGACGAAAATCCAAACCACCGGCGCATGCAGTTTCGAAACCACCGCAAGCCCCACGCTAGAGGCGGCGAGCAACACCTGCACCACGAGCAGAATTCGTTTTCGATCATAACGATCCGAGACATGCCCACCCAGCAGCGAAAGCAGCATCACCGGTAAAGCTTCGGCCAGTCCCGCGAACCCCAACGCCGACGCCGAATTCGTGCGCTGGTAAATTTCCCAGCCAACCGCGACGTCCAGCATCTGCTCGCCCAGCGCCGAGAGCAGAAAACCAAGAGCGAAAAAACGGTAGTTGCGAAACCCCAGTGCGGCGTAAGGACCATATGCCATTGCATCAAAGCATAGCCGCTGACTCGCTGGCTGTCAGGCTTCAAGTTTGCATTACGAGGGACCATGCAAACCAAATCATCGATATGCGTCGCGGCTTTCGGAATAACTCTCCTGCTCAATGGTTTGAGTGCCCTAGCCGCGGCACCCGGCCCCGCGGCGGCGAATGGAAATATCTGGATCGACCTGGCCAGGAAAGCCGTGCCCTCGGTTGTCAATATCTCGACTATCACCACGGGCAGCGCCGCGACCAGCGCCAGCGATGACGTCCTGAGAAAATTCTTCGATCAGTTTTTTGGTGGCAGACACGGCGGCCGCAGCTATCGCGAAGAACGCGATCAGCGCGATCTGACCGCGCCGCCAGGCAGCGAAATGATGCCCAAAGCCGTAGCGCTCGGATCAGGCTTCGTCATCGACAAGAGCGGCATCATTCTTACGAACAACCACGTCGTAGTCGATGCCGATGAAATCAAAGTCGCATTTACCGAGTCGCCCGATGAGACGCCAGTAGCCGCCAAGGTTATCGGCCGCGACCCCGATCTGGACGTCGCGCTTTTGCAAGTCAAAGACCACGCCACGCGAAAATTCACGCCCCTGCCCTTGGGCGACTCCGACAAGGTGGAGATTGGCGAGTATGTCATGGCGGTCGGCAATCCGTTTGGCCAGGGTCACTCCGTCACCCACGGCATCATTTCGCAAAAAGGCCGCAACGCACCCGACTTTCCGCTGGCAACCTATCTGCAAACCGATGCTCCGATCAATCCCGGAAACTCCGGCGGCCCACTCGTGAATATCAACGGCGAAGTCATCGCGATCAACAACGCAATCGAGGCCCGCGCGCAGGGAATTGGCTTTGCGATTCCGATCAACGTCGTCAAACAGGTGCTGCCGCAGCTTAAAGCCCATGGCAAAGTGGCGCGTGGCTATATCGGCGTGGTGGTGGGCGAGCTGACACCGGCAGTAGCGGCTAAACTTGGAGTCGCCCAAGACCTGCACTCGCCCTTCGTTACCCAGGTCTACTCCGAAGGGCCTGCCGCCAATGCGGGAGTGCAAACCTATGACGTCATTCTTGAGTTCGATGGCAAGCCCCTGCATACCGGCTCAGATCTGATAGCCCAGGTAACCACGGCACATGCCGGCGCGCCGGTAACCATAAAAATCAGGCGCGGCGGCTCTGAAAAAAACCTCACGGTAAACATCGGCCGGCGGCCCGTAACCGAAGAGCTGGCGAAGGCCGAACGCAAACCCAGCAGCATGCACCACCGCCGCGACGAGGGCGCCAAGGTCGAAATGGGCATGACGCTGCAAACAATGACACCCACGCTGGCTCAGGAACTGGGCATCTCGGAAAAAACCGTCGGCGTCGTGGTGGACACCGCCGATCCTGCTTCGCCTGCAGACAAGGTGGGGCTTTCGACCGGCGACATCATTGTAGAGGTAGACCAGAAACCCGTCGTGGATGTGAAGGGTTTTTACTCCATGGTGAAAGATCAAAAGCAGTACCTGCTGCGGGTACGCAAGCTTACTGGCGACAAAGACGATGTGTTTGCGGTCGTGGTTCTTGATTTGCGATGAGCACCGGGAATCGATCGAACCAGCTAAGCCGACAATTGCCGCTTTAACAAATGTTAAATCACCAATCCTGACGAGACCCACAAACGCATCGCGCAAAGTTGACGACTGCATCAGCTATGTTAGCTTCGCTCTCATGCATAAACTCATCGTCATTTTACTCGCGATGCCAATTCTGGCGTCGGCGGGATTTGTTAAGGTCAGTGGAACTCATTTCGAGCTCGATGGCGCGCGCTACAGTTATCTGGGAACGAACTTCTGGTACGGCATGAATCTGGGCGTCGATGGACGCTCGGGCGATCGTCCGCGACTGCTGCGCGAACTCGATCGGCTGAAGGCGATGGGCGTAACAAATCTTCGAGTGGTTGCGGGCAGCGAAGGGCCCGACACTGAGCCCTGGCGCATCGTTCCGGCGCTGCAAGCCAGCCCGGGCAGATACAGCCCCGGCCTGCAGCGCGGCTTTGACTTTCTGCTTTCAGAAATGAAGAAGCGCGACATGCGTGCCGTCGTGTGTCTCAACAACTTCTGGCCCTGGTCGGGTGGCATGTCGCAGTACCTGCGCTGGTCGGGCATCAGCGCGATTCCGTATCCGCCACCCGCGGCTGGCGGCAGCTGGACGACGTATCAGAAATACACCGAAAAGTTTTACTCCAACGAAAAAGCGGTAAAGCTCGCGAATAACTTCATCAAGATGATTGTGACCCGCTACGCGAAAGACCCCACGATCATGGCGTGGGAGCTGGCCAACGAGCCACGCGGCGGCGGCAATACCGAGGCGTTTGGACACTGGATTGAAAAAACCGCCGACCTGATCAAGTCGCTCGACAAGAATCATCTGGTCACCACGGGCAGCGAGGGCGAAACACCCGGTCCGGTTGCCAACGGCGTCGACTTCACGGCCAATCACGCCTACAAGAATATCGACTATGCCACGGCTCATATCTGGGCACAGAACTGGGGCTGGTACGACCCGGCCAATGCCGAGCAAACCTACGACACCACGGTGGCTCAGATGAAAGCGTATCTGAACGACCATGCCGAGAAGGCCAAAAAATTCGGCAAGCCACTCGTCATCGAAGAGTTCGGTCTGGCCCGCGATGGCGGCAGCTTTGACCCGGCGTCAGCCACCACGATGCGCGATCGTTACTATCGCGAAGTTTTCGAAGAGGTTTACCGCGCGGCACGCCTGGAAACACCAACAGTGGCGGGCGTGAACTTTTGGGCCTGGGCTGGCGAAGGTGTTCCGCTCAAGCCTTTCGGCGGCCTGTGGAAGCGCGCAGTTCCTTTCACGGGTGATCCACCACACGAGTCGCAGGGCTGGTATAGCGTTTATAGCACCGACCAAAGCACGATTAAGCTTCTCACCGAGTATGCCGGCAAGATGAGCGCTCTTCACTAGTAGCTACTTGAAGTATTCGGCGCGCGGCACGTACTTCATCGTGCGCAGGCGAATTCTTACGACTTCCTTTGAGCTCATGCCCACGTAATGTTTTTCGCCGGTTTCCATCGTTTGAAAATCGCCCAGATGGGTATGAATCAGCGTGGAAACACCGGCAAGCCGGCCCCGAAAGGTAAAGATCGGACCACCACTGTCGCCGGGGTGAATCGGGTTTGAAACTTCGATGTGCCCCGGCCCCTCATGCGCGGCATCGCCCAGCAGCTGGCCGATGCCCAGCAGAAAGCGTTCTCCGCCGGGGTTTCCTATATGGTAAACCGGCGTGCCCTTCAGCACATTGTCTTCGTGCGGCTCAAAAAATCGTTTCGACACCACGTTCAGCTTAATCAGACAAAGATCGACCAGGGGATTCTCTTTGCATTCGCCGACGGTGAAGTCCTTTACGATATGTCCGTCGGCGTACTCGAACTCCACGTTAGCTTCGCGGTCGGTGCTCAGATGTTTCATCACATGGTAGTTGGTCACCAGATGCCCGGCGCCGGATACAAAAAAGCCCGTGCCGATGTAGTGGTTGCCACCCGAGTACACATGCACGCGAATTACCGCCTCTTGCCAGGTCTGGCGAATCAATGTTTCCAGATCGAAGGGCAGCGGCTCTTCGCCACAACAGTGCGAGTAGGTTTTTTCGAGTGGCTTGCCATCGATGACTGCCAGAATCTTTTGCGGCCATTCGTCACCGCTTGGCTCCACGGTCATCGTATATTCATAACGGCCGGTGGCAATCGTCTCGCCACTGCGATCACGCAGCGACATCTCGGTCCAGTATCTGCGCGGTGAGGCCGACTTCATGCTGTAACGGTATTCCACTATGCTGCCGTTAGGCGGCGAAAAGGTTTTCACGCGATAGGCGTCGACGCCCTCGTAATAGGTCAGGCGAATTTTGCTGGCATCGGGCCCCGCGATCAGCGAAAGTTTGCGGGCTGCATTGTACTCAAACTGAAACGACTGTCCGGCGCCATCTTTCACGCCAACAAGTTTTCCAGTCGCATCATACCGATAGGTGGCCTGGGTGTCGCGCAGGCCCTTGATGGTTTCGACAAACGTCGAGGGGCCACGCACGAACAGCACCGAATTGCCGACGTCGCCCTTAAGCGCGGTCAACCTGCCCTGGGCGTCGTACACCAGCTCAGCATCTACCTTGGTGGCAGCATCGACGATTCGCGTGAGGCGCCCGGCAGTGGAAAAATTATAGTTCGTCCCGTCTTCGGTAACCCAGTGGTAGCCTTTGGCGTCAATCAGCAGGGACTCGCCTGGGAAGAGGACCGAAAAAATATAGCCGTTCTTTTTAATGAAGCGATTGGCGCGACCATTGCCCTGCTCGTGGATGATGAAGGTGCCGTCTTTTTCCACAGTCAGGCGGGTTTCGTAAATCGTGCCCCAGCCCGGGCCAAAAAGACCAGGTCCCTCTGCCTTGGAGTTGTAGTAACGATCCACTGAAAGCGGCCCGTCTTCGGGCTTGCCCACGTCGGTATGCACGTCGCGAAAAACTCCGGTGGCCGGAGTGATTTCGCCGGCCGACGCCAGGCCCAGGGTCATTAAAATTAAAAGATATGCCATGTCTGACAGACTTTAGTTCAGGTGGCAAAAGGGAGCAAGTACAGCGCGCACGTGCCGAGGATAAAAATCCAGCAGCTGCCAGACATGAAAGTTGTCGGCCATCACGCTCCAGGGCCTTTTCTCGGTCGAGATAAACTTCCGTTCGGGCACGTCAACGTCGGCGTACTCGTCGGGCAGACCCAGCAGATGTCCGGTCTCGTGCAGCACTACCTTGCAGAACTCTCCGAGCTCAAAGGCGGTTTCGCCCGAAAAATAGTAGTTTCTGGAGTTGGAACGCGCCTGGCGGTCAAAAAGCTGGATCGCAAAATCAGGTGGGGAATATTGGGCCGGGTTGGCGTCGCGATCCAAACGCAAATCCAGGTGCAGGCCATAGCGCGACCAGATATCGGCGATCTTTGGGACGCATGACCGCACCTTGTCAAGAACCACGTCGGCGCGGTTGGGTGCCACGCCCGGCAGATAGAGATGAATTCGAAGTCCCAGATGAAATCCGTCGGCCTCGCGTGAAAGCGTATAGCCATCGCGATCAATGGGCAGACTACCCGAGTCGGCGCAGCGGGGGCCCTCTGGCGCAATCAGCACGTTACATTTTGTTGCCAAAGGCACCTGGCCTTCACACTGCGTGGCGATGGCCCGGCCCTGCGCCTGCACCTCGGCCGAATGAATCTCGCCGATGAAATCGTCGCTTTCGTTATTCCGCAAGCTGGGCGACCCATTGGAGCGCCCACAGCCCGAGACCAGGACCAGCAATGCCGGCAAGATAAGAAAATAGACCGGATTTTTCATTCGACCGAATGCTTAACACCGCATATCCTCGCAAGGAATGTCGAAATTAAAAACCCTCGTCGTCTTTTATCCAGGCTGCGTCGAATACGAGATCATGCTTGCGGCCGAGTTGCTGAACAAAACGTCTCCGGTTGATGTGGCCACGCCCGATGGCTCCAACCACGAGGGGTCTAACGGCATGACCTATCGCGCGAGCTACCGCTACTCCAACGCCCTGGTCGAGCAGTATGGCTGCATTCTGATTCCTGGCGGCGGCAATGTTGAAAGCGCCATCAACGACGAGTCGCTGGCCCTGCTGCTGCAAGCGGGCGCAAAACGCGACGTCGTACTGGCCGCCATTTGCGCGGGGCCACTGTTTCTTGCCAAGGCTGGCCTGCTGCGAGGCAAGCAGTTCACCCATGGCTTTGGCGACAAGTTTCCGAATTTGCTGGCACCGTTCTGGAAGGGGGCCGAGTTTCGCGACGAGCCCTTGGTTACGGACGGCAACCTCATCACCGCAAAGCCAGAGGCCCACATCGACTTCGCCGTGGCGGTGGCCCGCAAAATGGGCGCCATCCCGACTGACGAACGCGCCGAATATTTTCGAAATCTGTACAAAGGCGTTCGCACTTAATTTTAGCCGTCTATTAGCCGCTGCACTTTTAGCCGCTTGATGTAGGCGTTTACCTGCGTCTGGCGTGGCATGTGCGTTGCTATACCTCACTGTGTAACCACTCACGGAAGGAGACCTAAAATGAAAACCAAATTCACGTCCACCAAGATTCGCTGTAACCTCTGCGAGCGCCGATTTCGCAGCGCCTCGCAGTTCGACCGTTTCTGCAATGACTGCAAACAATCCGATGAACTCTATCGCTTCGCCGGCTGGCTTCCCGGCAGCTTGCGGGGAGTATAAAGTCGATGTTTGCAAATTCTTACATGTCCTTCATCGGTTTCGAACCGACCAGTGGGTTTCAGCTTTACACCGACGCCCTGCTGGCAAGTTTACTCGATCTGGCGCCGAAACAAGCGGCGGGGCGTTCGACCGTCGTGAAGACCGCATCCGGCTACAGGTGCAGTCTTTCAATAATCTCGCCAGGCATGCATTTTCAGACGAAAGCCGAATCGCCGCGGCCGCAGTCCGCACTGGAGAAAGCGCAGCACCAGCTGTTCCGGCAGCTGGCCCGATGGCGAAAAAAAAAGCGGCGCCGACTGCTGGTCGAAGGTCTCCAGCAGCCTGCCCCACCCTGTAAAAAAGTTCGCCACCCGTACAAGGCCTGACACGATAAAGCGCCGGTAAGCGCAGAACTTTCAAGCAGTGGCTTCCTTATTCAGAACGGCACAAACGTCCAGGGCGCTACGCAGGCCATCTTCGTGAAATCCATTGTACCAGTAGGCGCCACAATAGAAAACGCGGTCCAACCCGGAAATTTCAGCCCGGCGCTTCTGCGATTGCAGCGCGGGCGCATCAAAGAGGGGATGTCGATAGCTTATCTTTTTCAACACCTTTGCCTCGTCCACGGCCGTGCCGGGATTAAGCGAAACACAATATTGTTCGGGCCAGTCGGCCTGCTGAACTGTATTCATATGATAGCTAATCAGGCCCTGGGGCGCGCGCGGCGAAATCAGATAATTCCAGCTGGCCCAGGCCAGGCGATTGCGCGGCAGCACCGACGTATCGGTATGCAGAACCGCTTCATTTGAAGTGTAGCGAATGGCTGCCAATATCCGGCGTTCCGCCTCGGTGGCATCGGCAAGCAGACCCAAGGCCTCGTCGCTGTGGGTGGCCACGATAGCGAAGTCGAAAAGCTCCGGCTCGGCGCCCACGGCCCTGACCTCAACGCCTTTCGGAAGCCTTTTCAGCGCCTGCACCCGTGCACGCAGACGCACCTGCCCCGAAACCGCGGCCAGCAGCTTTTCCATATAGCGCGAAGAGCCGCCTTCGATCACCCGCCAGGGAACCAGGCGCGTGAACCGCAGAAAGCCATGGTTGGAAAAAAAGCGCGCGACAAACGTAATCGGCATCTGCTCGATGTGGCCTTGTTCGGCTGACCAGATGGCCGCGACCATGGGATAAAAGTAGTGGTGCAGAAGGCCGCGCGAAAAACCGCGACGCGCAAGAAAGGCGCCGACCGTCTCGTCACCGTCTTGAACTGAAAGTGCCAGCGCCTCGCGATTGAAACGCACGGCCTCGGCCAGCATGCTTAGAAACCCGGGATTCAGCAGATTACGCTTCTGGGAAAACACCGACCGTAGCGTCATGCGATTGTATTCGAGGTTCGCGAAGTCGTCGCGCACGCTCAGCCCCATACGGGTCGGTTTTGAGGCCACGCCCAGAATCTTCAGCAGCTGGCTGAAGCCCGGATAGGTCGAGTCGTTATAAACGATAAAGCCCGTGTCGACTTGGGCCCGGCCGCCGGCAGCCGTTACCGCAACCGTATTGACGTGACCGCCGACGCGCAGATCCTGCTCAAAGACGGTAACGCGAAAACGCGAACTCAGCTCATGCGCGCAGGCCATGCCCGAGATGCCCGCGCCAATGATCGCCACCGTTTTCATGACATTAATTAATCAACGGCCAGGGCCTCGCTGTCTACAGCAAAACCCTGGCCGGTTGAATTGAATCAGGACTGATCGAAAACGAACTACCAGCGAGTACGGCAGCCGTCAGGACGGCAGGTGCGTGAGCCGTGGCGATAGCATTTTTCGAGAGCTTCACGTTCAGCGTGGCGGCGCTCAAAAGCAACAGCTTCGAACGTGATTCCACGGTGATTGCGCGCGAAACATACCCAACGCGAAGGACGAAAGCCGTCAGCGCCGGCCGTAACCGCGAACATTGGAACAGCGACCAGGGCCAGAGCAAGAATCAGCATCAACTTCTTCATAAACATCTCCCTAATAAACATGATTACCGTAGGCCTGACCTAACCAAGACGAAAGGTCCCGTCAAACAAAATGACGCATTAAGACAGGTGCCGCGCGCGATGCTCGCGAAACATGCGCAAGGCGAACTGCCCCGCCGGATGGGCCCGCCAGGTCTCGACCTGCGCCCTCATCTCGGGCGGCAGCTCATTCAATTGTGGCAGAACTACGCCATATTCCTTCGGCATAAGAACCGACGCGGCCAATGCGGCAAAGGTCAGATCCGCAGCGGTAAACCGCCCACCCGCCAAGAAGGCCCTGCCATCACTCAGCTTTACCGCCACCGCATCAAAAGCCCGATCCACAATCGCCTTCGAAGCCAAGCGGCTGTCAGGACCCAGCTCCAGAATTTTGTGCAAATGGCCTTTGACGAAGGGAAACGCCAACGGCAGCAGGCGCAGCTCGTCTTCAAATGCTTCAATCTGCCGGCGCTGCTCAGGGTGGGCGGGATAAAGCTTCAGCGCCTCTGGCGCGCGGGCATCCACCCAGCGCAAGATATCGGTGGAGTCGGTCATTACAGCGTCGGGAGTGACGAGCACGGGAACGGCGTCGACCCGGGCCGCGCGATAGGCTGCGAGGTAGTGAAAGATCTGAAAATGGCGCTCTTCAACATAGGCCAATCCCTGGCGGTCCAGGGCCCAGCGCGCCTTTTCGCAGTAGTGGCTGATCGGAATGGTAATGAGGCGCACGGGCTTCACGCGATCATTCCCGAGGCAAGTGCTTTTGCCCTAACCGCTTCTTCGACGGCCAGCGGATCCGGCGATTCCAGTTTTGCAAAAAGACTATAGGCACAAGGCACGACGAACAAAGTCAGAACCGTCGAGGCCATCACGCCGCCGATGATCGCGACGGCCATAGGAATGGTGGTTTCGGCGCCGGGGCCGAAAGACAAGGCTTCGGGCAAGGCTCCGGCAATAGTGGCCACCGAGGTCATAATGATCGGACGCAGTCGCACGGGGCAGGCCTTGAGCAGCGCGCCTCTCACGTCCAGCCCCTCGTCGCGGCACTGGTTGGTAAAATCGACCAGTAGAATGGAGTTCTTTTTCACGATGCCCATCAAAAGAATAAAGCCAATCAGGCTGTAGATATTGATCGACTGGTGAAAGGCCCACAGTCCGATAAAGGCGCCCGAAAAGCTAAACGGCAGCGCCAGCAGTACCGTAACGGGATGAATGAAGCTGTTGAACTGCGACGCCAGCACCATGTAAGAAACGAGCAGCCCCAAAAGCATGGCGTAGATGAGGCTTTGAAAAGATTCCTTAAAGCTCTCTGAGCTGCCAGTCATCTTGAGCGAATACCCCGGCGGCAGCATCTTGCGCGCAAGCTCTTCCACGCCCTTCATTGCTACGGCCTGCGATACGCCGGGCGCAGGATTGGCATAGACCTTGATTGCCCGCGCGCGATTGAGTCGTGAGATCAACATCAAGCTAGGATTTATTTTCTGGTCCACGAGCTCAGATAACGGAATCGTCTCGCCACGGTTGTTGCGAATCTTGATGCGACTTAGCGCGGGTACCTTGTCCCGCTGCGAGGCAATCAGCCGCAGCTCGATGGCATAGCGATGGCCGGCCTTGGTGTATTGCGTCGTGCCATTCAAAATCGCGCCGCCCACGAGGGCGTTAATCACCGAGGTCACCGCGCTTAACGAAACCGCGTGACGCGAAAGTTTTTCGCGATTTGGAATCAGCTGCACCTCGGGCATGCCGGGCTGAATGTCGGTGTTGGTGTCGGTAACAAGTGGGCTGCCTTTCATCACCTCCATGACCTCTTCAGTCACCCGATGCAGCTCATCCCAGTCCGGGCCCTGTATAATGAACTCGACCGGAAAGCCGCGGCCCGAGGCAAACCCGCGCAGCGACAGATCTTGAATATTGATCTGCACGCCCCTGATGCTTTTCTTGAGCTCGGTGCGAAACCTGTTCATAAGCTCGGACTGCGTGGCCTTGCGCTTGTCGCGATCGACGAGCGTAATAAAGGCGTTGCCCTGATTGACGGCATCACCACCAAAGCCGCCCACGATCGCGAACACGCCGCTCACCTCGGGCTGCTTGAGCAGGTAGTCCTCAACCAGCCCAATCTTGGCGTTGGTCATGCCCAGGGCCGAACCCACTGGCAGCTTGAAGCGCATCAGAATCATCGACTGGTCCTGGGCCGGCATCATCTCGGACGGCACCAGCCTGGCCACGCCCAGGCTTGCCACGAATAGGACGAGCGTAAACGCCAACGTTTTCCAGCGATGGGTGAGCAGCACGCCCAGCAGCCGCCCGTAGTTTTTTGAAAGCTTGCGAAAGAGCCGTTCGGTAAAACCCGCCAGGCCCTTGGGATGCAGGTCGACGACAAGAAACCGCGAACAGCGCATCGGCGTCAGCGTCAGTGCTTCAAGCAGCGACAGCAATACGGCAACCGTAACGGTAATGCCATATTGTAGAAAGTACCGGCCAATGACGCCCTTCATGAAAATAACCGGCATGAAAATGGCCACCACCGCAATGGTCGCGGCCATGGCGGCAAACGTAATTTCTTTGGCGCCCTTGATGGCGGCCGCCCGCTTTTTTTCACCCAGCTCGCGGTGCCGCACGATGTTTTCCAGCATCATGATCGCGTCATCCACCACGATACCGATGGCCAGGCTCAGGCCCAGCAGCGTGAACGTGTTTAAGGTGAAGTTGCAAAAGTAAAACGCGGTAAACGTGCCGATGATCGAGGTGGGAATGGCCAGCAGCACATTGATGGTCGACGTCCAGGAACCCAGAAAGAGATAGCACACCAGCGACGTTAAAAAGGCCGAGGCCAGCAACATGAAGATCAGCTGATCAACCGACTGCTTGATGAAGCGCGTATTATCCGTGCGCAGATCGACATGATAGCCCTTGGGAATCAGCGGCTGAATCTGGGCCAGCTTTTTGCGTACGCCAGCAGCAACCTCTACCGCGTTGGAGCCATGCTGCTTCAGCACGCCCAGGCCCACCGCCAGCTTCTTGTTGAAGCGGATAATCTTGCGCACGTCGGCCAGGCCTTCTTCAATGGTCGCCACATCCGCCAAACGCGTGGGCTTGTAGTTGGGCCCCTGCCCCTTGCGGCTGTTGATCATGATCTTGCCAAATTCGGCCGGGCTCAGCGCCTCGCCCATGGTGCGTACATTGTACTCGGTTTTGTCGTTCTCAAGGCGCCCAGCCGGCACCTCGATGTGCTCGCTTTTTATCGCGGCCAGCAGATCGTCCGAAGTCAGGTTATAATGATCCAGCTTGTCCAGGTCAGTCCACACGCGCAGCGAGGGGTCGACGTAGCCGCCCAGGTTCAGGCTGCCCACGCCCTCGACGGTGGCAAACTGATTGTACAAAAAATTTCGCGCATAGATCATCATGTCCATGCGGTTGGCTTTGGGGTCGTCCGCAGTAAGCGCCACCCACACGATGGGCGAGTCTTCGGGGTTGCTCTTGCGCAGCGTGGGCGGAAACAGGTTCACGGGCAGCACATTGCGAACCTGGTTGATCTGGTTCTGAATCTCCTGCATCGACTCATCGATATTGCGATTGAGCTCGAACTCAACCGCTATGCTGCCCGAGCTTTGCTGGGCGCTGGACGTAACGCTGCGAATGCCGTCGATTTGCATGATCGAATCTTCGAGCGGATCAAGTACCTGGGCCTCCATTACCGCGGGCGCCGCACCCGGCAAGTTGAGCGACACGCTCACCACCGGAAAGTCGACGTCCGGCAGCTGGCTTATGCCCAGCCTGTGAAACGAAATCAGGCCAAAGACAATCAGCGCCGCCATGAGCATCCAGGCAAATACCGGCCGCCGGATCGAAAGTTCGGAGAGGTTCATGACTTCACCGTCTCCATCTCCTCGTCAGTCAGCTCGGGGCGCTCAAGTTTGGAAAACAGACTGTACACACACGGCACGACGTAAAGAGTGAGAAACGTCGATACCGTCACGCCGCCGATTATCGAGATGGCCATTGGCACACGCGTTTCGGCCCCGGGTCCGAAGTTCAAGGCCTCCGGAATGGCACCGGCCACCGTGGCTACCGAGGTCATCAAGATGGGCCTGAGACGCACGGGGCAAGCTTCGAGTAGAGCATTAGTGACAGAAGAGCCTTCTGCTCTTCGCTGATTGGTAAAATCGACCAGCAAAATGGAGTTCTTCTTCACAATACCCATGAGCAAAATGAGTCCGATCATACTAAACAAGCTCAGCGACTGATGCGTGACCCACAAGGCAAGCAGCGCACCCGACAAGCTGAACGGCAGGGCCATCAAGATAGTAACGGGATGCACGAAGCTGTTAAACTGCGAGGCCAGCACCATATACGCCACGGCAATGCCCAGGATCAGCGCGAAGATCAAGCCGTCAAACGCTTCGTGAAAGGCGTTACCGCTTCCCATGATGCGGGCACGATACCCTTGCGGCAATACCTCGCGCCCGATGCGTTCAACCGCATCCAGCGCGTCTTGCTGCGATTTGCCGTGCGTGACGTTGCCAAACACCGGAATTGCGCGCGCACGGTTGAAACGCGAGATCAGCTGCGGGGCCAGCACCGTTTTGATGTCGGTGGCTTGGCCCAGCGCAACCAGCTCGCCGTCGCCGCCGCGATTGTTTCGCATCAGCACGCTCTCCAGATTTTTTGGACTGTCGTGCTGGTCGTCTTGCGAGCGCAAACGAATATAGTAGCGATGCCCGTCCTTGGGGTACTGCGTGTTGGCGTTAAAGATCTGCCCACCAATCAGCGTTTCCACTTCCTGGCCCATCGTGGTGATGCTCAAGCCATGCTTGGCTGCTTTGTCGCGGTCAGGAATGATCTGAACCTCGGGCATGTCGGCCTGATAGTCCATATTCAGGTCTTCAACCAGCCCCGTCTCTTTCAACTTCGCCAGTATCACCTTGGTGTAATCCCTCAGCTTCTGCCAGTCGGCACCTTCGACCGTGAACTCAACCGGAAAGCCGCGCGAGGCGCTGAAGCCCGTAAGCGAAAGATCCTGGCCGAAGACCTCGGCATCGGGCAAAAGTTTGAGCAGATCGACTTTGGTGCGGTCCATGATCTCGCGCTGACCCAGCTTGCGTTCTTTGGGGTCTTTCAAGATGACGTAGATCGTACCGGCATTGACCACGTTGTTGTTCTCGTAGTTACCCAGCGTGGTGTAGTACTCCTTGATGTCGGACTGACTCTTGAGATACGCCTCAGCCTTTTTATAAACCGCGTCGGTAGCCGTAATCGAAGTACCCACCGGTGTTTTGATCGTCAGCAGAAACAGCGACTGATCCTGCGCCGGAATAAGTTCTTTTCTGAGGGTGGAGACGAAAATCAGCGACGTGGCGAAGATCGCAAGCGATACAGCCATCACCGTCCAGCGATGTTTCAAGGTCAGAGCCAGCGACGCGCGGTAACGATTGGCCAGCCACTCCATGAAGTGGTCCATCGTTTTGAGCAGCCAGGTTGGATTTTCTTTTGAGGAGTGCAGAAAACGGGCGCAGCGCATTGGCGTGAGGGTCAAAGCCTCCAGCAGCGACAGAAATACCGCGGCCGTAACCGTAATGCCGTACTGATAGAAAAACCGGCCCACTACCCCCTGCATGAAAATCACAGGCATAAAAATCGCCGCAATGGCCAGCGTGGTGGCAATAGCGGCAAAAGTGATTTCTTTTGAGCCTTCCAGCGCAGCCTGCCGTCGGTTCTTGCCCATCTCGTGGTGTCGCACGATGTTTTCGAGCATCATGATGGCATCATCAACGACGATACCGATGGCCAGCGCCAAACCAAGCAGCGTAAACGTGTTGAGCGTGAAGCCAAAGAAGTAGAGCGCGGTGAACGCACCGACGATGGATGTAGGAATGGCCAGCAGCACGTTAAACGTCGACGACCACGAGCCCAGGAATAGATAACACACGACTGACGTCAAAAATGCGGCGACAAGCAACGTCATGTTCAGCTCGTTCACCGAATCACGAATAAACTTCGTCGAATCGAGTCGCACATCAAGGTGATAGCCGGCCAGGAGCGAGGGACGAATGGCTGCCACTCGTTCATGAATCAGGCGGCCCACTTCCACCGCATTTGAGCCATGCTGCTTGACGATGCCCAGACCCACGGCCATCTTGCCGTTGTAGCGCGAGATGGCTCGAATGTCTGAGAGGCCCTCTTCAATGGTCGCCACTTTAAACAGCGGAATCGGCAGGTAGTTGGCGCCGCCTCCGCGAGCGTTGATGCGAATCTTGCCAAAGTCTTCGGGGGTTTTGGTTTCGCCCAGCACGCGCACATTCATCTCGGTCTTTTCGGCCTCGATGCGGCCGGCGGGCTGTTCGATCTGCTCGGCCTGGATGGCACTGATCAGATCCGATGACGTAAGATCGTAGCTGTACATTTTCTTCGTGTCGATGCGCACGCGCAGATTGGGGTCGACGTAGCCCGCGAGCACCACATTGCCCACGCCTGCAAGAGTTGAGAGCTGATCTTTAAGCGTGTTACGCGCATACATCATCTGCTGGTAGAGCGGAATCTTCTCGTCGGCCGTAACCATGACCCACATGATGGGCTGATCTTCGGGGTTCGTCTTGGTGATGATGGGCGGATAGAGCAGCGTAGGCAGCCGGTTTTGCACCTGGATGATGCGATTTTGGACTTCCTGCAGGGCCACATCGATGTTGCGATTAAGATTGAACTCGCAGGTGATGTTGGCCACGCCCTGACTGGTGCTGGACGAAACGCTTTTAACGCCTTCAATGCCCATCACCGCGTCTTCGATGATGTCGACGACGTCCATTTCCATGACCTCGGGGGCGGCGTTTTCCAGCTGCAGCCCGATATTGACCACCGGAAAGTTGACGTCAGGCATCTGGCTTATGCCCATGCGCTGAAACGAGATGGCGCCAAAGACGATCAGGCCAAACATCAACATCCAGGCAAAAACGGGTCTGCGAATTGAAATCTCGGAGAGACTCATAGGAAGGTGTCTTTCATCATGGAAAGGCCGGTTTCGATTGCCTGTAGTTTGTCTTCGGATATCTGGGATATTCTTTGAGTAAAGCGCCTCTGCACGATGCCCCTGGCGTCAGTAACCAGCGTCATGCCCTTTTTTGTGATGGCCACCAATACCGCGCGACGATCTTTCATTTCAGTTTTGCGCGTAATCAGACTGCGCTTGACCAGGTTGTCGATCATCTTCGACATGGTCGGAGCGCTTACGCCCATCCAGCCGGCCAGGTCCTGATTCGACATGGGCTGCTGCGAGAGCTGCAGCAGCACGCGAAACTGCGGCACGGTGAGCTTGTGCTTGCCAAGCTGGCGCATCTCGGTGCGGATGATTCGCATCATGCGGGGGATGACCTCGAGCAGCAGCGCGGAGCGCGCGTCGTTTTTTGGCGTGGTCATGGATGCGAGAAACCTCCGCTGAGTTGCATCGTTATAGATCGATGCACTAACAATTAGCGGTACTAACTATATCATGTTTTCTAAAAAGGGAAGCCACTGCGCCGCGGCAAACAGCCTGGCGCAAGCCGAATCATAACGCGCGGCGGCATACGGATAGTTTACTCGGCAGAGTCTGAAAAATTGATTTCGGTCGCCCCGCCACTCGCGGCCACACGGGCCTGCGCAGGCAGACGAACCGAAGTTTCAAGGCGGCAGTCCACGACGATCAACCCGGGCTTACCCGTGCTGGTGATCAGCTGAAACGTAACAGAAGTATTGAGTCCCTGAATGCTCTTCGTGCCAAAACCATCAAGGCCGTTGCGAAGACTGACGAAGTTCGCTTTGCTATCGAGAAAGCGAATATAGTTGGTGTCGCCTCGCAAGGTAAGGAGCGCCGAGGGTATGTCGCCTGCAACCGACTCGAACTCGATTTTAAAAAGATTAGCGGTGGGGCCGACAATCGTGGCCGACTCGTGAATCGCGTTAATTGAGAAAAACATGCTGCCGATGGTGACACCGTACCCGTCGTGGCGGACGCTGCAGCCCACGCCGGTCACCTGGGCCTCGCTGGCTTGTGAGGCAGGCATAGTGTTTAGTGCGGCATCGGCCTCGCCATCGTCGATCGCTATCTTGCCCGTGGCAAAGGCGGCAGGTGACGCGACCAGAAAACATGTGACGAGAACGCTTAAAAACCAGCACTTTTTCGTTATATTTTGACCACTCATGGCTCTAGATAATGC
>JBBRLF010000032.1:0-22571 GCA_038231515.1 candidate division WWE3 bacterium
CGATCGCGTCGTCGAGCTCGACCCCCAGGGCGGGCGTTATGGTTTGGGTCGTATTCGCGGCGAAGCCGACATCAGCCCCGACGACTGGTTTCTGACCTGTCATTTCATCGATGACATGGTTATGCCCGGCACTCTCATGTATGAGTGCTGTCTGCACACCTTGCGCGTGTATCTGCTGCGCATGGGCTGGATTGGCGAGCAGGGCAGCGTGGCTTACGAGCCCATTCCCGAAATCAAAAGCAAGCTGGTTTGCCGTGGTCAGGTGCTGACCTCGACGCGTGTGGCGGCGTATGAAATTGATATTAAGGAAATCGGCTACAACCCGCTGCCTTACGCCATCGCGGACGCGATGATGTATGCCGACGGCAAACGTATCGTTCGCATGACCGACATGTCGGTACAGCTTACCGGACTTTCGCGCGAGCAGATTGAACAGCTTTGGAACAAGTCGGGCGATAACATGCCAGTCGTGGCTGGCGCCGCCAAACCTGCCATCTATGACACTGATCGCATTACCGCGTTTGCAATCGGCAAGCCCTCGGTTGCCTTTGGCGAACCTTACAAGGTTTTTGACGACGAACGACGAATCGCCCGTCTGCCCGGCCCGCCCTTTCAATTTCTTGATCGCGTAACCGACGTCTCGGGTGCCGAGCCTTGGAAGCTGAAAAACGGCGCGTGGATTGAAGCGCAGTACGACGTTCCGCCCGACGCCTGGTATTTCAATGCGAATCAGCAAGCCAGTATGCCTTTCAGCGTGCTGCTCGAAATCGCCTTACAACCCTGTGGGTGGCTCGCTGCCTATCTGGGCTCGGCTTTGCGCAGCACCGCTGATCTTTCGTTTCGCAATCTGGGTGGCCGTGCCGTGCAGCACGAAGAGCTGTTCGCCGATGCCGGTACCCTTACCACGCGCGTAAAGCTGACGTCTTTTTCTGAAGCCGGTGGAATGGTCATACAAAAATACGAGCTCTCGCTTTCGCGGCAGGGCCGCGTGGTTTACGAGGGCGACACCCAGTTCGGATTTTTCTCGAAAGTAGCACTGGCTCAACAAGTAGGGGTGCGTGGGGCACGCGAACGTTGTTATGCGCCGTCGCCGGCTGAGCTGGCGCGCGCAAAACATATTTCGCTGCCGGGTCACGCACCGGCCACGCCGCAAGAAGCGACCAAGGTGGTTTCCGGCCGCGGGCCGGCGGCCACGCTGCCCGCGCGCGCTTATCGCATGGTTACCGATGCCGTGCTGCTCAGCGAAGGCGGGCCAAATGGTTTGGGCTTCATTCGTGGCCAGACTGACGTTGACCCGGGCACCTGGTTTTTCAAGGCACACTTCTTTCAGGATCCCGTGTGGCCTGGGTCGCTTGGCCTGGAATCTTTTCTGCAGCTTTTAAAGGTGTACGCGCTTGATCGTTGGCCCGAGCTTAAGTCTACACATCGTTTTGAGCCCGTCGTTATCGGCGCGCCGCACACGTGGGCCTATCGTGGACAGGTGGTGCCGCGCAACAAGCGCGTTACCGTCGAGGCTTCCATTACCAAGGCCGAAGTGGACGCGCGCGGCGCAATCGTTTTGGCCAACGGCTTTCTGGCGGTGGATGGAATCATCATTTACGAAATGACCAACCTTGGCCTGCGGCTTGTGCCATTGGAGCAGCACTGACATGAGATACTCACGCGTTTGTATCGAAGCCCTGGGCTACGAGCTGGCACCCAACGTCGTCACCTCAACCGCGTTGGAAGACCGGCTGGCGCCACTGTACAAGTCACTCTTCATCTCGCCGGGCCAGCTCGCCGCCCTTTCGGGCATTCGCGAACGCCGATTTTGGAATCCGGGCCAGCGCATGAGCGATGGTGCGTTGGCAGCAGCTCGCAAGGCCCTTGCCGCGGCTGATATTGAGCCGGGCGAAATCGGCGCAGTCATCTACACGGGTGTGTGCCGCGATAATCTGGAGCCCGCAACGGCCTGCGCCGTGGCAGCCGGGCTTGGCATTGGCGGCGCGGCCGTTGTGCAGGATATTTCAAATGCCTGTCTGGGTGTGTTGTCGGGCATGGTTGACGTGGCGAACCGAATCGAGCTGGGGCAAATCAAGGCCGGTCTGGTCGTATCGTGCGAGTCGTCGCGCGAGATCAACGACATCATGATTGACCGTCTTTTGCGAACGGCGACCATGGAAAATTACAAGACCACGCTCGCAACGCTCACGGGTGGGTCGGGCGCAGTCGCTGTTTTGCTTACCGATGCCGAACACTCGGTGTCGCAGCACCGCCTGATCAGCCAGGCTATTCGCAGCGCACCCGAGCATCATAAAATTTGTCGCTGGGGGCCCGATACCGGTATTCCGGCTTCCGCACCCATGACCATGGAAACCGATGCGCCAGCCGTGCTTACTCATGGTGTTACTCTGGGCCGCGCAACCTGGCGCGATTTTCTGGCCACGACCAGCTGGTCACCCAGCCAGGTCGACCGCGTAATCTGTCATCAAGTCACCGCCGGCCACCGCGCGGCGATTCTTGGCGCGCTGGAAATTCCCTTGGAGCGTGATTTTTCGACTTTTGAATATCTGGGTAATATCGGAACCGTCTCGTTGCCGATGACCCTGGCGATCGCAGCCGAACGCAACGTCGTGCGTGCGGGCGATCGACTAGGCCTGCTTGGAATAGGCAGCGGGCTCAACTGCATGATGCTGGGAGTGGAGTGGTAAAAGATGGCATTTAATCGCGAAGACTATCGGGATCTGTATCCGTTCAAAAGCCACTATCTGGATTTGGGTGGCAACCGTTACCATTATCTGGACGAAGGTAAGGGTGACGCCGTCGTGATGGTTCACGGCAATCCCACCTGGTCCTTTTATTTCAGGCATCTGGTGCAGGCCTTGCGCGGCACAAATCGCGTCATTGTGCCCGACCACATGGGCTGTGGGCTGTCTGACAAGCCGTCGGACAAGGACTATGACTACACGCTTGAGCGCCGGGTGACCGATCTCGAAACCCTGCTCGCGTCGCTGAAAATCAAAGGCAAGATAACGCTGGTGCTGCACGACTGGGGCGGCATGATTGGTTTGGGTTGGGCCACGCGCCACCCCGAGCTTATCGAGCGCCTGGTGATTCTCAACACGTCAGGCTTTCGTTTGCCAAAAACCAAACGGCTGCCTTTCACCTTGCGCATGGTGCGTGACGTAAGGCCGTTTGGCGCGCTGGCCGTGCGGGGCTTTAATGCCTTCGCGGGGCTGGCTACACGCATGGCTGTCAAGCATCCCTTGAGCCCGCGCGTGCGTGCCGGGCTTACCGCGCCGTATGACTCCTGGCAAAATCGCATCGCCACTCTGCGTTTCGTGCAGGATATTCCGCTGCATCCGGGCGATGCGAGCTATGAAACCGTACTTGCCGTCGAAGAAGGTTTGAAAAACCTTCAACACGTTCCCATGTTCATCGGCTGGGGACGACATGATTTCGTGTTCGACGATCATTTTCTGGCCGAGTGGCGCGAGCGTTTTCCGAAGGCAGAGGTAAACGTGTTCGAAGATGCCGGCCATTATGTGCTGGAAGACGCGGCCGACCGCCTGATTCCCATGATTCGGGAGTTTATCGCGTGAACGTCAATATCGCCTCCCACCTGCGCACCATGGCCGAGCTCTTTCCAAAGAAAGACGCCATAATTCTCTGTGCAAGCGGGCGCAAGCTGACCTTCGAAGAGCTTGACGGCGAGAGTGATCGTTACGCGCACGGTTTTGAGGCCATTGGCATTCGCCGCGGAATGAGCGTGGCGCTGCTGGTGCCCCCGGGGCGCGAATTTTTTACGCTGGCCTTCGCGCTTTTCAAAATTGGCGCCGTGCTGGTACTCATTGATCCGGGCATGGGCCTCAAAAACATGCTCAAATGCCTGGGCGAAATCAAGCCCGAGGCGTTCATTGGAATTCCCGCGGCGCTTGCGCTCAAGACGCTTACGCGCACGTTGCCTACGGCTAAAATCAAAGTAACGGTGGGTCCCCGTTTGTTCTGGGGCGGCCATCAGCTAAAGAAACTTCGCAGCAAAAAATCTGAACGCTACCCGATGGCCGCGACCCGCGCCAATGATCCGGCCGCCGTGCTTTTTACCACGGGCAGCACGGGGCTGGCCAAGGGTGCGCTATATCGCCACGGCATGTTCGATGCACAGGTGCGTACCCTGCAAAAACAATACGGCATCGGCAGTGACGAAATCGATCTGCCTACATTTCCGCTCTTCGCGCTTTTTGATCCGGCGTTGGGAATGACCGCGGTGATACCCGATATGGACCCGCGCAAGCCCGCGCTGGTGCGTCCTGAAAACATCATTGGGCCCATTCTCAAGTACCACGTCACTCATATGTTTGGCTCGCCGGCACTGCTGGATCGGGTTGGAAAATATGGCGAAGCCAAAGGCGTCAAGCTGCCCTCGCTTCGTCGCGTGATTTCGGCTGGCGCGCCGGTGCCACCGCCCGTGTTGGCGCGTTTTGCCTCGATGCTAAGCGCGGGTGTCGAGATTCATACGCCCTATGGAGCAACTGAAGCGCTTCCCGTGGCCACTATCGGCAGCGCCGAGATCATCAACCATACCGGTGCCGATACTCAGCGTGGCGCCGGCACCTGCGTGGGACGGCCAGCGGGCGAAATCGATATTCAGATTATTGGAATCAGTGACGAGGCCATCGAAGCCTGGTCGCCTGGGCTGGTAGTGCCCAAGGGCGCCGTTGGCGAAATTGTCGTGCGTGGACCGGTCGTAACCCGGGAATATTTCGCGCGTGAAGAAGCCACGAAGCTGGCTAAAATTCCGGGTGACGGTGACCAGGTTTGGCATCGCATGGGCGACGTGGGCCGTTTCGATGAGTCGGGCCGACTTTGGTTCTTCGGACGCAAAGCTCATCGCGTGATGACTGAAGCAGGTACGCTTTTTTCTGACCCCTGCGAGGGCATCATGAATACGCACCCCAAAGTTTTTCGTAGCGCACTGGTGGGCGTGGGACGCCCAGGCAAGCAGCGCGCCGTGATTTGTATCGAGCTCAAGGCCGGCCAGCGTCGCGAGCATCTTGAGGACGAGCTGCGCGCACTGGCCCAGAGCAACGCAATTACCAGCCAGATCACCACCTTTCTGGTTCACCCGAAGTTCCCAGTCGATATTCGTCACAACGCCAAAATTTTTCGCGAAAAACTGGCCGTCTGGGCCGAACAGAGGCTGGCATGAAAGCACTGGTTACCGGTGGCGGCGGTTTTCTGGGCCGGGCGATCGTGGAGCGATTGCTGGCCCGTGGCGACAAGGTTCGCAGCTTCGCGCGTGGTGATTACCCTGCGCTTCGCGCGTTGGGCGTGGAGGTTTTTCAGGGTGACCTGACTGATGTTGCAGCTGTAGCCGCAGCGTGCGAGGGCGTTGACGCAGTTTTTCATGTGGCAGCCAAACCCGGCATTTGGGGAACACGTGAATCCTTTTATGGGCCCAATGTGCGCGGTACCGAAAATATTATCAAAGCCTGTCGGGCGCATGGCATACGCAGACTCATCTATACCAGCTCGCCCAGCGTTGTGTTTGGCGGCACCGATCTTGAGGGTGTTAACGAGGGCGTGGCGTATCCCGCGCGTTACCATGCGCACTATCCCGAAACCAAGGCCATCGCCGAACGTCTGGTGGTTGCGGCCAACGGCCCTGAGCTGGCCACCGTTTCGCTGCGTCCGCACCTGATCTGGGGCCCTGGTGACAACCATCTGGTGCCGCGCATTCTGGCGCGGGCTCGTGCCGGCAAGCTCAGGCGAGTCGGTCCTGGCACCAACAAGGTGGACTCGATTTACATCGACAACGCCGCAGATGCCCATCTGCTTGCCGCAGACCGCCTGGCGCCAGGGGCGCCGATTGCGGGAAAAATATATTTTCTATCCAACGGCGAGCCGCTCGAGCTGTCGAGCCTCATCAATGGTATTCTTGCGGCGGGTAAGCTTCCGCCCATGCAACGTTCGGTATCGGTTGGAGTTGCTCGCGTCGTGGGCCGCTGTCTTGAAACCGCTTATCGAGTCTTTCGCATTGCCGGCGAGCCGGTAATGACCCGTTTTTTGGCCGAAGAGCTGGGCACTGCTCATTGGTTTGATATCTCACAGGCCAAGCGCGATCTGGGATATAGTCCCAAGGTTAGTATTGATGAAGGCCTGAAGCGCCTGAGCGCGTGGTTGGATTCCCCGCAGCCCGAGCTAGGCGAAGATTACCGGGGTAGAAATAGCCGCCCATAAATAGCAAAAGTCCCATTGCGATTCGCCCATTCCGGAAAGTATTATGAGAGAGACGGAAACGAATGGGGGATGAAGCTGATGGTTCTGACAAGGGTTTTGGTTGCTATAGTTGCAATGATTGGTTTGGGTCATGGTCTTGCCAACGTGGCAAGCGCGCAGGAAGATCAGGAGCTGGGCCAGCTGGCTCGGGTCACCATCCGAATCGAAACTCCCATCGAAGCGGTCGCTGAAGGTACGGAAATTTTTTATCAGGGCGGCAAACGTCTTGAACGCAGCGAGCTTAATGTCCGCAGCTCCTATTGCAAGATCGTGATTGGCGCCAAACAGGCGCAGGGCCTGCGGGGCGGAGCCACTTATAAGATGGCAAGCGGTCCGAGCAAAAGCCTTTCTGATGTGAGTTTTGTCTCCAGGAACCCCCGTACCGCGGCTGTGCGCGAAATGTCATGCACTGCACCCGACGATGACCCGATCGGCACGATTGGTATCTCGCCCCAGTCGGCGCAGGCGCAGTTTGGCAGTGCCATCCGAATCATCTGCGACGGGCAGAGCGCGAGCCGCTACAAGGTGGAAGACGTAAAGGGCACGAAGAACGTGGTAGATGAGCCGCAATCAGGCACCAAGTCAAAAAGCAGCAAAGCCAGCGCCAAGGATCAACCTCAGGCGCGCTGAGCCCTGCCAAACGACTTGCGCATCGCGGATTCTGCCAGTAAAACTAAGGCCATGAAAGCCAACACCGAAATCGTTGACCGCATGCCCGATAACGCGGATAAGTTCCAGGATCCATTTTTCAAACGCTTCGAGCTGCGTCATGCGCCCCAGCCGCTGCAGCTTACTGAGCGCGTAACAAAGAACTATCAGTTCCCGACTTTCTATAGTGACGTTACCTGCGCTATCGGCATCTTCATGTGCGATTATCAGAAGGCTAAAGCGATTCTGCCGCACCCGGGATTAAAGCCGGTGCGTATGACCAAGGGGCGCTCGTTGGTGGTGTTCTCCTGCTATGAATACAAGAATGTCATGAACGTTTTGCCCTATAACGAAATTTCGATGATGATTCCCGTACTCAACCAACCCAAACTCGATTTACCAGTACTGCCCATGGTCGCGGCCGGGCTTTTCTCGAGCCTGGGTTACTACGTGTTCAGTATGCCGGTAACGTCGAAAGAAAATCAGCTGCGTGGCAACAAGATCTGGGGCCTGCCCAAGGTAACCGAGGATATCGATGTCACCGAGAATGCCGGCGATTGCCTCACGGTGGCCCACGACAGCGGTGGTGCATCTTACTTCGAACTTCGCGTGCCCATGGCCGGCGCGGCCACAAAATTTGATGTCAGCACGAATCTGTATTCCAAGCTTGAAACCCGTTTTCTGACAAGCCGAACGAACTTCACGGCGTCTTTTAACGTCAACAAGCACCTGGGCGTACTTTTCAGCAAGGGTGCCAAGCCTGATCGTCAGTATCTGAAAATCGGAAAGTCGCCGCGCTCGTCGGTGCTTCGCGGATTGGATATCGAGGAACATCCATTTCAATTTCGTTATGCCAGACACATGAACGCGGCCTTTGATCTGCCTTACAAGGTGGTATGAGCCGATCGTCGGCGGGGGCCCGTTCGCCCTGGCTATATATCCCGACCTTGTATTTTCAGCAGGGGCTGCCGGTAATTCTGGTGCAGCAATTTTCGGTGCTGCTTTATAAGAAGCTGGGCGTGGCCAATGACCAGATCGCCCTGTGGACTAGTCTGCTGGCGTGGCCTTGGATTATCAAGATGCTCTGGGGCCCGCTGGTGGATCTCAGGTCGACCAAACGGCACTGGGTGGCGGTGATGCAAATCGCGATTGCCATTTTGCTCGTGGCCTTGGCTTTTGCCGTAAAGACGCCGCATTTTTTTCCGCTGACGCTGGGAATATTGCTCGTGATTGCTTTTATGTCGGCCACCCACGATATCGCGCTCGACGGATATTACCTTATAGCGTTGCAGAAAGATCAGCAGGCTTTTTTTCTCGGGTTCTGCAGCATGTTTTTTCGTCTCGCGATGGTGTTTTGCACGGGCACCCTGGTTATCCTGGCGGGACTTTGGGAGCGCGGTGGCCTGGCGGTTGCCGATGCCTGGCTGCGCGCGATATTAGTCGGTGCGCTGGTTTATGCGTTGCTCGCGGTTTACGCCAGCTGGGCCATGCCACGTGCAACAGAAGATCGGCCGGCCGGCGAACGCCGCCATACTGCTGCGTCAGCCGACTATCTCGCAGTCTTCAAAAGTTTTTTCGGTCAGGATCGCGCAATCTCCATCCTGCTCTTTATATTGTTCTATCGATTTGGCGAATCGATGGTTTGGAAAATGTCCGGCCTTTTCATGTTGGATTCACGTGCCGCCGGCGGTTTAGGTTTTGATTCGATTCAAACAGGCGCCGTGCTGGGAAGTGCCGGTGTCGCGGCGTTGGTAGTGGGCGGCTTGCTTGGGGGCATGGCCGTGGCAAAATACGGGCTGCGACGCTGCCTTTGGCCCATGGCACTGATGATGCATATTCCAAATCTCATGTATGTTTGGGCGGCCTACACGCAGCCTGGTCAAGGTGCGATGTATTTCGTCGTGGCCGTGGACCAGTTTGCCTACGGCGTCGGTCTGGCCTCGTACATGGTCTATACGATGTACATCTGTCAGACCACGCATTTTCAAACGTCGCATTATGCGATTGTTACCGCCTTGATGGCTGCCGGGGCGATGATCGCTGGAATTGTGAGCGGAGTTTTGCAAAGCCAGCTGGGCTATCTCTGGTTTTTTATCAGCGTCTGTGTTCTCACCATTCCTGGCATGGTGCTGCTGCTATTTATTCCAGCTGACGTTGCTCTGGAGCCGGCGTCATGAGTGGCTTTAGACTGGGATTTGTCGAGGGCTTCTATGGCAAACCCTGGACCTGGGAAGAGCGTTGGAGCACTGCTGATTTCATGGCGGGCGCGGGCTATAAGTCCTATCTCTATGCGCCAAAAGGCGACGCCTTTCTTCGACGCCGCTGGCACGAGGCCTGGCCCGCGGAAACCGTGGCGCAGCTAAAAATGTTGGCCGGTCGATTTCGGGCTCTGGGCTTGAGCTTCGGAGTGGGACTCAGTCCGCTGGATTACGACGAGGCACTGTTCAATAGAAAAATAGACGAGATCCTCTCGCTTGGCGTCGATCACATCGCGATTTTATTCGATGACATGAAAGGCGACCTGCCTGGGCTGGCCGCCAAACAGGTACAGCTCCTTCATGCGGTAAAAAACCGTTGGAGTCAGGGCCACCTGAGCATGTGCCCCACCTATTATTCCCTCGATCCCGTGCTCGACCGCATTTTTGGAGCTCGGCCACCTGAGTATCTTCATGAGCTGGGCCAGCTGCTTGATCCGAGCGTCGAAATATTCTGGACTGGCGAACGCATCTGCTCGCAGTCCTACTCGCTCAAACATCTGGACGACGTTCGCGCTATCTTGCGGCGCAAACCGCTGCTCTGGGACAACTATCCGGTCAATGATACCGAAAAGATGAGCAGATTTCTGTATCTCAAACCGTTCACGGGCAGACCCGCCGCCATCGGCAGCGTACTTGCGGGTCATCTCATCAACCCCATGTTGCAGCCGGTGCTGTCGAGAATTCCGGCGCTGACCCTGGTTGAAAGTTACCGGCGTGGCGAGTCTTACGAGCCGACCGCGGCTTTCTCCACTGCTGCATTGGCCGTATTGGGCCGCGAGCTTGCAACGTGCGTCGAACGGGATTTAGCGTTTTTTCACGACGAAGGCCTGGGCGCCATGGACGCCAAAAAAATTGAAATTCTGCGTGCGGAGTACTCGCGTTTTCAGCACCCTGCAGCTCACGAGATCGTGGGCTGGCTTGACGGGCGCTACACGGTTACCCACGAGCTGGTTCTAGCTCAGCAGTGAGGCAGAGTGCCGCCAGGGACGGGCTTCTTCGAGCTGCTTTGCCACCTGAAGCAGCAGCGCTTCGCTTTGCACAGGCCCGGTAAGCTGAACGCCAATGGGTAAGCCACTTTTGGAAACACCGCCGGGAATGCTGATGGCCGGTTGGCCGGTCACATTGGCGCTGGCCGTAAATGCGCCGATTTTGGCTACCTCGTGGAACACGGTTTCTGGATCGGCGTTTTGCGAATACGAGCCCACGCGCGGTGGCAGCACGCCCACCGTAGGCGTGAGCCAAAGGTCGGTAGTACCGGCCCAGGCCAGCAGCCGTGCCTCGAGCTGCCGGTGCAACGCCAGAACATCGTCAGCCTTCAGCTTCCGGCCGCCTTCACGCAGCCAGCGGGTAATGGGCTGAGCCACGCTCCAGCGCATGAGCGGCGTATGTGCGATCATGAATTGCCAGAGCGGCAAAAACTCATGGACCGTCACCTCGGGGTAGGCGACGTCGACAATTTCATGACCCAGACCCGCAAGCGTTTTAGCGACGCTGGCAACGGCGTCACGCACCTCGGGGTCAACCTTCACAATGGGTGAGTCCAGAGTCATGCGAATGCGTTGACGGCCCGGCTTTTTCTTCGCCAGCCGCGCAAAGGTTTCGCTGGGCGGAGTTGCCCAGTGAGGTGTGCCCGAAGTAATTCCGGCCATGATGTCGAGCAGCTCAGCAGTTTCATCAACGGTTCGTGTGAGCACACCGCTGGTGTAGATAATATTGCGATCGGCCAGCTTGAACTGATTGATTAGTCTTCCGCGAGCAGGTTTAAGGCCCACGAGTCCGTTAAACGAGGCAGGAATACGAATTGATCCACCGCCATCGGTGCCTTCGGCGATTGGCAAGAGCCCACCCGCAACGGCTGCCGCCGAACCGCCACTGGACCCACCAGGTGTATGGTCGGTATTCCAGGGATTACGTGTCGGTGGCCGGATATCGGGCTCGGTGATCGGAATCGCGCCTAGTTCTGAGGTTGCAAGTTTGCCTAGAATCACAAAGCCGGCGCGACGAAGGGGGGCAACGGTGGCGTCGTCAATCGGCGAGGGGAACGAGGGTATAAACGCGCGCGAGCCAAAGCGGGTGCGCATGCCCTTTACCAGATGCAAGTCCTTGATGCCGATGGGCACGCCGTGAAAAGTCGGTAAAGGCTCGCCGGCCTGGACAAGCGCATCCTTGCGCCGCGCATCGGTGAGCGCTCTTTCAGGAAAAAAATCGACAAATGCCTGAATGTGCTCGTTGTGACTTGCGATTCGGTCCAGATACAAGCGGGTCAGCTCTTCGCACGAGATCTCGCGTCTTACGATCAGCTTGGCCTGTTCCAGCGAGGTCTTTTCAAGAAGGTTCGCGCTCATTTAAAAGAAGCTATCATTGAACGCCAGCGTTGTCAGCGCGCGCCCAAAGCTCGTCAAAGCGTTTTTTAAAGCGCTCAACGATGACAGGATTTGTCAGATAAACCTGATTTTCGTTATTGGCCCGTGCCGCATGATTCGTATAATTGAAAGATCCGGTTTCAAGCATCTTACCGTCAACGATAGTGAACTTATTATGCATGATGCCGCGCTGGTGGCCGTATTTAACCTGGGCACCGGCTTTTAGCAGCAGCGGAACCAGGGAATGCGACCCCTTCGCCTGCCTGCGATCGACGACGATGCGGACGGGAATTTTTTTGCCAAGCACCAGCGCCTGATGCACCAGCGCATCTAGATTCAGGTCATAGATGGCGATATCGAGCGAAGTTTTTGCTGACTCCATGAATTTGATCAGCTTGAGATCGCAAGGCTCGCTGGGGCTGAAGCAAACTTCCTGATCCAGGGGGGCATCGACCATGGCCGAGTTGATTGACTTGGTAATGTTGTCGAGCAGCGCATTTTTGTGCCTGCGCGCCAACGCGGGCAGTGAGGCAAAACCCAGCAACAGGACAAGGTGCACGATGATTATTCTCAAGCTCATGATTGAGCGATAGCACCGGAGTTTGAATCAGGAAAGCATTCGCAGCAGGCTGAAGATAGGTCTGAAGACAGTTCGCGTCACCGTCTCGCGGTTAAAAACATAGGCATGCGCGGCAATGGCCAGCAGCAAACCTGACACCACGTCAAAAAAGTAGTGCTGTTTGGTGCTCATCGTCGAGACAGCTACGATCGTGGCCCAGACGAAGTAAAAGACGGTGGAACGCTTGTTCTTGGCCGACGACCAAAGACTAAGTGCGGCGATATAAGATCCGCTTACGTGCAAGCTCGGTGCGCAGTTGGTCATCGAGTCCAGCGCGCGAATGTGACTAAAGACAAATGCAGTCACGGCATCCGTACCTTCGGGCAGCGGAAACTGTGCGCGGGGATAAGTCGTTGGCCATAACCAAAAAATAATCACGCTGATCACCGCGATGATGAAAAACGCGTCGAGAAATTTATTCGCCTCTTTGATTCGATTTTCGGCGAAGTACGGAATACCGATCAGGATGAATGCGCTGAGATAAATCCAGATCGAGGCAGGAGCAAACGGAATAGCACGATCAACACTGGTAAATGGCAGAAGCCGGGGCTCGAAAAGCAGCAGATGGTTTGACGCCATATAAAGGCCAATCGCAAGTAGGCCGGCCACGAGGCCATAAGCCTGTTTATGTTTGCGCTGAATAATGATGAGAGCTGGCCGTACTTTAAAAGCCTGGGTCTTCCGACTCATGCTTATATTTTAGCAAAGATTTGGTCAAACCCACTTATTTAATGAATTCATAGGTTTATCGGTGACGAATCGGCTGCCGTCATTCTTCGTTCACGAAAGACAAAATAGCGATTGGCGAAAAAATTGAGAAACATTCCGCTGAAAATGCCCAGCGTGGCGGCGAGCTGCAGCGGCATGGCGGGCCAGGTTCCCAGTACGCTACGGGTAACCGCGAAATTCATCAGGGACCCCACGGACGAGGCTACGCAGAATCCCAGCAATTGCGAAGCAATCGACTTGTCGCGCGCATACGAAAACGTAAAGCGGCGATTGAGTGCGAAGTTGGACAGCACAGACACCCCGATGCCGCCGGCAATGGCCACGTCGATCGAGGCACCGATGTGCCTGAGTGCGGTCAGCACGCCCAGATTCACCAGCGTGCCAGAAGCGCCGACGCCGAGGAACTGTAAAATCCGGCTCCACGCGCCGAACTTATAGATAAACAGGCGCCGCAGATGCTGGATGTAACGAAGCTGTTCTTTAAGATTGAGTTTGCTCTCGCCCAGCTTGCGATCGGCAAAGTAAATGGGAACTTCTCCGATGTTTTCCAGGTGGCACTTCACAATCAGCTCAAGGGCGATCTTGTAGCCGATTGGATTGAGGTATTTGGCCCGAAGAAAATCACTGCGCCGGAGTGCGAAGAAGCCCGACATCGGATCAGTGGCATTTGAAAAGGGCCGGGCCAGCAGGGTGGCCACGCGGCTGTTGAGCCAGCGAAAAAATCCCCAGTCTTCGTCTGTGCGTGCGCCCGAAACATAACGCGAGCCAAGCACGAATTCCTGTCCGGAGTCCAAGGCCAGAATCATGTCAGGAATTTTTTCAGGCGGGTGACTCAGGTCTGCGTCCATCACGACGAGTACGGGATGTTTGGCGATTCGCAGCCCATCGAGGACCGCGGGGCTCAGGCCGCGATTTTCGGTTCGAGTCACCAGCTTTACCCAGTCGTGCCCCAGCCTGGCGATAACCTCGGCGGTGCCATCTTTGCTGTTGTCGTCCATGATGAGTACTTCGAGATCGATATTGCGCGCGGTTCGCAGCGAGTTCAGGCGCGAGAGAAGCTCGGGCATGTTTTCGGCTTCGCGATACGTGGGTACGATGACCGAGACGGGTGTGAGTATCGACACGGCCGCCAGGCGCGGGTCGTCTTTTGTTGTCATACGCCGCTAAACTGCCATGGCAGGCCTATAATTGTAATGATAATGTTCAATGGTACTTTAGCGTTTGCGCAGCACCAGCCAGCCCCGCGGGGTGCCCAGCTCGGGGTTGGGCACCTGCATTGCCGCAAAAAGCTCAGCTCCGGTGACCCAGTATGGCTTTTCTATTTCGCGATCCACGTCAGCCAGCAAGATGCGCGCGCCATCGCGTTCAAAGCCGGCGACCGGCGAATAGTGCGGCGATCCATCGTCGCGAGTTTTCTTGCCCAAGATCAGGTCCTGGCAAAAGTTGACCACCACGGCGCGGTCGCCATTGCGCAGGCTGGCCTCTTCCACGTCTTGCACCAGCTGACTTAAATTTTCGGGATAGGCGCGGCGCAGGCGCACCTCGATGCGGTCACGAAAGAGCAGCTCGGTGGTTACCGCTGCCTCGTGCAAGGTTATGCCGCGAGTACGGAACTCGTCAATAGGCAGCCAGCGTTTGAAGTCCGACGACAGCCACGCCGTTTCCGGCAGTCGTTCAAGTCCGATGGCGTTTGCCGCAAGTGCCAGCGAGGCCGGCCCGCACGTACAATCGTCGAGCTGGCGAGTGCCGCCAGAGTAAGCTCTGAGAATATTTTCAAATGGCATGAGGCCTCCCTTTAAAGTCATCATATCGCCACTTTCCAGATGCACAATCGATCGACACCCCGCATGTACAAGAATTTAATAATTTCAAATACTTACGATGGTCCCCCGTTTGCAATATTAGTCCAAGATGAAGTCGCCTGAAACGTTTAACGTGGTCATGGAAATTGGCGTGCCCGTCGACTTCGATCTGCCCTCGGCAATAGCCTCTCAATGAGCACAGGAAAGCAGCTGGCCCTGGAAGTAGCCAAGCTTGAGCTTGAGTATGCGAATCGTGTCTTGCACGAAAGGAATCCGAACTTCCGAGAGGCGTTTTCCCTCGGCGTGTGACCAGAATTCCGTCAGGCCCAGCTTATCGCGGTCGACAGCGGTCGCCTCAGCTTTCTTGTACCATTCACCCAGTGCGGTAAAGACCTCTTCGACGTCTTTTTCGGCCAGCATATTGCCGCCCGAGGTGGCCTTTTGTTCAAGCTCTTGCAGCCGCGAATCAACCCAGACGCGTGCTTCGCTGGCATTGCTGGCGTAGACCTGCTTGCCGTCGATCATGATGATCAGGCCAGCGCCGGCGGCCGCGGCGCTTGTCAGTTTTCCGGCCGTGAAGAGCTTACTCAGCAGTGGCAGGCCCGTTTTCATGGCCCAGCCTTCGAGTGCGCTGGCGCCGACAAACATACTGGCAACCGTTGCGACACCTTGGGCGATATCTGAAATGATGTAACCGGCATTGGTCCATTTCAGGGATTTGCTCAGCTCACCCAGCGTGTGGTCGCTCTGTTTGAGCTGATTGCCCAGCACGGTGATTTGCGTTTCGACCAGATCGCAAGAGAGTCTCGCTGGCACGGCCGCCGAGTCGGCCCATACCTCGCTCGTGAAACCACTGAGAGCACCAAGCAGAAGAAGTTCAAAAATAAATGTCTTCATATCGTCCTCCGTTGGATAGGAGCATCAAGCAACGCTCATGCCATGCCAAGTTGCAGATGCCCCAGTAGCTACGGGGGGTTACAAAACGTCGCCTTTTGGCACCATGTAAGAAGGAAAAAACGACACCATTTTTACAATTGGACTCCGCTACCGAATAGCGGTCAAATGAAAGAATGCGCAAAGGCCGGGCTTTTTTACGAATATTTCTCATATCTTCAATGGCTCTTGGATTGTCTCAGCTGACGTTGGCGGCGACAACTTTTCGAGTGCAGCTCTATGGCGACATCGAATCCCTGGATTGGAATCTCGTACTGGCAACGTCGTCGAGTTCGGTTTCGAACAACATCATGGAAGGCCTCTATGAGATTGACGAACATCTGACGCTCAAGCCGCGGCTGGCGGAGTCGTCCGCGCTTTCGGCAGATCGCCTTACGTATACGATTAAAATCCGCAGCGGCGTGCTGTGGTCTGACGGCAAGCCTTTGCGGGCGCAGGACTTCGTCGATTCGTGGCAACGGCTGCTCGATCCGCGCATGGGTTCAAACTATTCCTACCTGCTTTTCAAGATTGCAGGGGCCGAGACGTTTCACTCCAAGCCAAGTGCTGATTTTTCGCTGGTCGGTGTCAAGGCGCTCGACGACCGAACGATAAGCGTTACATTAGCTCGTCCCTGCGAATATTTTTTGCAGCTCCTTGCCACGCGAGTGACTTTTCCGATTCGAGCCGACCTGGTCAAGAAGTATGGGGTGCAATGGACCGACCCCGATAAGCTTGTCGTGCTGGGTCCCTATGTCGTGGCCAGCCGCGACCGCGGAAAAGGCTATATTCTGAAACGCAACCCGCGCTACTACGGCCCGCAGCCGCCTATGGAAGAGATCAGGTTGATCGTGGTGCCCACTCAGGCCGCGGCGTTGGCGATGTTCGAGGCGGGCCAGCTTGATTTTCTGCCCAGTGTGAATCCAATTGAGGCCGCGCGATTTTTGAAAACGCCCGCTGCTCATGTTGAGCCTGCCGTGGGCACGCAGTATCTCTATTTCAATACGCGCCAGTTCCCCTTCACGCTGCCCAAAGCCCGCCAGGCTATTGCGATGGCGATCGATTTTGCGAAGCTGGCAGCCCTGCGCGGCAGCGAGACTGCGCGGGCCATGTCGTTGGTGCCGCCGCAGATCATGCCCGAGTCCAAGGTGCCTTCATTCTCATTTGACCCGATAGCGGCGCAGGCACTACTGAAGGAAATCGGAATTGAATCCAAGCTGATGCCGAAATTTGAGATGCTGGGGCTGCAGACGCCTGAAGACACTCAGGTCCTGGATTTCATCAAAAGTGAGCTCAAAAAAAATCTGAATTTGGAAGCGACGATTTCTCAATATCCTTTCACGCAGTTTCGTCTGCAGATCACTGCCCGTCAGGGCGCACTTATCCACTACGACTGGGCTGCCGACTTCGTCGATCCGGATACGTTTCTCGAAGCTTACATTTCAACCTCCGGGGCAAATCGCCCGGGCTGGAAAAACGCGCGCTACGACGAGCTGATCAAGCAGGGCTCAAGCATGACTTCGGGGCCCGAGCGTACGAAGGTTTATGTCGAGGCCATTGATATCCTGCAACGGCAGGAAGCCGTCGTTATACCGCTGTTTCACCCCAAGCATGTTTATCTGCTCAACCCCAAGGCCCGGGGCCTGGTGCTTTCGCCTACCGGCAATTTGTCCTTTCGTACACTACGCCTGTAGTGACCATAACTTAGACAGCTGCCGGGGCGCTGACGTCAAGCTGCACGCCTTTGCCCCGTGATCGCCGTTTTAAACCTTGGACTGCCCTTTGCAATTGCTTAGCTGATGCGGATAAAAGTTGTTTTTGCTGGCGTGATGACGATGACGGTAATGGCTCTGGGCTCCCATGCGGGAGACGCGAATCAGGAGGCCTGTATCAAGGCCTCAGACCTCGTCGGGCAGCTCGAAACCCAGCTTGCCGGCACGGTTGCCCACGGTGATTTGGCTTTGAAGCAGTACACGGATTATACAGCCACCGCGAAAATTTCAGACGGCGACTCCACGATTTTTTACGATGAAACCAAAGAGCTTGAAGATGGCATCGAGGCCATGATCAAAACCGTGGGTGACGTCGACGGCCTTTTTCCTGCCGGCAAAGATGTCGGAATGCAGCTGCTGCACCTTAAAGTGGGGCTTGCGATGGAGCCCATTCGTCCTTATGCCAAGGTGCTCGTCATGCGCATGTTTTCGACGGTAAACTGCGACGTGGGCGCGGGCTTTGCCGAATGCCAGGCCAAGGTGCTGGCCCCGGCCTATGGCTTCGACAAAGACGGTGCCCATCGGGCGCTCTACGAAGAATTCAAGAAAAAGGCTCAGGACCAGATCGTGGCCCTGAAAGTCTATTTTCGAAAAAACGTCTGCGGTAGCGACTTCAAGCTTTTGAGTCCGTTGCCCCCAGGCGCTGAAGACGATGCTCCAGCCGTGGTTAAAACGGTGCCCAGGTCTGAAGACGTGGCTTCGCCCCGGAAGAAATCGGGCGCAGTCAGAAAGACCTCGGCCAAGTAACCGTCAGTCGATGGTTATGCCGACGCGCTGACGGGCTGGCCCGTCATCGTCTGCGGCTTCTGGATGCCCAGCATGCTCAGAAACGTGGGCGCTATCGCCGTAAGCGGCAGCTTCTCGGTGTGCAATACGGCTTCGCCGTCCCTGCGGGTCATCCACAGCATTCCCTCTGGATGATGCATGCCGCTCTTCTTGTCTTCGACCTGGTAGAAGTATTTGAAGAACGGAGCCTGCTTCACGACCTTACCGCTGCCGTCGACGAGGTCGAGGGTGGCATTGGCTTCGACCTTGATCCAGATTTTGCAGCCCACGAACAGCGACTTGCCTTTGTTCTGTACCAGAAACGCCGGGTGATCGCCGACGCGCAGGGCATTGAGGCGCTTCTCTGCATCCAAGGCTTCGGCTTCCGAATTCATGTGCACGTAAAATTCTTCGGCCATGACCGGCGCCGTGGTGAACGGAGCGGTTACGCCGGCGAAACGTACGGAGTCAGCCAGCTCGATTGGACGGCAGAAGCGCTTGCCGCCGATGTTTTCGTATAGCGTGCAAGGCTGCTGGCTAAGCGCGGTTGCGAACACCAGAGTTACGTCGTTGCCCACGAAGTCCATGAGATTTCCGAGCAGCGCATCCATCTTCTGGTAACCGAAGAGAATCGCGTTGGCGTAGATTTTCTGCTCTTCATCGCTGGGCTTTAATTCAAAAGTGGCAGGATCCATGTTGCGCCAGTGCATATGTTGAAGATGCGCGGTGCTGTTCAGGAAGAAAGTCGCGAAGTCAGGCTGAATCTTGCCATAGTAGTGACGGAATACGTCGAGCTGCAAGGCGTCGAGAATAGCCACGCGCTTCCACGCCGTGCGTGCAAATCGTTCGCTCCAAAGTTGTTTGGTGATTGCCAGTACCGTGCGGGGGGAAAGACCGTGGGTGACCATGAACTTGAGAAAACGCAGCATGGTCTTCAGATCCATTTTCTTGGATACGTTCGTGTGCTCCTGCACGTAGTGGCCGACGAAGTTCGTATAATCTTTTAGTTCGGGCAGCGAGGGGCCGGGGTTGGTTGTCCACGGATCAGGCATCAGCAGACCGTCCAGATTTTTGGCATCGGCAACGTTCATGCTGCCAAAAACCACAGCTTTCTTGCCAGCGGCCGAGACGATGTCCCAGATACGAGGTTCGGAAAGCTTATGGCCTTCGCCTACCTGCGAAAGGCCGTGCTGTGCGAAGCTCAGACCGGTGTGGATCGTGGGCCATTGAATCCAGGGTTCCAGGTTTTCCTGCTTCTCTTCGGCGATCGTCGTGTAAACGTCGGAGCGTTCACGCAACGCCTTGAAGTTAGGCAGTTTTCCTTCTTTGATGAAACGATTCATCAAAACAGGCGAAAGTTCATTGAATTCCAAAACCAGGATCTTGTTCTGCGTGGGGGTGTTCATATGCGACAGTTAGTACCATGTTTGTCGCAGTGCGACAACCAATTTCCTCAACCATTCTGTGGACGGGTCGAAAAGTAAATTGAGATGAAAACGCCCTTCCTAGTGCTTGTTATAATTATGCTTTCAGCGGACGGAGTCTGGGCGGCACCCACGCGGTCGATGTCGTACTGAAGCTGCACAGCTCGCCGGATTTTCGGGTTTCGTTTTTCAGCGGGGGCGACCCCGCGCGAAATCAGGCGCTGGTCGACGCGCTTTACGCGCAGGTGAACCGCCGCGCGGGCTCGGCCGGAAAGTTTCAGCCTTTTCGGGTTGGCGGCAAGGATCTGCTTACATCGGTGGCGGCTCAGCCAGGCGCGCGTTTTCCGGAACGCTTCAAAAAAGATCTGCTTAAACTCATTCCCGATATCGATCTTTCCAATGCGGTACTGATTGACGACGTCGCGAATTTTTTAATCGCCGGCCAGGAAGGAAATCTTCTGTGGCTACAGCAGACCTTTGACGATGTTCCGAAATTTGAGCGGCTCAATCAGTACGAAAAACTCGAGTATGTTCCGCCCACGCGACGCGCCTGGGCACTTGAACGCAATAAGTTGAGCTGGGCACTTGGTGTTATTCTGGAAGCTAGAAACTCCTCGCGGCGCGTCAAAGGATCCACCTTTCTCGAACAGCTTAAAAGTCTTACCCACGACTCGAAAGCAGTCAATTAGCTCTTGCTGCGTCGGGCCTTAGAGCCCTTGGCGTGCCCGGCGCACCCTTCGTAAGATTTCCTCAAGATGCGCTCTCACGTTGCGCGCGCAAGCTCGTAAACCCCTAAAAAAAAGTCGTTCCAAATTCAGAATATAGCTGATACCGTCGCGTCGTTACATATCAGCTGCCTTCAGAGTTTACTGAGTATCGTACTCAAGCCCTCTTTAGCGGCCCCTAGCCTTTAAGGAGGTATTTTATGGGTAAAAAATTATACGTTGGTAATCTTCCGTTCTCCGCGAACGACGAATCTCTGCAGCAGATTTTCTCGCAAGCCGGCAAAGTTGAATCTTCGAAAGTGATCACTGACCGTGACACTGGCCGCAGCAAGGGTTTCGGATTCGTCGAAATGTCGACCGAAGCTGAAGCTGCTGATGCAATCAGCAAGTTCAACGGCGCTGACTACGAAGGTCGTCCTATGACGGTCAACGAAGCAAAGCCAATGGCCCCTCGTGAAGGCGGCGGCGGTCGTGGCGGCTTCGGCGGCGGCGGCGGCGGCGGCGGCGGTGGTCGTGGCGGCTTCGGCGGCGGCGGTGGCGGCGGTCGTGGTGGTCGTGGCGGCGGCGGTGGCGGTCGTTACTAATCGATTTTAGTTTTGATTCTTGCGCGGGCATCTTGGAACACCATTGGGTGCCCAAGATGCCCGCGCTCTATTAACGCAATAGGAACGAATGACATTTTTACAGCATGTATTAGAGCCCCCGTCCTACGGCTTCAAAAAAGAAGACGGCTCGCTCTTCGTTCCGTCCAAAAAACAGATTTTCGCCGAATTTTTTAAACGCACGAATATCTTCGCGACGCCCAAAAACTGGCTCTCGTTCTTCAGCTGGTCGGCCACGCTGTCGCTGATTGTTCCCTTTGCCATTTTTCTGACCTATTTTTTCACCTGGAAGCTCATGATTTTCGGTCTTGCTTACAGCATGATCGTCATGGGCACGCACGGCACGATCTATCTGCACCGGTACTCCACGCACCGGGCCTATAAATTTACAAACTCCATTTATCTTTTCTTCGCGCGCAACCTGTCTATCAAGGTCATTCCCGAAGAAATTTACGTGATTTCGCATCACGTGCACCATCAGTTTTCTGAGCAGCCTGGTGACCCTTATAATGTTCATGGGGGCTGGCTCTACTGCTTTTTGGGCGATGTGAATCACCAACCTATCGCACAGAATATGTCCGAGAAGGAATATCTGCAGCTGACCAAGCTCATGAATCACACCGGCGTTAAAGTGAACAGCTACGCGCAGTATCAGCGCTGGGGTTCGCTTGCGCATCCGGCGCGTACCGTGGCTCATTACTTCCTGAACTGGGCGGCCTGGTTTGGAATTTTTTACGCAGTGGGCGGACTGCCCGTAGCATTCGCGATTTTCGGCATGGCTGTGATCTGGGCGTTCGGTGTCCGGACTTTCAACTATGACGGCCACGGCGGCGGCAAAGACAAGCGCACCGACGGTGTTGACTTCAATCGCCGCGATCTTTCGATCAATCAGATCTGGCCTGGCTTTGTGTCGGGCGAATGGCACAACAACCATCATCTATATCCGAACGGCGCTCGAGCGGGATTTCTCTGGTATCAGCTCGACCTGGCTTGGATTTTTGTGCGGGTGTATTCGTTCCTGGGTGGAATTCATTCGTACCGCGACTACAAGCGCGAATTCTTTCGCGATCATTACCGGCCTTATCTGGCGCAGCAGAAATTAAAGCGCGCGGTCGTAGCCGGGCCAGCCTGAAATGCGAAGTCACCGCCTCGGGTGAGGCAGTGACTCCATTGTTCTCGTTATTTTACTCAGTCATTTAAGTTACGGAGCGTTGCCCCCATCGATGATGTTGGCCAGCTTCACGCGAGCTGCTTCCCAGTCATCCGGCACGATCGACCAGCCGATTTCGCAACGCTGCCAGGTTGGGTCGTTGATGTCGGCCACGCCATTTTCCCAGAGTACTTTCGGAACCATGCCCTGGATGATTGCATTCGTGGCAGTAGGATTGATCGCCATGGCTTGCGCGATGTAGTCCACGTCCTGAATGCCCCGGCGCCAGTGCTTCATGCGAAGGCTGGCCAGCGGGCCCTGCAGGCCGTAGCTGTTGGCTGGGAACACCGAGTCGGTGCCTGGATAGAAGAGCAGACCTTCACCATTGGTGGAGTTCCAGCCCGTCTGTCCGTTGTTGGCGTTGGCCGTGGTTGGTCCACCGAATGTTTCGGCGTTGTTAAACACGTCGGTCTGACCGCGACCGCCCTGAGTGTCGTTATAGTAGGTGCTTTCCCACGTAAAC
>JBBRLF010000033.1:0-22497 GCA_038231515.1 candidate division WWE3 bacterium
GGATGCGACCGATGACACGAGTATGCTGGCAAAGCTCGCGGCGCAGCTGAACAAGTTAAGCGAGCTGTTTGCGCGAAAAATCCCGGAACGTCTGCGGCTCACGGAAAGCCCGTCGAAGACCTCGCCGCAGGCGCGGCACGCAGCAGTGGCTGGGAAGATGCCTCCTAAATCGGGAAATGGTGCTGCGCCCGTAAAAGGGAACGCACCCCAGGCTGCTTTGCCCGGCACCGGCTCTGGTGATGGGAAGCTGCCAAATCTCTCTCTTCCGAATCCTGGCCAGTCAAATGCCGCTGCTGAAAATCCACCGGACCTTGAAGCCATGCCGCAGGGCGGACGTTTCACCGAGAACGGTGAGCTACGCGTGGCAAGCGGCGCACAGCCCACCGAGGCCGATCGTCAGCATGCCCTGGCGTTGGCCAAGGGCCTGGCAAACAACACGACTGCAGCGGCGGGAAACTCACAATCGATTCCCATGACTGAGCCGGAGCGTCGGCAGGGTTTGGAGCTGGCAAAAAAACTTGCGGACAACCCCGCGGCTTCGGGCGAGCTGCCGTTGCCGTCGCAGGCTCAGCTGGCTGCGCTCGAAAAGCTGGCAAAGGAGCCCTCGGTTCCGGACAAGGCTGCGTCCGCCCAGATTACGACGCCCGAGGTAGAAAAAAAATCTTCCAAAGAGCCGCCGTCATCGGCGTCATCGTCGCCATCGTCGTCACCATCGCAACAAGCGGCCACTGCCGCCGCAACCAGCGGTACCGACCAGGGCGCGGGCGCCCCCGCTGCAAAACAGGATGCCGCCGCCAGCTCTGCCGGTCCGGATAGTGCTCCTAACGAAGAAGGCGCGCCGCTCGAGCAGCCTGCACCAGGGAATGACAAAGCTCCTGCGCCAAGTCCGCCATCGCCACCGCTCATTACTGAAGCTGCCTTACGTCGTGGAATGGTTTTTCTGCTCCTGGCCGTGGCCGTGTGGTTCGCCAGCATGCTGAGTCACAAGGCCATGAGTAAACGAGCTTCGAGCAGACCCCGTCTTTCGCGGGCCAAACGAAAAGAAGTGCTGACTGAGCTTGCCGAGCTCAATCAGATGCGGATCAGTCCCCGTGAAGAGGTTATTCTGCGTTATCAGTTTTTTCTGAAGCTCATGGCCGTGGCGCAGTTCCCCAAGGAGGAATACCTGCCGGCGACGGATTATCACCACCGTTTGAAAGCTTCATATCCGGCGTTCGCCAAACAGTCCGAGACAATCACCGTTACGTTCTGCAATACGTTTTATGGCGAGAACGATGTGACGACAGACCAGGTGAAGAGTTATCGCAAATCACTCGAAGTGGTTTTGCGCCATTTTGGCTGCTGAACCCTGGGCTAACGCCGGTCTTTTCTTTTAGCGGCGCGCTTCTTTTTAGCTGGGGCTTTCGGCGATGATTTTTTTGCGGCATTCGGCTGGCGCGGTGCGTGCGGCGTCGCGCGCACCGTCGCACGTGGCGCTTGGGTTTGGGGCGGCCGTTTTTGCTGAGGATGTTGCTGCCGGAGCACCCGTCGCGCTTCAATGTGTTTTGTAAAGTGGGGGGCGCGCTGCGAGAGGCGTTGGAACAGCGCCTGGCGCTGGAAAGGTTTAGCGGGGGGCGGAAGCGCCATGCCCTTTTTCATCGCGGTCATATTGCCGGCGCTAACCTCGGCATAGTTTGCGGGATTACGAAAATCACTGCGGCTTCTGGCCATCGCGACACTGCCTTCCAGCGTGTGCACGGTTGAGTCGCCGGTCGCCTTGTCGAGTTCGACCACGAACTCGGTGCCTCTTACGCCCATGACTGACGTGGGTGTTTCGACGAGAAACGGATGCTCATCGGTGTAAATCTTTTTCACCACCGCGTGCAGCATGCCGTACAGCATCTGCAGATGCGTCGTAGGTTCGAGCTCGGTGCCGGTCTGCTTCACCATGAAGTCGCTGTCGGGGCCAATGACCACTTCACTTTCATCGGCCAAGGTTACAGAGACGCTCAGCGTGGATGGCGTCAGGATATGATCGCCCACGTAGATCGTATCGCCCGCTGCCGCCGTCGTCAGAGCCTGCCCATTCCTGATATCAATCGTGGTGGTGTCGGCGGGGCCTTCGATGCTGGCAATCTTCCCGGCAGGCGCTCCTGGTTTTGGCAGGTCGGCTGGAACCGTGGCAGCGGGTACTTGCGCTTGCAGCGAGGCGCTCAGTGCCAGGCCCATTACCGCAAAAATAGTGAAGGACATCACATGACGGCTAAAGGACTGCATGTTTGCTAGTTTCGCCCGGCTCAGCGCCAGAGGCAATACTGAATAAATTGAGAGCGGCGCGGATACTTACTGGTCAGCTGCACCCTAGGGCCGCGGCGCCCTGGCTTTAGGAATAAAGACGACGGTATTGAAGTTACGCTTCTTGAGCTCCTGGATTACACTGGGTAGAACGATAACGGTCTGCTCCTGGATGTCATGGAACAGAATGATGCCGCCCTTGGCATTGTTGAGCTCGTTTTTGACGTTTTGGAAAAGCTGGGCCGGGTTGCGCAGCTTCCAGTCTGACGAGTCCATATTCCAGAAAAAGGTGGCCATGCCCAAGTCCGCGACAAACTTCTGCAGCGGCTTGTTGCGAGCGCCGTACGGAAACCGAAAGAACGAACTTTCAATCCCGGTGGCTGTAATTACGGTTTCGTGCCCCTTCATGATGTTTTTCTGCGCTGTCGTGAAGTCGAGCTTCGGAAGCTGGGGATGGTTCCAGCTGTGCGACCCGACCGTGTGGCCGTCGTTGAGCACGATGCGTGGCAGAGTGGGATAGTACTTGGCCATTTCGCCGACCTCAAAAAACGTCGCGCGGATGCCCGCGGCTTTTAAGATTTTCAAGATGCGCTCGGTGCGCGTCGGGTGTGGGCCGTCGTCGAAGGTTAGAGCGATTTCGCCGGCCTTGAGACCGCCATCGAAGAAAACCGGACCCGTACTGGTGTCGATGACGCGTTCTTCAGAGGGCAGCGTGACGATCGCCGGAGCGATCTCGGGGCCGGCGCCGTCACCCAGGTCTGCAGCTGACTCGCCGTCGGCCGCAAGTGCCTGTGCGCTGGCGGACCAAAAGCGGGAAATTTTTTGGAGCAGTTGCGCTCGGCAGGCGCGGAGTTTTTCGGCGTAGTGCCGGTCATTGATTTCGTCTTCGAATAGCGCCAGATTTTCGCCAGAGAGCTTCGAGAGCTCACTGCACAGCTGAGCCCAGCCAAGCGGGCTGCCCAGCCGCGCGGTGCCGCGAAAAAGATCTTCCGGCGTTTGTCCGCTTTCTTTCCAAGCCTGATAAGATTCCGCGCTGGAATTTGCGATGAGTGCTTCGGTGACGCGAGTACCGACATCTGCATTCGCCGAGACGGCCAGGGTTAAACATAGTGCGGCGAACGCGAGATAGGCTTCTGTAATCATGCAGTGCGTTATACTCAACTTGAGTCGCTAGGTCAAATTTACCCATCTCATTGATATTGTTTAGTAATCTTATCCGATGATTTTGGTAGGACGGAATCGGATTCAGCGTATAATTAAAACACAGGGGAAAATTTATGCGCCAGTGGCTAAGCTCGTCGCTTGTCTTCAGCTCTAAGATGCTGTTTTCGGCTGCCTTATCATTAGTAGCTCTTATTTTCGTCCTGGCGATCGTCGCCCGACTCGATGTCGCTTTCTTCGAAGCAAACGGAATGTTGCAAAACGAGTTCATTCGAGAGGCCTTCTACTTTCAAATTTTTCAAGTCGATAGCGTGATTGTGTGGATGCTGACGCTGGGCTTTCTGGCCGTGCTCTCCATCTCCTTTCTCTTCTGCAAGTCACAGTTCGACTATTACCGCTCGCTGTCCCGGGCTTTCAAGCTCTTCTCGGAAAACTGGGAAGCGCCGCCTACCGCTTCACTGGGACGTTTTAACCCCTACGTCACCTATTTCTTCGATATCCTGAGCCGGCGCATGAATGGTGAAACTGAAGAGGCACTCGAACCGCTGATCGCGCGCGCAACCCGGGAATGGCCGCAAAATCCGTGTGTGTCCTGGTACGATCAGCTGCAGTTTGCGACGGTGGCCGGCATGCTTGGAATATTTTTTTCGGCCTGCTGCGTGATCTTCTATCTTAAAGTGAGCGGCCGCGTCGTGGAACTGGCCAATACGATCGTGCATTTCACGAGCGCCAGTGGCCCGTCGTTCCTTACCGAACAGTTCAGTATCATCAGTATTCTGGTTTGGCTGATTCTGGGCATCACGACGGCGTCCTTCATCATCACCGGCTATCGCTTTGGCCGACAGATTGCTGAAGCCGATTACGCGATCCTGCGTGACATGAAAGACTTCATGGAAGGTAACTTTCGCCAGCGCCTCTTTTTAAGAAGCGGCGATCCGGCGCAGGAATACGTTTTGCCGATGAACGAGACGCTGGAAGCCATGGCGGTCAAGCTGCGCGCGCCTGGCGCGACCACGCAGGTTCGCAGCAGTGAGACGGTACCGGGCGGAGTCGTTGGTGCTGGGGTTGCCGTTAAAACCGGATGAAGCCTGAGTCGAAGCCCGAGACACAGATCATGGCCGCGCTGACCGGGCTGACGCACGCCTATGGGAGTGGGGACTATCGATTGGTGGTGGCGCTTTATGCGCCAGATGACGACACCGTGGCTTTCGGGCCGACGATTGGCGAGAAATGGATTGGCCCCGTGGCAATCGCGGCGGCCTATGAGCGTGAGCTCAAGAACTTTCCGGAGTCGAACCTGGAATTCGTCTGGGTTTCGATTTCCAATGTGGGCCCGGTGGCCTGGGTTGCGGCTGATTGCAAAGCCCATGTGAAGATCGACGGCAAAGTGCTGTTGCTCGAGGGTCGCTTTTCGGCCGTATTTGAGCGGCGTGGCGAGCGTTGGCTCATCAGGCAATCGCATTTTTCTTTTCCTGCCGCGATGTGAAGGTTATACCCAAGCGATGGGAGCAACAAGCCAGGGAACCAAGCGGTTTCTGGAAAAGCAGGCGTTTTCAGGCACGGTTCTGGGACGTACGGGTTTACACGTAGCGCCGGTCGGCTTCGGGGGCTATCGCGTGCACGATCGCGAGTCGCTGCACGAAGAAGCGCTGAAGCTGGCCTTGCGTCTGGGCTGCAATCTCATCGATACGAGTACGAATTATACCGATGGTGGCTCCGAGCGCCTTATTGGCCGGGTGCTGGGCGAGCTGTTTGGCTCCAAAGCGATCAGCCGCGAGGAAGTCGTGGTTGTGAGCAAGGCCGGATACGTGCAAGGCGAGAACATGGAGCTGGCGACCGCGCGGGCAAGCGCGGGCAAGCCGTTTCCGGAAATGGTCGAGTATAGCGAAGGCTGCTGGCATTGTATTTCGCCGGAGTTTCTTGAAGAACAGCTCACGCGTTCGCTTAGCCGTCTGAAGCTGTCGCAGCTCGACGTCCTGCTGCTGCACAATCCTGAATATTTTTTAAAGACCACACCGGACCACACGGAGTATTACCGGCGAATCAAGCAGGCCTTCGCCTATCTCGAAACCGAGGTGCAGCGCGGCCGCATTCAGTATTATGGGATCTCGTCCAATACGCTGCCCGAAGCAAAGTCGGCAGAAGATTACACGTCGCTCGAAGCAGTGTGCGGGCTGGCCGAAGAGCTGGGATCGCAAAATCATTTTGCGGTGATTCAGTTTCCGCTTAATCTTTTTGAGGCGGGCGCGGCCTTTGAAGAAAACAACAGCGGCAAGACGCTGGCCGCCCTGGCCCTTGAAAAAAATCTGGGTACGCTTGCCAATCGGCCACTCAACGCGTTTACCGACAATCGCATGATTCGTCTGGCTGACTTTCCGGCGCACGTCGGCGAAGGGGTGAGCGACCGGTTTCGCGGGGCCATGACTCGTACGACGGCGCTCGAAAGCCGCTATCAGGGCAAGCAGGTCGTGCCGGTGCAGCAGATTGCCTGGGGTCATATCTTAAAAGAGAATTTCGGCAGGCTGGCCGAAGTCACGCGCTGGAAAGAGATACTGGAGTATCAGATTCTGCCCTCACGCGACGAGGCTTTGGAAAAGCTCGCGCTAGGTGGCTTTGCCGACTGGTGCAACGAATATCGTGGCGCTTCAGACGAGCTTTTTTCAGCCTTCAGCGCAATGCTCGAAAGCGAAGCGGCGATTCAGTCCAAAGGAATCGCGGCACGACTCGATAGGTCGGCTGCCACGCTTGTCACCACGGCCACACTTTCGCGCAAGGTGGTTCGAATCTACCGATCCATTCCAGGAATAAACTGCGTGCTGGTGGGAATGCGGCGTCCGGAATACGTGCAGGACGCGATGCAGATCGAGCCGGTGTTGCCCGCCGACGATGCTGTCGCGGCGTTTCGGGCCATGGCCGAAGGAGGCTTCATTGACAACTAAAGAGACGCTCAAGGGAAAAACCGTGTTTGTCACCGGCGCGAGCCGCGGTATCGGGCGCGCCTTGTGCCTGGCGCTGGCCAAAGAAGGCTGCAATCTGGTAATAGCCGCAAAAACTTCCGAGCCTAATCCCAAGTTGCCGGGCACGATTCATGATGTTGCCCGCGAGGTCGAGGCGCTGGGCGGCCGCGCGCTGCCCCTCATGCTGGATGTGCGCATGGAGGACAAGATCGAAGCCGCGGTGGCGACGGCGGTTAAAACTTTTGGCGGCATCGATATTCTGCTCAACAATGCAGGAGCGATTTCCTTGACCGATGTTGAAAATACTCCGGCCAAAAAGTTCGATCTGCTGTTGGGTGTGAATGCCCGGGCGTCTTATATTTGCAGCCGCGCCGTGCTGCCGCACATGAAGGCCCGCAACTGGGGGCATATCATCATGATGTCGCCGCCCATTGAAACCGACCGTTCGCCTGGCAAGACGGCCTATATGCTGTCGAAATACGGAATGACCTTTATCGCGCAGTCGCTGGCTGGCGAGGTGAATTCTTATAACATCGCGGTTAACGCGCTCTGGCCCGTGACGGCAATCGACACCCAGGCTACGCGCCACTTTGGGCTGGGAACCGAGGCCCAGTGGCGCACTCCGGCTATTCTGGTTGATGCCACGCTTGCGATTTTGCGGCGTTCGCCGGCTGCATGCACGGGGCATGCGTACTACGACGAAGAGGTGCTTCGAGAAGAAGGGCTTACCGATTTTTCGGGCTATTCCGTCATAGCCGGCACTACGCCGCCGCCACTTTCAAAGCTGCTGGCGACCGAGCGTTGAAAAACCGGAATTCCGGCGTTGGTGTCACTTGTAAATCGAATCCTGCTGGCGCAAAGTCGGCCCCATGACCCGTTTGACCGATCAGGATTTACTTCAGGCCTTTCTGGACCGCGACGGTGTCCTGGCTTTTGCGTACGACACCGATGGAACCATTACGGTGGCCAAAGGCAAAGGTTCCACTTTAGTGGATAGCGGTCCGGGCGAGCTCGTTGGCCAATGCGCTTTCGATGCCGTGGATCACAACGGCCCGGAGAATATCGACCATCTCAGACTTGCGCTGGCCGGTAAGAAGTTCACCGCCGTGGGTCGCTTCAAAGACGACAGTGTTTTTTTGGAAGGCTCTTTTACGCCAGTGCGTGATCAGGCGGGCAGTGTCGTGGAGGTGCTGGGTATAAGCTTTGATGTCACTCCACGCGAGCGTGCCCTGCGTGAGCGTGAAGCGCTGATCTTGCTCGGCAAGGCGCTGGCCGAGGCCACAGATCTTGAGTCAAGGCTTGATCGCGTCGCTCATCTTTTGCTTCCGGTGCTTGGTGACTATTGCATCATTGACCTCGACGATGACGACGGACGTCTTCATCAGACTTCGGTGGCGCACGTTGATCCCTTAATCGAAAACCGGCTTTTTGAATTGCAGCGGCCCTATAGCTATGATGTCCGCCCCGATTATCTGCCTTTCAGGGTCTATCGCTCGGGCGAATCGGTGCTCCATGCCGAAGTTACCGATGGCATGCTGGCAACGGGCGCTCATGACGAACGCGAGCTGGAACTTTTTCGGGCCTTGACGCCAAAATCGTGCGTGCTGCTTCCGCTGCTCGCACAGGGGCGGGCGCTGGGAGTTCTTACCCTGGCACGGTCGGGGACCCTCAGGCGTTATTCGGAGCTCGATCTGCCGCTGCTGGAAGAGGTGGCGCGGCGAATTGCACTTACTGTCGATAACGATCGCCTGCATCGCAAACTCAAAACGCGGAACACCTAGGGCAAAAGGGACTGCTCGCAAAAACGGGTGCGGGCTGCCTCGACGGATTTTTCGCGCGCCCATTTGCGGGCCTTGAAGGCGACCCAGGCGTAGTACACGCTGCCCGTGCCGGCCATGGCCAGCATGGCGGCATCGGTAAGCGGGGCGCCAGCCAGATTGGCGACGGAAAGGGCCGTCGAGATCATTGAGATCGTCAGCGTCTTAAAGTCATTTGCGCGCCGAACTTTTGCGGTACTTTCGGGAAATCGCTCAGTGGTAATACGCGCGTTTTCGGCCACTCCGAGATTCCAGGTTCCCTGGGCCAGCGTTCCCAGAAAAGCCGCTTTCAGAACCGAAGTGGTTGCGAGCAGCAGATTGCCTTCAAAGGGCGCTCCGGCCAGAGCTGACGTGAACTTGGCAATGGCCAGATAAATACTATTCGTGAACAGCGAGCGTCCCAGCCGTCCGACCGTGGTTTTCGATTTCAGCAACCAGGCCTGATAATTTTGATTGAAGAACTGAAATCCGGCCGACATGCTGCCGGCCACAATGCCCACGGGTAGCGCCGAGAGCAACGACACGTGCGAGGAAAGAATCAGACCCCAGCTTACGACGCCTGCATTGGCGATGCCGCGGATGAGCGTGAAGGAAACCCGATAATGTTTATCGAGCAGGTCGTTGATTTTTTTGCGCAGGCCCAGCTTGCCCGGGCTGGTGAGATCAGGGGCATAGGCCCGCACCTCTGGCGCGCCCGTGGAGTCGGGTTCGGCCACAACGATCTGGGCATTAACGCTGGAGTTCTGTGCCTTGGCGGCATCGAGATCGAGCTGCGCCCATTTGACGGCCGCGGCAAGCTCTTCGGCGTTGGTCGCTTCTGTGGCGGCTACCTCGAGCGAGATGCCGTTTACGGCTTCGGTCTGGACGCGCACAACCGGTGCAGCGAAGGTATTCGCAGCGAGTGTGACCAGCAGTAGGAGGTGGAACGAGAGTTGTTTCAAATCGATAATGCTCCGCGTCGGACTTTAGCTGGTTGCCGCGTAATGTCAAGGGTGCTACGTTTCAAATATGTTCAATACTTTCATGGGTCTTCTGTTGATGTTGCCTGGAACTGCTTTTGCTTCGGCAGCGCCGGACTACGAGGCGGGTGCCGCTTCGGCGCGCGCATTGTTGCAGGAGCTGGTCGAGGTTGACACGACAAACCCGCCAGGCAATGAGCAGCGAGCCGTCGAAATCGTGGCCAAGCGGCTCAAAGCCGCCGGTATCAGCTACGAGATCACCGAGTTTGCGCCAGGACGCCAAAATATTACCGCGCGACTCAAAGGTGACGGTGCTGAAAAACCAGTCCTTCTGATCGCCCACAGTGACGTAGTTGGTGCCACCGGGCAGAGCTGGACAGTGGCTCCTCACAAAGTAACCGAGAAGGATGGCTACCTTTACGGCCGTGGAGTCGCTGACGATCTGGGGATGGCGGTCGTGAATCTCGAGGTTTTTTTGATGCTCAAGCGCCTGGCCATGCCCTTACGCCGAGACGTTATTTTTGCGCTGACGGGTGACGAAGAGTCGGGTGGCGGCGGAGTTCAGTTTGTTCTCAAGAAAAACCCCGAGTCACTTGCAGCGGCGATTGCCTTCAATGAGCTGGGTGGTCCGATGCTGGGTGCCGACGGTAAGGTACGTCTGATCGCATTACAGTCTGCTGAAAAAACTTATCAGGACTTTGAGCTGGTCACGCATGGCAAAACCGGACACGCCTCGGTGCCACTGGCAGACAATGCGATCTATCGGCTGGCGCGAGCGCTTGACCGTCTTGGAAAGTTTAAATTTCCGGCGCGGCTGCTCCCGGTAACGCGCGCCTATTTTGAAAAACGTGCGGCCGTCGAGCCGCCGGCGCTTGCTACGGCTATGCTTGCCCTGGCCCATTCCGGAAAAAATCTGCCCGCGCAGGCGCTGAAAATCGTCGAAGCCGATCCAATCCTGTCGGCAAATCTGCATACGACCTGTGTGGCAACAGAACTCAGCGGCGGCACACGCGTAAACGCATTACCCGCTGACGCAAAGGCCAGTTTGAACTGCCGTATCCTGCCCGACGAGTCGGGCGCCGACGTGCAGGCCAAGCTTGTGCAGGTCATTGGTGATGGGGCGGTACAAGTTCAGCCAGTAGGCGTATTTGGCAAGGCCGGGCCGTCGCCAGTCACTGGCGTGGATCTGGATCTGGCGCGGGGGGTTCTTGCGCGGATGTGGCCCGGCGTTCCCGTTATTCCATTTCTTTCGCTGGGGGCGACCGACTCGCGCTATCTACGGGGTGCCGGCACTACATCTTATGGCTTAAACCCACTTCCAATGACCGAAAGTGACATGCGGCGGGCGCATGGCATCGATGAGCGGCTGCCCGTGGGCAGTCTGCGCACCGGAATCGAATTTCAATACAAATTGCTGCGTGAGCTTTCGCAAGCTGGTGCCGCGCCAACCCAGTCTGTGCGATAAATCGTGCAAAGGTCGAGGGCGCCCTGCTGCGCCTTTTCCTTGCTCACTTCGATAGTGCTTTCAAAGCGAATCGGCTCTACCGGTCCGGTGATGTTGCGGCGTTCGAGCTGGCCGCCGTAGTACGACGGACAAAGCGCCACAACCTTGCGCACGACGGAATATTGGGCGTGCCCGCGCCAAAGCCCGTTGGGCTGCGAGAAGTGGCCGAAGAAACACGCAGTGGCGCGGGACAGGCACCAGCTTTCGACCGTGCAATCGGCCGGCACGAAGTCGTTGGCCGAGGCCAGCGTGGCCGTAAGGGTCAGGATGATTCCCAGTAGTGTCAGCTTCACTGTGTGCCTCCGGGTGCGGCGCGATCGCGCAGTGGCTTGAACTTGAGGGTTACCATGACGGGCCAGTGATCGGACGGGTTGCGGTCACGCAATTTTTTGGTTTTCGGCATTGGAAAGGGGCGGCCGTTCGCATCTTTGTAACGATAAACCCGGGCATCCACCACCAGGTCTTTAAGTTCGGGCGATACGAATACGGCATCGATTTGATTTTGATCGGCTTCGGCGCCGCGGTCGGGAAAGTAGACGTGGGTCGTGCGCTCGGTATCCGAAACCTTGGTCCTCATCGCGTCAAAGGCGTCAGTCATGTTGCCGCGACTGCGCAATGGCGTGAATTCGGGCTCAAAGCGTACCGAGCCGTTGAAGTCGCCGGCCATCATGACGGGCAGGTCCTGGCCATACTCTTCCTTCAAGCGCGCAATGATGTCGACGGTGCGGTCAACCTGGGCACCGCGCACGATGCTGGATTCCGGATCCTGATTCTGGGAGTTGGGATTGTTTGACGCGCGTTTGGATTTGTAATGGGTTCCCATGAACACGAATAGCGGTTTTGAATCTTTGGGCTGACCTTTGGCGCGCACGATAAGCGCGGGCAGATCGCGTGAAAAAAGCTTGGAAGGCCGGTCGGAGTCCCTGCGCGAGTCGACCCAGGTTTCGTTCTTGAAGCTGAAGTTTTCAATCTCGAAGGGCAGGTCTTTTTTAATCAGAAACGCGACTTCGATTCCGCGGGGGTCATTGCCCCGGACCAGCACGGGAATATAGCGGCTCTCCAGAAATTCAGTATTGAGTTCCTCAAGCGCCTCGATGTTTTCCACTTCTTCGAGCGCCACGATATCTAGGTTCATGTCCAGAATGGCGCGTGCCACACCTTGAATCTTGGTGATGGGCTTGTTCTTTTGCGGCGTCATCCGGCGCATGTTACCGTCTTCGGCCGGCTCATGGTGCCCCAGGTGCATGAAAAGATTTTCGACGTTGTAGGTGCCTACTTTGAGCTCTTCGATTTTTTCGAGCGCGCGCTTGGGCGTCGTCGTATCCGCAGCGACGAGATATTTCTCGCAGACGATTGTGGCCTGCGCCTGATACTGGGGGGCGACCAGTACAAGGCTGAGAGCCAGAAAAAGAGACGCAAGATACCGAGAGAGCTTTTTATTTATAATTAACACAATGCGTTAGGACTATTATAATGTATTAATGCAGTCAACTACGCAGTTCGCTACCGGGACGGATGCAGGCGGGCGCTATAAAATTCATTAAAATCAGCTACTTGTTTTCTTGGCGGCTCATCTGGCGAATCAGCTCGGGCAGCCAGCTCTCAAGCTTTGTGAATTCAAAACCCAGCTCGTGGGCCCGTGAGTTGTCGAGATAGCGCGAATTTCCGCCCACAAATGGCGAACGATCCGCATCGTTTCCGGTCTGAGTCAGGTTGGCCTGCTGGCCCGTCGCCGCTTCGATAAGAGTGATGACGTCACCGATCCTGATCCGGCCATCCGAGCACGCGTTGACGGGGCCGGTAAAAGTCTGGTCGGCACACCAGCGTAAAAAACGGGCTGCTTCCACCGAGCTGATGAAGCAGGTTTCGGCAGCGCGATTGGGAACTACGAGTGTCTGACCTGTCTTCACGCGCTCGATGTGAAAATCCAGCCGACCCGTGTAGTCATCGGAGCCGGCAACGATGGGTATGCGCATGGCCACGACAGGAAACTTCGCACGCTGAAAAAAAACCGCCTCAGCCTGACGTTTTGCTTCGCCGTAATCGAAATCGGTTCGCGCACCGAGTTTGATTTTGTGGCGGCAAGGGTCGAAGTCGCTTTCCACATGCCCGCCGTCTTTGGGGTAGATCGACTGAGTCGAAGTGTGCACGTAGCGGCGCACGCGGCCCGCAAATATTTCGCAGGCCCCGGCCGCGTCGTTGCTGGAGTAACAGATATTGTCAAAAATCACGTCCCAGTCGCCAGCGTTGGCAAGCGCACGCTGGAGCGTGGCCTGGTGTTCGCGATCGGCGAGGACGTGGGTGACGGCGGCCCCAAACGGATTTACCACATTGCCACGGGTGACGATGGTGACGTGAGTACCCTCGGTGATGAGCCCCTCGACAAGTCTTCTGCCAAAATACCGGGTACCGCCGATAACAAGAGCCCGCTTTATCGAGGGAGACGTCACGCGTCTTTTTTCCTGAACGTGAGTAACGGTATTCCAACGGCAAGCATTAGGTAAACAATGTTGCGATATACAATTACGTCAAACATAAGGCCAACGACCGCCAGATATATAAGGGCCGCGCGCAGCTCGGCACCCAGCCGGCGCCAATGCGAAACACCAAAACGCCAGCTCAGCCAAAGCAAGCAGCCCACGCCCAGAAGTCCGCCCCGGGTAAAGACGAAGAGGTAGGAGTTGTCGACGGAGTAATCTGGCAGTCCCAGTCCGAACAGAATCAGATCCAAGCGCGAACCGATCGCCTTGACCAGCACGAGCCACGGAGCCAGCCGGGCAAAGACGTCGACGCGTTTTTGCGACAGCGCGCCCGGATACAGCACGCCGAGTACCACGACAAAAATTAAGAGCACTACGGCGCTGGCCAGTACCACTCGGCGGCCGTTCAGCCGCTGTTTGTTTTGCGTGCCGGCGTAGGCCCCGGCGACGCACAGCGCGACAACGGCCGTCATAGCATGGGTTAGGAGCAGGCCGACTCCCGCTGCCAGCAAGGCTGTAAGCATCCAGCCGCGCGAAAGCAGGCCGCTGCCCACTGTTAGGATAAGAGCCAGTCCCAGCACGGCGCCACCTTCAACCGGCGAGGCGAAGGGACCATACGAGCGAAACTTCCAGATGTCGTAAGAGGAGTCGCGGTTATAAAATTTTTCAAGAAAGCCGTGAAACCCCGGGCTGAGCTTGGCCAGCACCATAATGGCCGAGGCGCTGAGCAGACAAACCGTTAGTGTTTTAAGCAGCCGGGTCAGCTCAGTCTTGGAAAAGCTGATGAGTGAAACCAGGCCCGCAGCAGCCAGCCAGGCCAGGAAGCGGATTAGAAAGATGAACTCGCGTTTTGCGTTGAAGGTGTCGTTGTCCGGGTTGATGCGAAAGTAAATCTGCGTCAAGAGCGGTTCAAGTGCCGGACGGAAGTAGCCATGCAGATAAGTCAGGCCAAGCAGCGTGGTGCAGCCCCCAACCCAGTACACGAGCTGCCGCTTGGCTTTGCGATCAAGGCTGGCGCCGAACCACGCCCACAGAAGCCCCGGACCGATGCAAAGAAAACAGAAGAGATCGGAAAGAAAGACATGCCGCGATCCCCACAGAAAAGTGGGAGCGAGAAAGGAGATCAAAAGCTGCAGGGCTGGGATGATCAAGCGAACTCTCATCTATTGGCCCCGGCCCACAGCTCCAGCACCAGCAGTGCCCACTTGGACATTGGTCGCTGAAGCGTCTGGTAAAAATTCGGAGCGCAGTCGAAGAGCTGGGCCACGCGAGGACAGCCGCCCAGCTGCGCAAACGACTGGTCGAGCCGTTCCTGATTAGCCTGGAGATCAAAACCAAAGCCCTGCTTGCGGGGATTGAGCAGCCGCTCAATTCCGAGCTTGGCGCAAAGCCGGCGCAGTGGGATTTTTGTGGTCTCCTTCGTCAGATTGTCTTTCAGGCTGCACGAAAGGGCATAGCGCACCAGGCGCTGGTCCAGAAACGGCACGCGGGCTTCGAAGTGATTGGCCATCGAGGTGCGGTCGACCTTGAAAAGAATATCTTCGGACAGCGGGGCGCAAAGGTCGTGGGCCTGCATGCCTGCCAGCAACGCCTCACCATCGTGCGGAACCGCAGCGCCGACGTCATTCAACAGTCGGGCCAGCGCCTCGGGCGCGGCCAGGCCCGTGAGCCCGATGGTTTCGAGCGCAACGTTGACCTGCGCTGGTGCCCCAAAATACGCGATGAGTTTGCGGCCCGCGCGCCCCGAACGCAGCAGCGGCTTGAAGCCCGCGCGCGTTGCCCGCGAAACCAGTGGCCAGCGGCGACTGCGCTGGAGTGCGCCAAGCGCCACCTGATAGCGCTCGTAGCCGCTAAACAGCTCATCGCCGCCATCGCCGCCCACGCAGACTTTTACCGAACGTCCGATGGCCTTGGATAGATGCCAGGTCGTGAAAAAAGAGGGGTCAGAGATCGGCTCGTCCATCGCCATCGTAAAGTCAGAGATGGATTGAAGACTTACCTCGGGCGCATCGACAACGTGCTGGCGAAAACGCAGCTCCGCGGCCACCGCGGCGCTATACTGGCTTTCGTCATGGGCCGCGCCTGGAAAGCGCATGGAGTAGCAGTTGAACTCGCGCTCGGGAAACAGGCGGCGCGCATAGGTGGCGACCAGGGCCGAGTCGACGCCGCCGCTGAGGTAAAAACCCACGGGCACGTCACTGTGCAGCTGCTCGCGCAGCACCTCAGAAAAAATCTCCTCGAAGCGGTCTTCAGAAAAAGGCGTGGTGCCAAAATGTAGCTCGGGCTTGAACGAAAAGGTTTCCGGGCGTCCGTCAGCCAAGCGAATGGCCAGTCCCGTTCCCGGCATTAGCTTGCTGACGCCGGCATACAATGAGTCTTCCACCGAGGTGTAGCCATAGGTGAGCCAATGTGCCAGAGCGTCGCGATCATACGATCGTTCGGTACTCACCGCCGCCACGGCCGTGGCCGTCGAGGCAAAGGCAACGTAATCGCCACCCAGCTGGTAGTAGAGGGGTTTGGTGCCGGGAAAATCACGCAGCAGCACCAGCTCGCCCCGCACCTGATCCAGCACCGCGAGCGCGAAGATGCCCGAGAGTTTGCGTGGCAGCTCGCGGCCCCATTCCTCCCAGCCGTGAACCAGCACCTCGGTATCAGAACTTTCGGTTGCGAAACGGTGGCCTTTTTGGATGAGCTCGGCGCGCAGGCTCTTGGCGTTGTAGATTTCGCCATTGAAGACCACCCATACTTTACCGTCTTCGTTGCGCATCGGCTGATTGGCCTGGTCGACAACATCGATGATGGAAAGGCGATGGTGTCCCAGCAGCACGTCACCCGGGCCCAGCTCGAAGTCGGGCCGTTGTTGCACATCTTCGGGCGCCGCACCTTTGCCACGAAACAGCAGCAGTCCCTTGCCGTCGGGCCCGCGGGTTGCTGTTTTTGCGAATCCATTGAGTAGCCGGGGGCTCGGTATGTTGCCAGCGTTGAAATTAGTGACGCCGAAGATTCCACACATGCTCAGGCCATCCGACAGCGAAATTCGTAAATTACTGATTCAAGCAGCCGAAACGCGCGTCCAAGCACGGGCACCTTGCGCAGGCGTGCCAGGCTGCACATGCGCCAGAGACTCATTTTTCGTTTGGTCGGCGTGAAACCTTCAAAAAGTCCCGCGCGAATGTCGTTACTGATCTCGGCTTGCCGGGTTGCATTCTGCGCTGAAATCCCGTGAGGGTCGACTTCCAGAAAATACAGATATTCCTTCATCCAGTGGATGGGGCGGCCAAAGGTGAGAATTCGCAGCCAAAGGTCCAGATCCTGGGCAAAGCGGCAGTTTTCGTCGTAAAGGCCGATTGTCTCAAAAACCTCGCGTCGAAGCATGACCGAACCGTGGACCACCGGATTTTTAAAGCGAAGCTGGATTGCGGACAGCTCATAGCCCAGTGGTTCGAAAATCGGACCGACAAAGGTATTGGGCGCAATGAAGAGTTTGACGCTGGAACAGACGGCCGCGACCTCGGAATGCAATTCCAGATATTGCAGCTGGTGCTCGAGGCGCTCGGGCGCGCAGGTGTCGCCGCAGTCCATGCGTGCAACAAAATCCGAGCTGGTTTGACCCACCAGCAAATTCAACGTTTTGGTCAGGCCAATCGACTGGGCGTTGCGGCCCAGCACGACGCACTTACCTTCGCGTGCCGCCGCCTCGAGCAGCTGTGGCGTGGCGTCGGTTGAACCGTCGTCATAGACGTAGACCGTGAAGAGCTTCTTCGACAGTGTTTGTTTATGAAGCGAGTCGAGCGTGCAGGCAAGCTTATCGGCGCCATTTTTGACCGCCAGCAGTACGGCAATTCGCACTTGCGGCAAGCCCCGAGATTGATTCATGAGTTGGAGTATAGCTCAGCACAAATGGCGCGTCGATAACGGGCACAGGGTAGCTGGCGTGCTTGAGCAGGCTGTTCGGTGCGTGCCGGAGTGTCCAGAATTTTGACGCTGCTTAATATTAATCATTAGTTATATCAAATACTTGAGCCGGTACGCCTCTTGCTTTTATTAGGAAAAAGGATGAGAAAACTTATGGGTGGCCTGATGCATGCTCTTAAAATTTTGTCGAAACCGATTCTACTTCTCGCTCTGTTTGCAGTGCTTGGCACTAATCCGGCTGCTGCGGAAACACCCTCGGACAAATCAGGCGCTGAAACCGCTTCGTCGGCAGTGCCAATCGTAGCTCAGCCCAAGGCCGAAGAAAAACATCGCATCGTCTGGGACCCGGCGTGGTCCAAGGTTTCGACCACGGAATACGTGGCTCTTGCCGCCGGTGCCGCCGGCGATGCCGCTCTGGCAATCTGGATGCCCGCTCCGAAAACTCCGGGCTGGACCGCCACCAATGGTTTTGATGACGCGTTTCGGGGCGCACTCCGGCTGCCGACTCAAGGGGGGCGCGACGCCATGAATACGACCAGCACCGTGCTGGTCGGCGCGCTAGCCGCATTTCCAGTCGTTGTCGATGCGGTCGGCGTGGTGATGATTGGCGACAAAAATCCCAAGGTCGGCATGCAGATGATTCTTATCGATGCCGAATCTTTTGCGACGATACTGGGCGGTCTTTTTCTGACCAAAAATTCAGTCGCGCGCGAGCGGCCCTACAATCGCAGCTGCCCGAATTCCAACTGCGATGCCACCGATCGCTTTGAAAGTTTTTTCAGCGGTCACACGTCATTGGCTTTTAACTCCGCCGGCTTGATCTGTGCCGAACATCTGAACATGCATCTTTATGGCAGCAAGGTTGCCGATGCTTTGGTTTGCGCCTCGGCCTTAGCGACTGCCACCGCCGTGGGCGCCATGCGCATCATGGCTGATCAACACTATGCCACTGACGTGCTCGCTGGCGCGGCACTGGGCTCGCTGACGGGCTTTCTGATTCCGCAGCTGCATTTCGGTTTTGGACATTCGGGCACGTACGATTCCGAAGGGCGCGAGACGAAGGCGGTGAACATCGCCGTGGCTCCGGTTGTCAATCAAGTCCAGCAGGGACTTTCGGCAACCATCGTCTGGTAAGCGGCCAAGAGGCGGCCAGGCCCTTTTTTCAATTGCCAAGTACACAGGAATCGAAGAAGCTGCCGTATGGCAAGGTCAAATCTGACACTATTTTGTCTATATGACATGAGTCAGATCGGCGCACAGCGAATGATTGCGTCTCTCTTGAACGCCTGGCCCGACAAGTCCCATGCGGCACTCGCCCTATTCTCAAAGACCGGTGGCGCACTTGCCCTGCTTGGGCCAAACGTCACGGTTTACGATTTGAGCGAAGAGGCTCCGCTGCTTTTCAAAAATCGGGCGGCGCTAAAGCTGCCAGGCCTGGCCTTGCGCGCTGTTTCCTACGCCCGGCTTATTCGTCGTTTGAAACCCAAAACCGTCATTGGCGTCAATCAGATGGAAAATCTCGCGCTTTGCCTGGTGAAGCGGGTTTACAAGGACTTTCAGCTCGTGGTTTCCGAGCATTGCCACGTGAGCAGCAACTTGAAAGGCGCCGATGCCCACGCGGGTTTTTTCGGCTGGTACTATCGCAAGTTTTTTAAAAGCGAATATCTGAAGTATGCCGACATCGTACTTTCCGTTTCCAACGAGGCGGCTGACGACCTGGTTATCAATCATGGAATCCCCCGCGAAAAAATTCGTGTCATCTATGTTCCCGTGCCGGTTGAACAGGCTCGCCGACTTTCGGAAGAAACCGTGGACGACGTCTGGCTGGCCAAGGGCAACCGCACGGCAGTCACCGTGTGCCGGCTCGAAGGCCAGAAGCGCCTCGATATTTTATTGCGCGCCTGGGCACTGGTGAAGAGGTCTTCGCAGGACAATTCGCAAACTCCCTTTCGTCTGATGATCTGCGGAACCGGCAGTCAGCGCAAGATGCTCGAAGCCCTGTCCCACGAGTTGGGAGTTGAAGACTCGGTCAAGTTTTTGGGCTTTCAGGAAAATCAATTCAAGTACGTCAAGCGGGCCGCCGTATTTGTCAGCTCCTCGGAATGGGAAGGAATGCCTCAGGCGCTGGTCGAGGCGCAGGTGCTTGGCGTACCCATCGTGTCTTCGGATTGTCCGTCCGGGCCCAAGGAACTTTTGCTCGACGGCAAAGCCGGCTTTCTTTTTCAGTCGGGTAGTGTCGAGGCTTGCGCTGAGCAGCTGCTCTACGGTTTAACCCACGCCGAAGACTGCTCGCAAAAAGCCCGTATCGGCAGTGAAAATCTGGCACGTTTTGACCTGGGCGCAATCGTGGGCCAATACGCGGCCCTTTGAAGAATAACGGAGTGCTCATGGATCAGTCAAAAAATAAGGGGAACGAGAAATTTCGGCGCGTGGCCGCAAGCTACTCGGTAATCGCGCAGGTGGGGTTTAACTGTCTGCTCGCGTTTTTCTTGCTCAATGTCGGGGCTTACGTCGTCGAACGAATTCATCCCGAGCCGGGCCTGGGGCCCGACTTTGACTACGCTCCCTATCGCATGATGAAGCATGTGCATGCACCCTGGCCTCTGAACGAAGATGGGTTTCGCGCGCCTTCGTTAAAAGCCACGGCAGCCACGGCCAGCGAGCACTTCAATATTGTTTTTCTTGGTGGCTCAGTATGTCTTGGCGTTGGCGGCGACAACGGCGCACCGTTGCCAGACCTTCTTGAAGAAGCTTTGCATCACCAAGGTCTGAAGCAGGCCCGGGTGCTTAATCTTTGCCAGGGCGGGGCGGTTACCGGGCAGGAGCTCGCCATCTTACTGCAGTATGGTCTGGAGCAACGGCCCTCGCTGGTGGTGTCATTTGACGGCGCCAATGATCTGATGCATCCCGCCCCGATCGGCTTTGATGAGAAGCCCAATCTGCCTTATCTCAACAAAGAGATGTCGGCGCTGTGGTCGCAGGTAAAAAACGGCTCAAGCTTTATACTTCCTCTGATGCAGACGCCTATCGCCCATCTGGTGCGAAGAACGATCAAACACATTCATTTTCATCCGGCCGCTGAAGCGGTAAACTCCGCCGACGAGATCGTGGACTCTTATATCCAGGGCCTGGACCTCGCCACGCGGATCAGTACCAGCTATCATATTGCTCACGCCGTCGTGCTGCAGCCGGTGCTTTATCGCGGCAAGAAGCTGCATCCGCAGGAGCTGGCCAAGGTCGCCGATATCTATCAGGACCCCGGTCGCGTTTCGGTCAGAGCCAATCTTATTTACGCACTTGCCGTCGAAAAGCTGCGCCACTGGTCCAAGACGAGCGGCGCGACGTTTTACGACGCCACGCAGACGTTCAAGGACGTCGACGGTCCGATTTATGTCGACAGCGTTCACTATGGCGTGCCTCAGGGCTATCAGCTCGTGCTCGCAACTTTAAAGCAGCAGGGCTTTCTGACCTACGTCGAACAACTTTATCGGAAGTGGGAGAAGCGTTAGCCGTTACTCGAGCTCGTCGCCGACAACCAGGCGTCGTAAAATTTTCTGAACGTCTGAGCCCAGCCACCGGTCATAAAAATACTGGCCCCAGGATACCCGGGGAATCTTGGGCGCATCCGTTGGACTCATACTCAAGACGAGATGAAAGCCGGGATTGCCGGTTTTAGGCCCGCGTACGAACTGCGTATTGAAATAGTCGATGTAGCCGTCGATGTTGTGCAGGCCCAGGGTTTTGAAACGGGCGATCCACCACTCGCGGGGTTTTACCGTCTGGTGCAGGTTTACACCGTCAACGATATCGTCTTCGGACGAAACGCTCATGATCCACAGGCCGTGTGGCGCCAGATGCTTCTTAACGTTGGCGGCAAGCTGATCCAGATCGCGGTCATGAATGTGTTCGAGTACTTCCCAGCTCGTGACAGCATCAAACTGGATGCGTTCGCGGTCTTGCGAGGCGGTGTCGAGTTTGAGCTCAAAGGTTTTGGTTACGTCGCAGGTGAACAGAAAATCGGGAATCGTCGCCCATTCCGCACGTTTGCGTTTTTTTGAATAGTCGCTGCCTTCGAGGCCGATGGCCAGGCAGCCGCTGTCAATGCAGTCGCGCACAAAGCCGCCGCCCGAGCAGCCGATATCCAGTATCTTGAGCTGCGAGTGCACGTATCGGTCGAAAAACAGCCAGTACAGCTTGCGATTGAAGCGCTTGTTGCGGGTGTTGTTAGTGCGTGTGCCCTTGGGCACGAGATGATCGGGCGATTCGTAAGCAACATCGCGCTCACAAACCAGAGTGATCTTCTCTGAAAAGTGCTTGGGCTTCTCTGGCTGGAGGGTTGTGTGCATGGAGTTTACATACCAAGCCGGGGAGTGATCCGCAATGCTGGCAGTGGCGCTCAGACGACTAATCGGCACAAGCGCCCCGGGCGCCAAGTACCCGGGGCTTCTTCATTTGATCGTGCATAAAATGTAACTACAAATGTACCCTCGCCGCCCGCACAGTGAAAGTAAGAAAGAGTGAGGGATCTCATGACCATGCTGAAACCTTCAAAAATTAAAAATCCGACTGCCGGATAAGCATCAAAAAGATGCAGCTGGCTCGCAAGGAAATCGATCTGCGGCTGTCGAAAGTCAAAACCTCAATCATCAAAATCGTCGAAAACATCGACCCCAAGCAGCTGCGAGCCAACGCCGCCCCAGCGTTTGCTAGATATTGTTTACCTTTTGAGGCTACGGCATTGCAGAGCCCGTATCCCATAGTGCTTAGTTCACTTTACTGGAATCGAGTCGCCCAAAGACCAGACGCAATGTAAATGGCTCCGTATGGAAGTGCGAGATAGATGAACGCCTTTTCCGGGAGTCGTAGCTGGTCGAAGCTGAATCCGACGAGAATCATGAACGGAAAGAAGAGAGGAAAAGAGCGAACGGCAGGAACTGTCTTCTCCGCAAGTCTTTGAGAGCTTGGTCTAAATTTTTCTTGCTCAGCTTCTCCATACCAATATTGTAAATTGATTTATGCCCGCAAACAGCCCAAAAGCGCACTTTGCGGTTAGCCCAACTGAGCCAATTTGGGCACACTCAATGGTGCGGGTGTTAACGGTCAACTGAGATCGCAGGCATCACGCAGCTCAAACTTTCATAGATCGCCCGAGACGAGTGCGCAGCCCCGCGAAGCGGTTAGATTGTGAGAAAAAACCGGAAGCGTACTCCAGGTACGCTGAGGATTTTTCCGAACAGTCTGACGAAGTCTTCGGGTGATTTATGGAAGTTTGAGAGTAAACCCTCTCCTGTCCACGTATTTTGTTAAATCCGCCGTCATGTAAAACTCCGAGGCATGACAAAAACAACATCAGAAATGAACGAAGCGATTTTGAAGTTAAAAGAAAAACTGGTGACGCAGCCCCGGCGCGAAAACGGCGGGCTGGCACGA
>JBBRLF010000034.1:0-22494 GCA_038231515.1 candidate division WWE3 bacterium
CCGCTGGCCAAACAAGGTGATGGTGTAGTTCTGTAAGATCATCGAAACGGCTCGTACGAAATCAGCCCCGAAAAAAATCAGCGCATACGGAATCAGCAGCCGGCTTACGCGCGGCACCAGCACATGATCCACGGCATAGCCCAGCAGCCACGGCGTAACCAGTGCGCAGGCCGTCGTCAGCAGCACGAGCGCCGTCGAGGCCAGCATCAAAAGTTTATGCCGGCTCATATAGGGCCACAGGCGATTGCGAAAAAGCGCAACGCTTCTCATATCCAGGCGGTCTTCAGACGGCTCCTCAAACACCAAGCGCATTCTCCATCTGCTGCAGCTCCAGCAGCGTGCGATACAGGCCGGGCTTGGCCGCAATCGCCGTCGGTGCGCCGTGCTGTACGAGCAAGCCGTCCTTGAGCACCAGTACCTGGTCAAAGGAATGCAGCCGCGCGAAGCGATGGGTAATCATGAGTAAGGCCTGGTCGTGGTTGCCATGGTCGTCGTGCCTCAGATCGCTCAAGCTATCCAGGATTCGAGCTTCGGTCTCGGCATCAACGCTTGAAAGCGCATCGTCGAGCACCATCAGCGGAGCCTGGCGAGCCAGCGCGCGGGCCAGCGTGACGCGTGCGCGTTGACCACCCGAAAGATTAAGCCCACGCTCGCCAATCATGGTGTCCAGGCCCCACGCGGCCGTCTCCTCGCGCAAACCGGCGCGCTCCAGAAAAGGTGTGGCATCGGCGGCGGTCTCGCCCATATTCACGTTCCAGCTCAACGTCTCTGAAAAGAGAAAGGCATCTTGCGGCACTACCGCAAGGCACGCACGACGTTCAGCCAGTGGAAGAGTCGTGACGTCAACGCCGTTCCAGAAAAGCATTCCGGGTTCGACCTCAAACAATCCGGCCAGCAGGCGCACAAGGGTGCTTTTGCCCGAGCCTATCGGCCCCACGATTGCGGTACGCGTGCCCTTTTCTATTCTAAAGTTCACGTTCAGCAAGGCGGGCTCGTTTTTTCCCGGATAACGAAAAGTCAGGCCGCGCGCCTCGAGCAGCGCAGAAGCTGGTCGGATGGCGCTGTCGGACTGGGCAGGGCGCGCAGCGGGCTCCTCGCGTTCGCTGAATACTTCATGTAGTCGCGCAAGCGACGTTTTACCGCGCTGGTATTGCGTGACGGCCATGCCAAACGCCATCATGGGCCAGGCCAGGTTGTCGAGGTAGCGTAGAAATGCGACGAAAGTTCCCAGACCGATCACGCCGGCGATAACCTCTCGGCCACCAAAGATAAAAAGTGAAACCAGCCCCAGTGAAACGGTAAGGAGAAAGAGCGGCTCAAAAACGCTCTGGGCAGCCGCCAGTCTGACATTTAACTTCACGAAATCTTTTCCCAGGGCATCAAAGCGGCCCAGCTGCGTCCATTCACGTACGAAAGCTTTTACGATCTTGATGCCTTCGATGTTTTCCTGCGCAAAGCCCGACAGATGCGAGAACTGCTCTTGCACCTGATTGAAGCGGTCGTGAACAAGGCGTTCGGCATAGATGATCACGAAGGGCAGCAGCAGCATGGGGGCCAGCGCAAGCCCGGTGAGTTTGGGCGAAAGCCAGATCATCGCGGGCGGAATGCTGGTGAGCAGAAATATGGCGTCGGCAAAGACGAGCAGGCCCGGGCCGATGGCGAAGCGTACCGCCTCGACGTCGTTAGTGGCCATGGCCATGAGGTCGCCGATGGGATGGCGATCGTAAAACGAAGGCGGCAGGCGCTGCAGCTTGGCGAAGTAATCGTCGCGCAGCTGCTCGGCCACACGATGTGACGAGGCGATCAAAAACATGCGCCACAGATAACGGCAAACACCTTGGCCCAGGGCAATGACCAGGTAGATGAGGCCCAATATTAAAAAAGGCGAAAAATGGCGAGTGCCAGACGTAACCCGGTCGATAAAGTTTTTGAGCAGCAGTGGCGGCAGCACATTGAGCGCATCGACGCCAAACAGGGCCAGCAGCCCCAGGGCAAACTCCCGCCGGTGTGGACGCACGTACACGTAGAAAAGCCGCAGTGTTGCCAGCAGACCGTTGTTTTTTTTCAGAGCCGAAATTCCTGAGGTATCGGACTCTCTATGCGAACCGAGTTGTGCGTGACGGGATGTTCGATCGTCAGCGCGTGCGCGTGCAGTAGAAAGCGGCCAAGGCGATTGTAATGGGCTACCGGCGAGCCGTATAGCGTGTCGCCTACAATGGGATGACCCAGCTCAGAAAAATGCAAGCGGATTTGATGCGTGCGGCCGGTGGTGATGCGCACCTCGATAAGGGACTGGTTGCCATCGGTGCCCAGCACCAGAAAGTCGGTGATCGCTTTTTTTCCGCCACTATGGACGGTGCCGAACTTGGCCTGCTTGCCCTTACGGCCCACTTCGCCCATGAACGATTCCAGACGGCCCTTTTCGTTTTTGAGCTTGCCATGCACCACGGCCACGTAGACCTTGGTGCAGTTGTGGCCCTTGAACTGGTCGGCGATGAAGGCGTTGTGCTTCGTATTCAAAGTGAATAACACGACCCCCGAAGTGTCGCGGTCCAGGCGGTGGTGCATGCCGACGTACACGGGATGACCTGCTTTGGCGGCAAGCTGTTTTTTGGCCAGCTCAAAAAGATTGGCGCGGGCTTCGTCCAGCGTGGGCTGCGTAGGCAGGGCTGCCGGCTTATCGAAGCAGATAATGGCGTCATCATCATAGAGCACCCGAAGCGGCAAAAATTTATCAGCTGGCAGCTTTTCGGGCGCTCGCGCGGCATCATAATAGACGTCAATCGTTTCGCCGCCGCGCATGGGGCGCGAGGCCACGCGCACGCGTTTGCCATTCACATACACGGCGCCCGCGACGAGCAGCTTGCGTATCATCGTACGCGAGAGTTTGTGCATCAGAGCCTCGGGGCTCGAAGCAATAGCCTGATCCAGTCGAATATTGCCGGTCGTCACCCGACAGGTCACTTTTTGCATGGGTGCACTTTAGACGAAATACCCTCATAATAAAAGGATATGCCCGATCTGAAGATGCCCGACCTGGGATCGCTGAATCCGTTCTTCAAAGACGACGCCGTGACCGAAATCATGGTCAATGACACGCGCAACGTATTCCTTGAAAAAGCCGGCAAGCTCTCGTTTTCAGGCATGAAGATCCAAACGCCCGAGGAACTGGCCACCATCGTCCGTAACTTGACTGAATCAGGCGGACGCCCGCTTTCGAGCGAAAGGCCTTACTCCGATTTGATTCTGCCCGACGGCTCACGCGTGAACGTGGTGGTGCCACCGCTGACCGTGGGTGGGCCTGCGATCACCATCCGGCGCTTTCCCAAGAAGCGTCCCAGCGCCGAAGATCTGATGGCCAACGCCACTTTTGATCAGCGGCTCGCGTATTTTTTGAACGTCTGTGTGGTGGGCAAACGCAATATTTTAGTCAGCGGCGGAACTGGCTCGGGTAAAACCACGCTGCTCAATTTGTTCTGTCAGTTCGTGCCGCGCAGCGAGCGCATCGTGACCATCGAGGACACGCCCGAAATTTTTATTCAGCACGAAAACTCAGTGCGGATGGTGACACGCCCCAAGGATGGCGCCACCAACGCCATTGAGTCGCGTGACCTATTGGCTAATGCCCTGCGCATGCGGCCCGATCGTATTGTGCTGGGCGAATGCCGGCGTGGTGAAGCGCTGGATATGCTGCAGGCGATGAATACCGGTCATGAAGGCAGCATGACCACGCTGCATTCCAATACGCCGCGTGAGGCGCTTTATCGTCTGGAGACTTTGGTGATGATGGCCGGCGTGGAGCTGCCCTTATCCGCGATTCGCAAATACATCGCCACCAGTATCGACATGATCGTGCAGATCAAACGCTTTCGCAGCGGTGCTCGCAAGATCACGCATGTGACCGAGGTTACCGGCATGGAAGGCGAGACGATTCTGCTGCAAGACATCTTTGAGCTGAAGCTGGAAGACGAAGGCGTAGCCCACGCGCTGGGATTTGTGCCGACGTTTTTGCCTGAGCTGCAGGAGATGGGCATTCAGATCACGAATGACTACTTCGCCTGAAGGTGGTGTTCAGTGCCGCGTGGCCCGGCTTCGTCGCCCTTTGAAGGCACCGCCAGCTTGTAAGTCTGACGCGAAAGATCTTCCACTGCCGTACGGGCAGTTCGGTGGGGCCTTTCAAGGTGTTTGGCGCAACTTACCTTGGCAAACTCCGCGCAGACACCCAGGACGAAACCCCGGATATAGGCGCGGGCTTCGGAACGTTTGTAGAATTTCTTGTCAGTTACTTCGGTTTTGAGTGCCTCGAGGAAGGCGCTGCGAGCTTGCTCGGCCGCATTGGCGCCACCTGTGCAGTAGTCGCGCGGCAGCTTCGCGAATGGTCCGGCTTCATCCGCTGCGAAAGCCTCTTCGCCTTGGTCGATGCCATCTTTATAGTCACTGTAGTAATGGCGATAGTTTCCGCAGGGCTCGCCGATGCCGCTAAATGAAATTTCGTTGGCGTAGGCACCACAGGCGCCCGCGAAGTAGCTCTGCAGATAGTTGCCGTATTCGGTGCCGGTCTGCCACTCTTTTTTGGCGGGTGGGGTAACGACAAGCTTGGCAAGTTGAGCGCTCACAAGCTTTCGCATGTCCATCGTGCAGTAGGCGCCTTCGTTGTTATCGAGATAGCTATCGCGTTGGCGGTGCGCCGCCTCGTGCCCGAAATGATCTCCGGCGATATAGGACCAGCGCGTATATGCTGGCGGACCCGCCAAGGCGTTTGAGCTGAGTAGTGCAAGGAGCAGGAAATAGTTTTTCATTTGGTCACCCTCTTGCTTCAGAGAGTTGCAACCGTTGTGCCCCGGGCCTGCTTGTTTTTCAGCAGTTTTACCTCGGAAAGTCCGCGAAACGGCAAGGCTATTTGCGCGGTTAACCCGTCAGATCACCAGCTGCGCCGGGGCAACGGCCACCAGGGAAGACTGAATCTTTTGGTCACTGTCCAGACGGCGGTCGGCCCCGTCTGATGGGTCAGCCGCTTTTTTTGCAGACGATCTGGCCTTTGGCATCGACGTCAAAGGTCACCTTGTCGGCGCCGTCCTTGCGGGCGGCGGCCAGGTGAGGGGCGAAGAACTCAAACAAAATGCGTTCGAGCTCGCGAATGCCGAAGCGACTTACCTTGTCGTTTTCTGATAGCGCCTTGATGACAAGCTCGGGGTCGACGAAGTCGACTTCCAGGCCATACGACTCCGCCAGCTTCTTGATCTTGAGCAGCGCAATCTCGGCCACGGCGATGCCCTGGAGCGGATCGAAGACGTAAACGCGGTCGATGCGGCCCATGATTTCGGGTCGAAAAGTTTTGGTATCGGCCAGAAACCCCTTGAGGGCATCGACCATGGCGAAATAGTCTTTCTGCTGCCGTTTAATCGCGGCGATGCCTTCGTGTTGAGCATTCGACGTCAAAATGATGATGGTCTTGGTAAAATCAACAACCTTGCCCGAGCCCTGCTCGGTCAGGCGGCCTTCGCCCATGAGCTGCAGAAAAAGATCAAAGACGCTGGGATGCGATTTTTCGATTTCGTCAAACAGGATCACTCGCTTGGGGTTGGCCAGCACGGGGCGCGTGAGCTGTCCGCCCTGCTCGGCGCCGACGTAGCCGGTGGGCACGCCCACCAGGCGTGACTTTGCCTCATCACCGGAAAATTCCGAGCAGTCAAAGCGCACCATGTTCTTCTCGTCTTCGTAGAGAAACTCGGCAATGGCCTTGGCCAGCTCGGTTTTACCCGTACCGGTGGGGCCCAGAAAAATCATATTGGCCAGCGGCCGCTCGGAGTTCTGCTTGGCGCATTGAAGCGAGACGAGCCGACAGACGTCCTTGAGAACCGCATCCTGGCCTTTGACCCGGCCGCGCAGGTGCTCAAACATCGCAGTCTCGTCCACGGCGAGCATGGACTCTTTTTTCTGCTTCTTCTTGAGCAGCTCTTCGAGCTTTTCCCAGTCGGTGAGCTTTTTGAGCTTATCGGACATTTTGGGTTTCCTTGTTGGGTTCGGCCGCGATTCCGCGATCTGATTTTACGTCGGTGACGCCATTGCGGGTGATCTTGCAGCTCTGAGTTTCGATTCGCGAATTTCCGCTGCTCGCCACTCCATTATACTTGTTTTCGAGCACTTCGCTGAATCTCAATGTTACCGTGGTCTTTTCGCCCCTGCTGCTCAGTCCGTCCTTCTGATTCCCGCGAAATTCGCAGCGGCTGAAGGTGGTAATGCCGGGGTTGCCTACGGTGGCGCCATCGAGGCCGTTTTCGTTAAAGACGGAATCGGCCACATTGATGGTTACGGCGTGAGGTGCATTTACGATCAGACCGTAGTTGTTGTTGTGAATGAATTTGCATTTGGTGCATTCAAAGGTGCCGTCAGCCACCTTGGCGCCGTTTTCCTTGGCGGTGAAGGTGCTGGCTTCGGCGTTGACCGAGCCGCCTTCGAGTACCACGCCGCTGGCCGAAAGTGATTTGACCTCGACACCCCTGAGCACGAGCTTGCCGCCATGGACGAAGATGGCGGGCTCGGTCGAGCCACTCTGTTCAATGGTTAGATGCTCGAGCTGCACTTCGCCTGATTCGATGCGGGCAAAAGGCTCGTTGGTCGTGCGAATGATGACGGGCCGTTCCGGCGTGCCGTCGCCGCGGATCGTAACAGAACGATTGGGCAGCAGCGCGCCGGTGTGCGTGCCCGAGCGCAAGATGATAAGGTCGCCGGCATTTGCCGAAAGCAGCGCTTTTTGAAACATGGTGGTGTCGCTGTCGGGTGCGCCCAGCAGATCGACAATCCAGCGGCCCGGAGTTTTCGTTTTGGTAATCGTGGTCGAGTTGTAGTCAACGGCAGTGGCGCCGCCGACGTCGGTCTGGACGGATTGCGCGGGCGCGGCGGCTGTGGCCGCGGTTTCAGTTGGCTTGATGCGCTCGAAATAGTGCGAGAGGTTAGGTCGGCCCATCAGATGATAGGTGCAAAAGACCGCCGAGACGATGGAACCGATCAGCCAGCCCTTTACCCAGGCGTCGCGCAGGTAGTAGTTCATGCCGCCTTCTTTCCGGGCAGCGCGACAAAGTCGCCATGAGCATCAATATTCAAGATGATGTGTTTGAGTCCCTGGGAGTTGGCCGAGGCAATCGCGTTGTCGCACTTCATGCGAATGTAGGTGGCGAGCTGGCGCACGCCGTAGTCGCGAAACTCCTCGTTCTTGGCCACCAGCTCGACGATCAGCTCGGGCGAGGTGAAAGTGATTTCGATGCCGTAGCTGGCCCAATGCTTCATTACGGTAAGGCAGGCCACCTCGGCGACATGCATCGGCGAAAGTACGTCCATGAAGATGATCTCATCCCAGCGCGCCAGAAAGGCGCGATCAAAGCCAGCCTTCTGCATCAGCACGTCGCGGGCTTTACCCATCCAGGCGGCGGGGTCCAACCCTTTTTCTTTGTAGTGGCGCAGCTCTTCGGCGCCGGCATTGCACGTGGCAAAGAACACGCAGCCGCCAAACGAGATAGAGCGGCCCGTGGCCCTATCGCGCGTCGTACCAACGTCCAGAATGTCATAGAAGCAATGTTGAATGTCGACGTGGGCCTTTTCGAGCTCATCGAGCACGATGACCCGGCACGCGGCGTCTTGCAATGGGTGGGTGAGCGTTCCGCCCGCCTCCGCGCCCGGTGTGCCCGGGGGCGCGCCAAATAAAGTGGCAACGTCGCTGGGACTCTTGTACTGATTCATGCGCAGCACGAGCGGCTCGGTGCCTGGAAACAGCGCCTCGGCCAGCAGCTGGCCAAGATAAGTTTTGCCCGTGCCCGTGGGTCCGACGATGAGAAAGCTTCCCAGGCTGCGGCCGGGCCGCGCCATTTTTAGATGGTGCTGAACCTTGCGCACGATCTGATCGATGGTCTGATCGTGGCCGCGAATGTTCATTTTCAGCCAGCGTGAGTGCTGCGAGATATTTTTAGTGTGCAGCTTTTCGTAGTCGATCGCGTTGACAATCTTTCCGGTTTTTCCGTCGTGCAGATTTTTGATGCGAACGATCAGGGCGACGACATTCACGGCGAACAGCAGAAAGGCCAGTATCGGATAGCTGCGCAGCTGCATGAGAATACCGATCAAGGCCATGGGAACCATGACCAGGAGAATCAGGTTTTGCGTCATTCCGTTGCGGTTCTGGTGACTCACGAGCCCTCGTACCTCATCCCTTCACTCATCGGTGTGGTTGCGGGTGCTCTTGAATCATATAAAAATGAGCAATATCGAGGATTTAATCGTCCAGCACGACGTTCTTGGGACAGGTTGGCGCAGGTGCGGCCGGTACGGGTGGTGCCGGGGGCGCTGCTTCGTAGTCAATTTCGCTGTTTTCGGACGGCGTCGAATACGATGGCGCACTGGTGACGACTTGAGTTGCCTTGTTTGCAACTGAGGCGATCTTGCGCGTGACCGGCTCGGCAATGAGCACCTCTGTCGCAAGTCTTCCGTCAGAATCAAAACGGACTCCGCTCGATGGGGTTTCACCGGGCGTCAGGTTTAGCATATTGAACGTCAGCTTGCAGGGCACCGGGCCGCCCGTACAGGTTGGGCACTTCTTGCTGAATACCAGCTCGGAGCGTTTGCCCACTCGCAGCGGCACGACGATTGAGCGCGGAGTTTCGACGGCAAGGTGCACCTTGGTCAGCGGATGGCCATCAAGAGAAACATAAAGGTCATTGGCTTCGTTGCTCACCGCTTGGGGCGTGAGAGCAATCTCGTAGAGCTGACGCTGACCTTGCCGTACTTCTTCGGCCAGCTCGGGCGGCAGCTTATCAAGAGCGGCATTTCTGGCGGTCGCCATGCAGGGCTGGCAATTGCTGCTGAGGGTGCGGGGGCCGCGAAAATTTTGGAGCGTGGCATTCCACACGCCTGGGGCGTTCTGATCAAGAACGGGAACCGCCATTTCGGCCGAGGCTGGTTGGCGCGCTTGAATGATTGCCGTGGCTCGCTCACGCACTTCGCTAAGAGTAAGTGGCGCCGAAAGTACTTCGCGCACGCGGGCGGAACGGGAGGCGCCTACGGCGGCCGCGCTAAGTGCGGCCAGGGCGAGAATGCCCACGAAAGCTTTGGTCCAGCCCGAGGCGCGGCCCTTCTCGCCAGTCGCCTCTTGTGTTGAAGCTGCGGCAGCAAGCTCGTGGTTCTCGATCGGAAAATAGGCGCTGCTGCCGACCGGCCCATGGTCAGTGGAGCCCGCCGGGCGATCTTTTTCGAGGTCGCGCACTAGCCCTGATTTATCCTTTTTCACGTGGTGCCCCCAGCTGAGGATTTTATCATGCACCGCGTTGTCGGTATAGGTAGCTGATACTACTAATGTTTTATGGGTGCTGGGGCAGCCTGGGTCGGCTTTGCCAAGGACTGTGGCGCTTCGGGCACTGGCTCGCGCAGTCCTGCCCCGAAGTTGATCGTTTTGTGGACGCGGTTCAGGCATTCCCACTTGAGGCGGTCTTCGTCGGCGTCCAGCGCCCACTTGTAGTGGAAATATTCCTCGGTCTTGTTTCGCTGGGGCAGACCGAAGTCAACGCCGCGCTTGTTCATGAACACCGTGAAGCGCGCATACCAGGTGGCGAGTTTTTCGCGGTATTCCTTTTTGAGGTCGATCGTCTTGAGAATTTCCTCACCCAGGCGCCGCTTCATCCAGTAAGTAGACTGCGTGATGGCTTCGCGTTCGATGGTGCCGATGAGTGCTTCGCGTTCAGCCTCGCTGGGCTGCGGGGGCACGAGATCGGTGGAGTCGGGCTTGTGGCCGGTCGCAGCGGCTTCAGCCTCTTCGGCCTGATGTACCTTGATCGGATCGTATTTTTGATCGAGGGTGATCTGCGCCATGATTTGCGTGTAGGCCTTGAGCGAGCTTACGGGTGAGACGCCTTTTTCCTTTTCACGAAACTCGGCGGCATAGACCAGTCCGTTGTAAATCGCCTCGTAGTGGCCGCCCTGATCCATCACGTTCATGTACTTGTCGAACTCCTCGCGGTTACGCAGGTCGCGCAGCAGTACGACGCGAAAGGCTTCGCGAATGAAGTCGGCATTCATCGAACGGTTGTCAGGCGTCTCGGGTTCTTCCACCTGGGCGGCACTGGCGGCTTTGGGCGCAGGCGGCGTCGGCGCCACCGTCATCTTTATGCCGATCAAAGGGCCGATGCTCTCGTTGAAGGATTTCGCCAGCTCAGGCGACATCGAACAGGCGGGCAGCATGGTGAGCAGAACCGCGCTGCTAAAAAAATAAACTGAGTTTCGTACCATAGGTGTTTACCCCTCGTGTTGTCAGATCGCTGGCCCTCATAGCGGGATGCCGAGCGCCTTGGGCGGACGCGCTTTGATTAAATTTCCGCCGGCTGCGCCAGCCAGAATGGCCAGCGTTGCGATGTAAGGCAGCACCTGAATCCATTGTACGGGAATCGCGAAGCCGCCGGCAACGGTCACGCCTTGCAGCAGAATCTGCGATGCCTCGATGGCGCCAAAGGCCAAGGCGGCAAGCATCGCGCCCAGCGGCGTCCAGCAGCCGATAATAAGCGCAGCCAGCGCCATATAGCCGCGGCCCGCGGTCATGTTGCGTGAGAAGCCGCCACCATGATCAATCGAAAGATAGGCGCCGGCCAAGCCGCACAACAAACCTGCGAGCAGCACGCCAATCCAACGCACGCGCTTCACGCTTACGCCTTGGCTCTGCAGCGCTTCGGGATGTTCGCCGGCAAAACGCAGGTACTGGCCCAGACGCGAATGCCGATGCACCACCACCAGCACGGCCAGCGCGACAAAAGCGCCACCGACGAGTGGCGAAATCCCAAACCAGTTCGGCACGCGCTCGTGCGCCGACAGCATGGGCGTGCCGCCTGACATGTCGTAGAGCGCCTTGCTGATGACGGGGGGCAGCCCGAGAGCGAGAAAATTTACGGCCATGCCGCTGATGATCTGATCGGCGCCAAGCTGAATACAAAGCAGTCCGTGTAGCGAAGCCAAAAGCATGCCGCCGCCCACACCCGCGAGCACGCCAAAGGTCGCGCTATGAGTATGGTGCGCCACGACTGCCGCGGCAAAGGCGCCCATGAGCATCATGCCTTCGAGCGCGATATTGACCGTGCCCGAACGTTCGCTGCAGTAGCCGCCCAGTGCGGCGTAAGAAAGCGGCGTACTCAGGCGCAGCGCAGTCATGATGAACGAGAGAAGCCCGGTCATGCGGCCTCCTTGCGGCGAAATTTAAGTTTGTCCAGAATTTGGCCAATCTTGGGCTGGGTGCACAGCGCCACCAGAATTAATGCCTGAATCACCGCCGAAAGATCGCGCGTCACCCTGTCGGTTTCGAGATCCAGATCGAGCGAGCCTTTATGGAGCCCGCCAAAAAGCATGGCAGCGAAAATCAGGCCCGGAATACTGCCCCGGGCAAGAAGGGCCACGGCCAGACCGGTAAAGCCAAAGCCCGGCGAAAATCCATCGATCATGCGATGGGCATCGAGAAAAACCGCATGAAAACCAACCAGCCCCGCGATGCCGCCTGAAAGCGCCATCGTGACAAAGGCGGTGCGCGCCACGGGTATGCCGGCAGTGCGAGCGGCATTTTCGTTCTGACCGGTGGCGCGAATGCGAAAACCCCACCAGGTTTTTTTCACGCCCCAGAGCACGCCAATGGCAATAACCAGCGCAATTGGAAAGCCATAGGTCATTTGCTTCCATAAATGAGGCACGCGAAACGCTTGGCCGATCCACACCGTTTCGAGACTTTGCGTATCCGGATTTTTCAGCGGATTAAGCACGGCCCAGTTCACCAGCGACATGCCGATGAAGTTGAGCATGATGGTCGAGATGACCTCATGCACATTGCGCCGGCGCAGATAGCCGGCGATTGCGCCCCAGCACGCACCACCCGCGAAGGCGGCGGCGGCGCCCACGATGACGACGAGAATGCCCGTGAAAGAAACCGTTGTAACGTTAGGCAGCCAGTGGCGCGTAATCGCGCCCCAGGTGGCCGCGCAAACGGCGCCTACGTAGAGCTGGCCTTCGGCGCCAATGTTAAACAGGCCAGCCTGGAGCGCCAGTGCCACCGCCGTGCCGGTCAGCAGCATCGGAGTTGCGTAAAATAAAGTATACGAAAAATTATCGAGCGAGCCAAAGGCCGACGCGCCCAGAATCTTAAGCACGTGCAGCGGGCTTTCACCTACGGCCCAGACGGCTATCGAGGTTAGCGTCAGCGCCAGAATCCAGGTAATCGCCGTGGTGGTTACGTATCTCATGCGCGCACCTCTTTGGCGCGCGGGCCGCTGAGCATGGCCACGCCAATCGCCTTTTCGTCATAGGGGCTGCCGTCAAACCAGGTTGAAAGTTCGCCGCGATAGATGACGCCAATGCGATGGCTGAGCGACATCAGCTCGTCTAACTCGCTTGAGACGAGCAGCACGGCCGCACCCTTGGCCGCGGCTTCAAGTAAGCGACCATGAATAAACTCAATGGCACCCAGATCCACGCCCCGCGTGGGATGCACGGCCAGCACGATGCTGTCATTGGGCAGGTTGCCCAGCTCACGCGCCACGATCAGCTTCTGCTGATTTCCGCCCGACAAGCCCCGCGAGATGGCCGTGGGATTGCTGGGCCGCACGTCGTAGGATTTGAGCAATTCCATTTCCCGCGGGCTTGCGGCTTTGAACAGTCCGCGCCCACGCGTCTGCTCGCGTCCCAGTCTTAGATTTTCAGTGGAGTTGAAGTCGAGTACCAGGCCTTCGCGATGCCGATCGGCGGGAATAATCGCGATGGGCAGGCCACGCACGTCTTTCGCAGTGTAATGGCGCGCGGCGCGGCCGAAGAGCTCGAGCTCAAAATTCTGGAGCTTCAACGCCGTGCTGGGGTTGGCCAGGGCGTGGATCAGCTCTTCCTGACCGTTGCCTTCAACGCCGGCGATGCCGGTAATCTCTCCGGCGCGCAGCTCAAGTTTGGCTGCGCCCAGGGTGAGCTTGGCCAGCGCCTTGGCCGCGGAAAAGTTTTTCGCGGTTACCTTGGGCAGCTGCAGACGACGTCCCACCATCAGCTCGGCCAGCTCGGCCACACTGGTGTCGGCGATTTTGCGCGTGGCTACGGTACTGCCGGCGCGCAACACGGTGGCCTCATCGGCCACTGCCATCACTTCTTTGAGCTTGTGGGTGACGATGAGAATCGTATTGCCGTGCTGGCGCAGCACGCGCAGGGTGGCTAAAAAGTCTTCGGTTTCCTGAGGCGTCAGTACCGCGGTAGGCTCGTCGAGAATCAAAAAGCGGGCTTTGCGGTAAAGAACTTTGAGAATCTCGCAGCGACTTTGCAAGCCGATGGGCAGCGACTCCACGGCGCGGTCCAGGGGCAGCTTGAGGCCAGTGGACGTCATCAGCTCTTCGAGCTGCGCGCGCTCCTGCTTGCGGTTACGCAGGCCATAGTGAGTGGTTTCGGCGCCCAGCACCAGATTGTCGAGCACGGTTTCGGGGCCGGCCAGCATGAAATGCTGGTGCACCATTCCGATGCCATGACGAAACGCCTGCTCGGGATTCCAGCGGGGCGACCGGTTGGTCACCTCGGTGTCGCCGAACTTGATGACACCGGAATCAGAGGGGATGGCGCCGAAAAGAATTTTCATCGCCGTCGACTTGCCCGCGCCATTTTCGCCCACCAGCGCGTGAATCGTGCCTGAGCGTACCAGGAGATCGACGCTCTGGTTGGCGACACACGCTCCGTAAGCTTTATGAATGCCTTTGAGCTGCCCGTTGAAACCCATCGGTATTATTTCTTGGTCTTGTAGTAGTCGACGACCTTGATATTGCCCGCGATGATCTTCTGTTTGATGTCGCCGATTTTTTTGGTGTCGGCTGCCGTGAAAAGCTTTTCGTTGTACTGATCCACGGCCCAGTCGATGCCGTTGTTATTCAGGCCGAACACGGTAATGCCGCCCTTGAACTTGCCCTTCGTCAGGTCTTCGATCACTTGATAGACCGCCGTGTCGACTCGTTTCAACATACTGGTCAGCACGTGGCCGGGTTTGATCCAGTTCTGATTGGAGTCGCAGCCGATGACGAACTTGTTTAAGCTTTCGGCCGAGTCAAAGACGCCGTTGTTGCTGGCACCGGCGGCCGTGAAGATAACCTCGACGCCTTTTTCGAACTGATTCTGCGCCAGCTCTTTGGCTTTGGTCGGATTGTTCCAGGCTTCGCTGGTCACACCAACATAGTTCACTTCAACTTTGGCGCCGGCGCGCGCTGCTTCGGCGCCCTGCACATAGGCTTTTTCAAAACGGCGAATCAGCGGAATATCCATGCCGCCGATAAAGCCGATGTGACCGGTCTTGGATTTGAGCGCGGCTATGTAACCCACGAGGTAAGAGCCCTCGTGTTCGTTGAACATGGCCGACATTACGTTGGGAGCATCGACGGGCGCGTCGATGATGGCGAACTTCTGCTGCGGAAATTCCTTGGCGAGTTTCTTAACCGCTTCACTTTGCGAAACACCGATGCCGATTATGAGGTCGAACTTCTTCTGGATGAACGAGCGCATGGCGGGCTCGAAGAAGGAGTCGTCGCTGGCTTCAATCTCTTTCAGAAAAATGCCCAGCTTCTGCTTGGCTTCGGTTGCACCACGAAATGCGGCATTGTTAAACGATTTGTCGTCCTTGCCGCCTTTGTCCAGGATGAGGGCGATTCTTGGCGCCTCGGCATGAGCCAGCTGAGCGGTGAGAAGCATTAGGATTGTGATGAATCGCATTTGGTGGCCCTCGCTTGAGTCTGTTAATGAATTCCCGGCACGGCGTTAAAGCCCAGGGCCTTGGCCTTGTCGGCATCTTTGCGTGCAATGAGAAAGCCGTTAAAATCACCTTTGTCGGCTCCGCACATCTGAATGCGCATCTTGCCGTCAGAGATCTTTTTCTTGGCCAGAATCTTGATGTCGACGCTCTGCAGTTGGGCGGCCATGACGTCCAGGCTGATGCCCTTTTCCTTGGCGCACGACTTGGCCCCATCGCTCTTGCCCACCCAGACTGATTCCGAGTCGGCGCTGGACGGTACTTCGACTGTGGCCGGGGCCGTGGGTTGCATCTTTTTGCTGAAGGCGCAGGCCGGCAAAAGGGCAAATGATGTACCCAGAATCAGGATCGATAACGTGAGGAGGCGAGAAGTTTTCATGGTGACTAATTTTGGCTCAGAACGGGCAATAATTCAATCACGCGTATTCTAAGGAATCGCAGAACTGCAGATCAAACGCCATACGCGTGGCGCGCTCGGTATTATAGGGCTGGCGCAGGCAAACTGCGGCCTCATCGCTGACGTGGGGGTCAATAGCCTGAGTCAGACGGTTGTAATAGCCGACTGCCTCTTCCCGACGGCCCACGCAGTCCAGGGCCTGGCCCAGGAAAAGTTTGGTCACCTGCTGCATATGGGGGCTGAGCGCGCATTTTGAGGCCAGCAAAAAAGCCTCAAGGCCACGCTCAGGCTGTGCCAGCCGCATGCGAAAATGGCCATGGGCCAGGTGAAAGTGGCCCTCGTCCGGGTCGGCCTTTGTGGCCAGTTCAGCGCATTCTGCCGCGCGTTTGAGGTCGTATTCGGTGTGAAAGGCAACGTACGCATCGCGAAAAAGCTGAAACGCCTCTTCTTTGGGAGTGCCCCTGATGGTGGCCGCACCCGCCGTGCTCCACGAAAAAATCTCGGGCTCGTGCCGGTCGAAGTCTTCAAAGGATTCATCCAGCCTGAAGCCCGCATAGTCGCCCAGGCAGGTGGGGGATTTGTCCGAATTTCCCACCCAAAAACGGCCATGTGAGAGCTCGGCAATCATGCTGGTCACCGTGGTGATGACCGAAATCGTATTACCCTGCGAGCGAATCTTGCCCGTTTCGCGGTCGAAATGATCGGCCAAAATGCGCGCCACCGTGCCGCGATCAATCTCGCCTTGATGCTCGGCCAGCAGCTGCAGCGCGCGATGGTAGCGGCTGGCGTAGTCGTTGGCCACCGAGGCCGAAAGTAGCACCTCTTTTTGCTGAAACTCAGGGTCGCGAAAATGGTTGGTGTGCACCAGATGACCATCCTGGGCATGGCGCACAGAAAGCTTGCCGTGGGTCATCTCGATTACGGCGGCGTCATCTTCCCGCGCGCTGGTTACGACAATGCTCCAGCTGCCGGCACGTTCAAAGTTACCGGCGATGTCTACGGCTTGGCCAATCGTGCGGGCGCGCCGTGCGATTTCGGAGCCAATCACCTGAATCGGGGTGCCAAACGGCGAAACCGACTTGGAACAATGGAAATGCGCGGCCAGCGTCAGACCCGCCTCATTTACAGCCGTGATACCCGGAGAATGCACGCCGGCCGTCGTTATGCCCACATAGCGCTGGTGACTATCGGCCCCCTCGGGGTCGCAGTAAAAAATCGTCGCGTTGGCGTCCCAAGGTCCAACAGCCGGATAATCCATATTGCGTGCGTGAATAATCCCACGTCCGCCCGTCGCTTTGCCCGTGGCCACCACCGAAGTGCAGCCAGGAAAACCGCCAGCCATCTGCCCCAGCACGTGGGTGCCCAGAAAATAGCGCAGCAACACGACCAGCGTATCGGCCTGCACCATGGCCTGCTCGCAATAATCGTAGGGAATGCCAGCCGCACGCGCCAACGCCTGAGCCTCTTCGACATATTGGCGCGGCACATGTGAAAGCATGGGCTTGTGGACAAAGATGTGGATAAGTTGATTGGCCAGCCGGCCCAGCCAGGGGCGATCTTTAAAGAGGGGCGCTTCTGAGACGAGATGGGCGTTTTTTTGGCCGAGATAAGGAATGGCGCCTTGGCGAATCTGGTCTTTGAGCAATGCCCCATGCTGGGCGGCCATCTCGGTTAGCGAGCCGCGCAGGTGCAGGACGTTGATTCCACTCTTTTTCCAGGCTGAGGCCTTGCCGTAGGACCGGCGACTTGATGGCATTTTTTCCCCGCTCATTGGTATAAAAGGCTAATGGACTTGGGGTTTGGATGCAAGGTTTGCCACGCTGGCGTTGCAATTCTGGGTGGGTGGAAGTAGAACGGGAACTCGGTGTGTCATTTAGGCTGGATCCCGTAGCTCAGTTGGATAGAGCATCTGCCTTCTAAGCAGAGGGTCACAGGTTCGAATCCTGTCGGGATCGCCATTTGTCAACCTCTTCGAACCAATCAACGCAGCGAGGTTCGACGCTTTCGACAAGTGGCAATTTGAGAATGGATTGGCCTCCGCGCCCGCAAGAGGCGGACGGGGGCTGCGGTGATCATGATCGGCATCAAAGATCAAAGCCGGGATGACGAGTGAATTTACCAACAACTGCGAGCCAGCTGTGGGGCCCGCGATGCGGATGCGATCATTCGTGCGTTTGATTGCTGTCCCCATGAAGAGGTCGCCGATCACCTGGTTTTGCCCAGCGGTGTGCGTCCAGGCGAACTGGCCTGCAGCGGGACCAGGATTACGCGGGTCACCCATCACGTTGGAGGTGCCTTCGTGATTTATGCCGCTGCCGAAGCCAAGCCCGCCAGCGCTGCTAAACGTGACTGGCGTATTTGCGCTCATGACTCTTGCGGGCTGCGAGATCACATCAAGATTATCGTAGCTGTTTGCGCCGAGGATTTCGCTAAAACGCACGTCGTAGCTTGAAAGGTTTTCGGGTGAAGTATCGCTGGCTGAGGTAAACGACAAGTTGTGGCTCAACGTGGCGTCTATCTGAGGCAAGTTGTTGTTTGCGCTCACTATCGATTCGTCACCAAAACCCAGGGCTGATTGCGCGAGCTCGTGCACGATTGCGGCAGGGTTTGAGAGGTCATCGCTTGCGATTTTTGAGACGGCGATATCCCAGGCCGAAGGTCCGGTGGTCGCGACAATTGTCGCGCGAGGGATTGTCGAGCTGACAAACTCAGGCGTCTTACCGCCGACGGCGGCCACTTGGGTTGTGTCAAAGAGCACGGCGATGCTCAAGAAGGTGGACATCGTCGGGATATTTGCTTTCACTTTGGCGTTTGAGAATAAGTTTATCGGATTCAGCGCCAACGCGTACTTGCCGTCATAACGAGCGGTGACATACGCATTAAAGGGGCTACGGGCTAACGTGGTAAGTACTGAGCCGCCGTCAATCCACAAGGCGACGTAACAAAGGCTGTCGGCATGAGCCGTGGTGAAGGCAGAGGCGGGTGCTGACGACAAGGTGCTGAGCATTTGATCGTAGTCAGCCGAAAATGACTCTTTAGTGGTGTAGCCTGCCGGCAAAATCAGAATTTGCTTTGAGCCCGTCGCGCAGGCCTCGCCGTGCACAGTTTTTTTCCAGGTATCGGTATCCGGAGTCGGGGGGCTGCATTCCGCGCCCATCAGCGCAAGGGCAAGAACGCCGGTTGAAACGACCGAAGTGACGGCTTTAATTTGAGATTTCACGGACTTCCCATAACATCGGGCGACTATTTCAGTCAACAATTAAATAGAGCAGAATAGTCAGAAATGTCTTCTGGATACGGGTACTTTCCTGCGTTCTATTAAATACAATAGCTGGATTACCATCTTCATCTGCGTAGAAAATACGAACGTTGCCGGGCGGAATCCATTTCCTTTTGCGCCAGGAGTAGTTGGATGTCGGCAGTTGCGAATGAACGGGTTCTGGTTCTTCTAGCGCCGATAGGAGTAGAGCTCTTGCAGGCGCTCGATGGCATAGGGGAGCCGTGCCGCAAGATCGAGAGGCAAGACAGGGGTTTCTGTATTGAGTTTCTGAATCTTTCGCAATGCGAGTATCAGCTCTCCAAGGCGCTCCGAGCTCATGCCGACAAATTTTCGGAGCGCGAAGTCGAGAGGTTCCTTTACCGGCGTACAGTTATTCTGGGCGGCCCAGGCGTCGAGCTTGTCGGCGAACTCGTAAGCATCTTTCCAGTGCTCGAATTTGAGATTACTCATTTAGGAAAATGTCCTTTGCTGATAGCGCCGCCAGGAGGGACAACCACCTCGATTGCTCCGCCCGGATATCCATTAAAAGGTGCAGCCGGCTGCGTGACAAAGGGCGTGCCGGCGGGAATTTCGGCGACCTCCACGAAGCCGGGCTTCGTGACGTTGGTTCCATAGAGGCGATGAAAGTCGGGTGTCGTTCGCGGGTCCACCGGTGCCCAGTTTTGCGGTGACTCCATCGGAGTAGCCCTACCCGGAATTGTTTTGGAGGCGCCATACTCACCCTCGCGATAGATGGTCCTGGTCTGCTCGACTCGAGCTCTGACTGTGAGCGCTTCCTCAGAATACGTTTGCGTGGCAATTCCGTACGGGGTCTCGATGATAACCCCTTCGCTCTGCGAAGCTATCTGCGCTAACTTTTTGGCATTTTCGGGATTGGCGGCTAGCTCCTTGCCGATCCAGCCCGGAGCATACTTTTCAATTATGGCAAACCCCTTGGCAATCGCGGGAGCTTTCGTGAGAGTTTGAACCACTTGCTTTATCGGAACGGCGGGAGCCAGTGCGCCTAGTGCCAATAACGTTACATTACCAGCACCCTGCATGGGCGTTCCCATCACTGTGGTTCCACGTGCTGCGATCGTGGCGAGGTTAGCGAGCCCCCACGCGATACTCACGATAGGTAGGGCTGTTACCGCGATATCCACCGCAAGCTCAGCCCCCGCACGAAGCGCTTCGCTGTGGGCTTTGAGAAATGCACCCAGGCGCGTAAAGCGAGGAGTAAGCGCACTATCGATTTCAGAAATCAGCCCGCGATTAACGGCCTGAGTAAGTGCATCGAGACTTTCTGATTGCGTTCCCTCGTGGATGGTCCTCTTAAGATTTGAGATCGTCCCAGATCGCGCAAGGTGAGTGTCAAAGTGTGGCGGTGGCGATGTTTGGAGTGAAACCAGCTCATCTGGAGCCACCTCGGGCGGGTCAAAGCTGGATGCTGTTTTATCGATTTGCTCACCTTGTGCGGCGAGTGCTGTTGAAAGTACATCAGTTACAGCTGCGCCAGCGCGAGTCGCAGCATTCAGCTTGGCGACTTCGCTTTCCAGCTCGATGCGGGATGGGATGTCTTTTCTCGAAGGCTCGCTCTGGGTACGCCCAACTGCCTCCTGGTATTCGCCAAAATGCACCAAGTCTTCATGAAACGGCGCGGGTAAATTTGCGGCCGCCGGCGAGGAACTCATTGCGGGACCGATTTGGACCTCGCGCGGCGTTGGAATATCGTGGGTGGTTACGGAATTGGTTTCCCGAAAGGCGGTTTTGCCGTCATGAGAATCGACAACTTTGATTTCGTGCTCAAAATCAGCCGACTGCCGGTGTCCTTCATGGTCGACATATTCACAGTGATAGTCCACATGCCGGTCGCCGTTTTCAGAACGTGTTTCACGAACGCGTTCTTCAATAGTTTTGTCCTGGGCTTCCTGCTCAGCTCTTTCACGGTATTCACGAGCAGCCTCGCTTAAATGCTCATGATCCATGCCTTCACTGTCGCCTAGTGCCAGCTGGGCAATAGGTTGCAGTACGACGCACAAGATGAGAATCCAGCAAAGAAGTTGCTTCATTGTGACATTGCTTCCAGCCAGGTGTAGCCGCGTTCAAGGAGAACATCGGTAAAGTCTGACTTGTGTGAGTCAGTGGCAAGCGCGGTCATTTCTTTGAAAAGACCGTCGAAGGCCTTGCGATTGGAATCTGACAGCTTGGCCTGGCGCACGCGGCTCTTCAATAATTCGATGCCAGACAATCTCTCAGCCGGCTCTGTGCGCTTGGCTATTTCTGCACTCAAAAGCGATTTCTGCTCGGAAAGCGCGGCTAATACTTTGGTCGTCAGCTCTTTAATTTTAGCTTCTTTTTGAATCGCCGGTTCAAGTGCGGTCCACATCGCAGGTATTTGATTTTCAAGCCACACCATCGAAGCCGCGGTGAGCTTGGCGTGTGCCAAGCGATGATCGCCAAGCCACACCATTCCACGTTGACGCAGTCGCACCCCTGCTTGGGTGATTTCTTCGGCTAGCAGGGCTGCTTCGTGGCGCGATTCTTCAAGCAGGGCTGTGGCCTGGTAGTCGACTTTGAAACTTTCGCCATACATCGATGCCAGTACTTCACGATCATGCTCGGCGTTGACTTTGAGTGCGGGAATCGTTTTAGTGTTCCACGTCTTAAATCCCTGATCGATTTTTTTGAATTTTGCGAGATGCGCCGAGACGTCCTGGTTCAATATATTTCCGGCCTCTTTGGCGTCGGCGATTGCCTTGGGCATGATGTCAGCGCCGGTTCGGACATAGAGATCAAGAATGGCTATGAGCGCGCGTTGGGTGGAGAGACAATTCAGCAACTTTTCTTTAGTGTCGCGCGGACAGCGGGTCAGAGTCAGGCTTTTTTTGACCTCGGCCACTCTATTCATGGCGTCGTTGACTCGGTCGTAGGCACCCACAAGTTTTGTGAGCGCTGCGATGTTTTTCTCACTCTGCGCGATGTAGGCGCCAAAGCGTTCTTTGATCACTGCAATATCGGGGTCGTAGATGCCGCTGGCTTGTGCATTGGCCGTGACGAGCAAGGCCAATATGATGAATACTTTCATAACCGGCCACCACCATGTTCATGATATGGGCGAATTCCATAGAAATGGGCTTGGCAGTCCGCGATACGTTGGAGCCCAACGCCTTTGGCGAGTTCTTCACTTCTGATGTCAGTTGGCAAACCACTTTTGCGGGATTTGAGGCCTTGTGCTTTGGCCGCGGCATCATTGTAATCTTTTTCGGTCTTTGCCTTGGCTTCGGCAGCTTTTGCGGCTTCGATATTTAAGCCCGCCAGCTGTTTTTCCTGTGTGTCGAGTTCAAGGTCATTTTCAGCCGTGAGACGCCCGAGCAAGCCTGCTAGCTGTAGGTGAACCTTTTCGACGTTCTCGGCTGCTGCTTCCAGTTTGTCCATGACAAAGCTTAACGTCACTGCCCGACCTTGGGATGGTTGGAGCGCAATGGTGCCCTTGTCCTCTTGTGAAGAATCGAGAATGAGGCTCAATGCCAAAGCGTCACTTGTTTCAAAAGTCAGAGCGGCGGCATTGGCAGCGCTTATTGGCGCAACACTGTTTGCGCTTGGCTGGCTGTCGTCGGGAAGTTTGAGTGCCAGAAATTCAATAAGCGACTTCACGCGAGACAGCTCTTTTGCCGAGGTATTGACCAGCAGCTCGCGCATCTCGCGGCACAGTAAAATAGAGCGTCTGAGGTAGGGCAGGAATACTTCGGCGCGGTCGCGTTGCTGTTCATCTAGTCGGGCAAAGCGTTCAGCTGCAGCCTGCTTTGGCGCCACGGCTGCATCGCGGGTCGCGTCTGCGGCCAAGATGTAAATATCTATTGAGGCCAGCTCTTCTGTCTTTTGTTGCTGTCTGATGCGGCAACCCTCTTGGACGTTCCACCAGCGTTGGCGGCAGTCTTCTGGGCTGTTGCCCCAATCTCCGTCAGCAAGTGCGGAAACACTGAATGTGTGCAGTAAAAGAATGTATATGAGCTTCATGAGTGCACCCCGCTGGTGAGCAGGTTGCGGATTTGGGCGGCACGC
>JBBRLF010000035.1:0-22351 GCA_038231515.1 candidate division WWE3 bacterium
GTTTTCTTCTATTTTAGAAGAGCTTTTAGATTTCTATATTTTTAAAGATTTTGAGAAGAGGTGGTCGGGACGACCTCCGATGATGGGCGCAGGATGCGCCCGTACTTCTGGATCACGAATCGGCAGGAGCCGATTCGTTTATCCTCGGCCGCCGCGGATCTATGGCCTTTCGAGTTCTTTGTGTTACGTGCGCACGGCATTCCTTGCAGCGCGAAATTGATTTTTGGGGATTCCTTCTTCCATGCGAGAATAGGAGAAGGTCGCACATGTTTCACCATCGCATCGATGACGAAGACGTCACCACCGTTTTTCATAAATGGTACCTGCTCAGCTTTATGTCTGGCGCGGTGAACGCCGGCGCGGTTTTGGGGGTGCAGCGGTTTGTGACTCACGTCACGGGTTTTGCTTCGCTGTTCGGTGTGGCGCTGGGGCAGGGGAATTTTGATCAGGCTTTGGGGATGTTGCTGGTGCCGTTTTTTTTCCTTAGCGGCACGATGATCTCGGCATATCTCGTGGATCATCGGTTTCATCAAGGGCGCGAGCCGCATTATGACTGGGTGATGCTGCTGGTTTTTACCTGTCTGGTTGCGGTGGCGGTTGGCGGACATTTTGGTTTTATCGGTGACGACTTTGGCGGGCAGCCGCGGCTGCGTCAGGATTTCACGGTGCTGGCTTTGCTTTGCATGGCCAGCGGTTTGCAAAATGCCGCGATTACCACGGCGTCGGGGGCTTCGGTGCGCACGACTCATCTTACGGGTTTGACGACTGACCTGGGCATTGGGCTGGTGCGCGTTTTTGGCACAAAAGCCAGCACCCGTGAGCACAAGCAGGAGAGTCGCACCAATCTGCTGCGGCTGGGCACCATCGGTTCGTTCGGCGCGGGTGGCGCGCTGGGAACGGTGCTGTTTTTGCGCTTCCATTACCTGGGCTTTTTACTGCCCGCCGCTATCGCGCTCTATGCGATGATACAGGCGCGAAAAGAACATCCTAAAACGGCTTTGGCCTGACTTTTCTCAGGGCGCGGACCAGCTCGGGCTTGGGCTGGCCGTCGAGCCCGTAAAAGTTGTGGTACTCGTCTCGCGCTTTGCGGTCAGCCGTCTTGGCATTGGCAACCCACGAAGCCGCTCCGATAAAGCCGCAGCGTTGGGCATTTTCAAAAAAGGCTTCGGTGGTTCGGGCTTCTGCGGCCGCGATTTGTCGTTCTTCGGTTAAAGGCAGCGCGGAATCAACGGGGGGCGACTGGGCCAGGCCGAACTCGCCCAGCAAAACCGGCCGTCCCATATCGCGCCAGGTGGGCTCGCCATTTTTAGCTTTGTCGCAGGCAAAAATATTTCCGTCGTTGAGATAGAGATGAACCTCATAGAAGTCGATCGAGGTCGCCGCCAGAAGTTCGAGCATGCTTTTGGGCGTGACATGAAGCCAGTACCCCGTTGAGGCGGTAAGTTTGAGCGTGGGGGCCACTTTTCGAATGGCTACCAGCGAACGCGCAACGAAATTCCTCACGTCCGCGTCCGATACGTCGCCAGGGTGCTCGGTAAGCGCGCCGTCGGCCTCGCCAAATACGTCGACAGCCCAGAGCGCACTTTCGTCTGCAATCACGCGCAGCAAGGGCTGAACAACCAGGGCAAGATAGTCGTCCATGGTTTTTTTGTCTTTGAGAATTGCCCGCTTCGCGTGAAAAAAATTCAGCAGCGTCTTGTGCTTGGGCGTGTTGCCCGTGAGCAGTCCGATCTCGACTCGCAGCTGATGAGCCGCCGCAAGTTTGAGAATTGTCCGGGTGTTGGCGATCCACTGTGGATCGGCGCCCAAAATTTCGTCATTGGCCTTGTATAGAATACCCTGGCCCTCTGTCATAAGCGGTACTCGTACAAAGTTTGCGCCGGATTTTTCGAGGTCGGTGAAAACCTGCTCCCACACCTCGGGTCGAAAGGTGACGCTGTTCTGGTAGCCTGGCAGGTGTCGCAGGCCCCAGCCGTTGGTGCCGATATCGTGGCCGTAGGCACAGAAGCCAGCGCCGCATTGCCAGTCAATAACGTTGGTGCCAGCCAGAAAAGGATCGCCGGCGGCCAGCGAAAGTCCGGGGATAAAAACCAGGGCCAGACCTAGCAGTCGTATCAGGGTCATCGCAGCGTACCGAAAAGCCAATCACATATTGGCCAGGTGATGTTGAAGTTGTAACGGGTCATCAGCGCGGGATTGTGATGGCGGGCGTGATGGCGCCGCAGGGGAGCTATCAGTGGTAAACGCACGATCCAGGAGTCATCCGGAAAATGAAAGAAAAGATGAAACCATTCATAGTTGAGAAAATAACCCAAGGCCGTGGCCACGAATAAAAAGCCCGCGTTGTGCGAGAGCAGTTTGTAAGACAGGTAGCCGACCGGGATGGCCAGAAAGCCGAAAAACAAACCGATGGCCCAGGGCGGAAAGAGCACAATGCCAAAATCCCGGGTCGTTTCATACGACATCAGCTCTTCGGTAAAAAAATGATGGTGTTCGAGCGTGTGTTTGCTGAAGACCAGCCCCGCGCCAGGCGTGCGCCGATGCATGGGGCCGCGATGTGCAAAGTATTCGAGAAAATTTCCGAATAAGAAAGTGGCGGGCACCATAAGCCACTCTTGCCACAGGACCTGGTCGAGCAGCGAGAGCGAGTAGGCGATACCCAAAAAGCAGGTCACGGTGGGACATAAAAAGTGCAATGCCGCAGAATAGAAACCAGTGCCCCAGCTTGCTCTCGTTTTACGGCGGTACTCCTGAACGGTTGCGCTATTCATCGTCTGACCTCAAGGATACTTTGAATCCTATTGTCGCGACTGTCCAGGGAATGGGTACCGGTAATCGAGGCAAAAGCCGGAAAAGTTGAGAGCAGCTGCGCCGCCATATTCCAGGAGATCGTCCGGGTGGTGCCTTCTTCAAAGTTTGCCGCTTCTTGGGCAAAGCGGCCCTGAACGACCAGACTTGCGGCCAGGTTACGGTAGGCCGCGGCGAATTCTGCCTTGCCCCGGCAAGACAGCTGCGAGCACACGGCCAGCGCGCTCACTAAAACATAGGTACGCGTGCGGCTATCCAGCGGCGTTTTAAGTTCTAAAGACGCGACAAGCTGATTCACCACCACCCTGGGCAGTTGCATAAGATAGCCGTTGCGCACGTCTTTGATTCCGGGCACCAGCTGCGTTCCTACATAGGCGGTTAGCTGGGGCTTTTGTGTTTCGCCCGGTTGTGCTTCGCCTAGCTGGGCCTGCAGGCCGGCATTGATGCGCAGGTCGCCTTGCGGCACGGAAAATCGGTCTGGCAGATAGGTTTCAGTCGCAACAGCCATGGTATTCGTAACCACGCGGCCGCGCAGCGGCAGCTCGCTCAGGGTAAGATACGGCGTGTTCAGGGATTGCGAAACGCGCACTGCCGCGAACTCCATATTCCGATCCTCGGGCGGATTCGAGGCTCCGGGTGGCGCCAGCACCGCGGCCGGCAGCTTTTGGTGACCCAGCACCAGCGCTGCTTCGCCCGGCGCGATTTCTGACGAGGTATTCCAGCGCTGACCCAGACTGGTGCCCAGATACTGCGCGCCCGTGCGGTCTTCGGCATGAAATACGCGCAGCTGAGTATCTGATGGCAGGGCGGCTTCGGCGCTCATGAAGCGAGCCGGCCCGGCGCTAACCGGATCCAACCTCGTCACATTACCGCCTGCGGCCACCTCAATCACCTTTCCAAACTCGCTGGGAATATCTGATACCAGTCCGCCGGCGGGTTCCCACAGGCGATAGTTGGTCGAGGCGTCGGTGTTGTCCTCGAACAAAGCCACTGCGCCGTCGGCGTGCTGCGAAACCGAAAGCTCGCCTTCGTTAATTTTATAGATTTTTGTTGGGTTGTCGTTGGGAGCCGCCACCACCGTGACGTGACCTTCGTCACCCGCGTGGGCCCAGCTCAACACGTAAACCCGCTTCATGCCCAGCGCACGCATGTCAAAAGCCTGCTGTGAAGAGATGTCACGGCAAACACCCAGTGGCACGGGCAGGTTTGCCGGATCGATGGCTGGCGCATTAGGATCCGGTTTTGCGTCGGGGTCGCCGGTCAGGTCAGACGGACTGACCTCCTGATTGAGCGTTTTAGCGCTATTCAGCGAAATCGCGGGGGCTGTTCGCACGCCTTTGGCTTTGTAGAGCTGGTTGTTACGCTCGTTTTCGTAATTTCGATAATCGAGCGTGCCAGCCATTCTGCCAAACTGGATGATCTGGTCCGAGGTAAGGTGCCCGGCCTGCGACTGCAGAAAAAGCATGCGAGCCTGGCCGCCCTGTTCCTCGCCGCCTTGCAGCTGCAGCTGATAGCCCCGCAGAAACACGCGAATGACGTCGAGTGTTTCGCCGCTAAGCTGGTAAGCCAGCTTGCCGTTGGAGTCGCGCACGCCGAATTTCTCTATCTCCGACTGCGACAGGTTGAAGAAGCTCACCAGGCGATTGAGGTTTCCGGCTGGAGTGCAGAACGAAGGTCGGGTGGCTCGCGCACTGAGCTGGCAGGTTTGCGCCATGGTCACCTTGTAGGAATCAATGATCGAGAGGGGATTGACGGCGCCCGAGATTGAGAGCTGCGCTGCCGGGGCAAGATAGCTGTCGGCCAGCCACAGCTGAAACTGCGGACTCATGCGTCCCAGCACGAACTCACGGCACTCGGCAGGTACGAAAGCCTCAGCCTCAAGCCGCAGGCGCAGCGCCCGCTGCAGGGCTTCGTTGGTGGCCAAGGGGCTGTCCTGACGCCGCAGGCTTGCGGCACCGATCAGCGCGATCTGCTGCGTAAGTTCCAGCTGGGGCAGCCAGCTGCCATAGCGGCTGCAGTCGCAGCCGGCTTCGGTGGCTTGGGCTGGCAGGGCGCCGGCGGCGATATTCAGGACCAAGGCCAGGACTAAATAAATGAAGTGGCTCATACCAGGCATTGTGCCCGAGTGGCCGCTTCACTTTAAATGACATTATTGGCCAGAATTAAAACTGCTAATCGCGTTACTTTCCGCTGGGAAGCGGCAGCAGCACGGGACGAATCAGGATATCGCCGGAGGTCGTGGCGCCGGCAAGCGAGCAGGCTGGTTTGCCGTTCGGAAAACCCTTGCAACCCATGACGATGTTCATCGTGGCCGAGCTGCGCAGCAGAACTTCGAGGCGGAATTTTCCATCGGGATGCACACCTTCGTCGCCGGTGCCGCAGAGTGCGCCATACGCCTCGCGCAGCACGTTCAGGCGATCGCGCATCGTGAGATTCGGAGCTTCATTATTCAGATATTGTACGATGGCTTCGGTTGCCCAGTAGTCGGCGGCACTTTCAAACAGGTGCTCTTCAGCTTTGTGGGAATTGACAATGCGCTGGTCTTTGTAAATGCCCATCTTCAGGCCCAAGGAGGACTTCGGGCCAATGACCAGACCATCGGCATGCGACGTGGCCAGGCATTGTGAAAACTTCGAGTACAGTCCTGGATAGCGAAGCGAGTCGATGTGATGTCCCATCTCGTGGGCTACGCCCTGCAAGACGTTGCGAAAGTTGGCCACGGGGTCCATGCCGCCTTTGAGAGCGCCCATGACCATGCCCGGGCAGACAATGACATAACGTTTGCCGCTTGGAAGCACGGGTAAGGCAAAGGCATTGTCACTGAGGCCCAGCTCGCCACACGCATGAGGATCGGCGTAGCTCGCCTGTAAAGTCGCAAGGTCAGGATTTCTTGGGTCCGAGGCCTGCATAAGCAGGATGTCTTCGCGGCTCATCACCTGAATGCTTTGAATCGTTTTCTTCAACTCCAGATTCGTCGTCAGGTCGCCAAAGCGCCCGAGCGGATAATTCTGGTCGATAGCCTGGTACAGGTAGCCTTTGATTTTACCGATATTGCGCCAGACCGAGTCGAGATCGCTCTTGGTGATTTCGCCGTTGATGTAGGTCATGACGCGATCTGAGAAATAAGGTCTGACGACATTAAACTGCGCAGGCGGCAGGGCCTTTAAATCGCCCATGCTGAAGTTGTGGGGGTCGCGGCCAAGTTTGACGGCGACATCTTTAAGCGCGCTGTTGATGGCCCAGGCCTGGAAACGCTCCAGGGCTTGCTCGCGACCTTTCATGGTGGTCGCGCTTTGCGCGCAGATCGTTTCGGCGGGCTTGTCGCAGAAGTTCTGCTCAAACAACCCATCGAGCGTAAGCGGCTGAATCGTTTCGTCGCCGAAGCGGCCATTCATGCAGGCTTTCTCGGGTGACTTGCACGAGGCTTGAATCACGGCGTTGAGTGATCCTGCCTGCCCGGCGGCTACGTTGGCCTGATCCATTTTCGGCCCCGAGGTGGCGAAGGCCAGAGTTGGCGATCCCAGCGTGGTGCTTAAAAACATGATGGCGGAACCGAAGATGCTCACCGTGATACGAATTGATTTCATACGAGTGATAAAGCACGGATGATGCCAAAAAATTGCATAACAAAATCTCCAGCCTGGGTTTGGCGCCCAGGCTTGCCACTCCACACGTGGCCAAAACCTCAACACCTGAAGGTGCCTGTTTTTAAGCAGTTTTCAGCTTAAAAATCGTTCTGGATCATCGTCATGTTCACCGTGTCGCCAGTGAAGGTCGTGGCGTTGGTGGGCGTAACCGAAAAGTGCCCTCCACCGTTGGCCGCCACATCGTCCCACCAGCCCGGCGAGCCCGCAGCCCACCAGGTGTAGCCCAGCAGCACGTCGGAGTTGGCGTTGGCGTACGAGATGAAGTCAGCCCAGGCTGCCGATGCCGTAGGGATGCCCGCGTAAAAGCCGAGCTCACCGAGATACACTTTATAGCCCCGGGCCCTGGCTTCGTTGACCACCACCGCAAGATGCTGGCGCGCTGCCGTCACCGACGTGATTTCCGTGGAGCTGCCGCCTTCATTGGAATCAAGGTAGGTGTGCACTTCAACGGCGATGTTGTTCAGCGGATCTGAAATTTTCTGGCCCGCACCATTGGCGTTGAGCCAGCCGTAGGCGTTGGAGCGTTTGACCGAGTCGGTGTCATACCAGTTTGACGTCCAGGTGCTTGCGCCTGTCCAGCCGTTGCCTGGGATGAAGATTCGCTGGGTCGCGCCCGTGCTGCGAATACTTGTTACTGCCGCCTGTGCCGTCGTCCACCATTGCATGGTCGACATATTGTTGGGTTCGTTGCAAAGCCCGAATGAGACACGGGTGTTGCCCGCAAAAACCGTCGACATTTTTCGCCAGAAGTCGGCGAAGTCGGCAACCGAAACCTGACCACCGCCAACGAGCTGACCGTACCATCTTGGGCCACCGGTATCGCCATTGGGACCGGCCTGCCAGGGTTCCACAATCACCTGAATGCCTTTGACGTTCGTCGCGTAGTCGACGATGCGCTTGTAGTTGTCGAAGTAGGCTTTGTAGTTACCGGTGGTCGCGGCCGGAACTGGCCCTTGCAGCGTGGACTGCATCCCTTCCCACGAAAAGAGCAGGCGAATGGCGCTGACTTTCTTGGAGGCAAAGTAGTCGATCAGCTTCGTATTGTGAACCGGGTAGGTCGTGCCTGCGATGGGGCCCAGGCCTGGCGTAATCCTGGCGTAGCTGAACTCCATACCGCCGATATTTACGCCTCGTAGACGGGAAGAAGGTGTCGGCGTCGGAGTTGGAGTTGGAGTTGGAGTCGGTACTGGACTCGTGCCCGACTTCTCAAGCTTGATGTTGTCGATGTAGAACGAGAAGGCATTGCCCGCACCCGAGTTGGTGCCGTTGTAGATCGTAAGCTGGTTGTACGCGTTGTGCTTGTTCAGGGCGACGGCCACCGGCACTCGAACATGGGACCAGGTATTGGCCTGCAGGGCGCTGCCGAGGTAGTTCGTCAAAGTCACCGAGTCCGAATTTTTAGAATAGTCGGCAAGTGACGAGTCATCGAGCTGCACTTGAAGGCTGGTCAGATACTGGGAAACGCTCGAGCCTGGATTGATATCAAAGCTCAGGGCGTCGTAATCGCCAGGCTGAATGTAGTTTGGATTTGATCCCGTCATGCGCGCGGGCGAAAAGCCACCCCAGGAGTCGCTGATAGTGACCTTCAGTGCCTGCGCGCCCATTGCCGGTGAGGCTACGGCCGCGACAGTCGTGCTCCAGTTGTACATGGAATAGGCCGCATTCAAGGCGTCGCCATAGACGGTATCGGCTTGAGTCGGAAGAGCTGGTGTCGGCGTAGGTGTCGGCGTAGGCTTCGGCGTGGGCGTGGGCGTGGGCGTCGGAGTCGGCACTGGAGTCGGCGCAGCCATTTTTTCGAGTGCGACGTTATCGAGATAAAAAGTAAATCCGCCCTTGGCGCTATTGTTGAAAAAAATCAGGTGCCCAATACTCGTGCCCTTGGCGCCGAGATCGGCCATCGGCACCCGGACGTGGGACCAGCTTGAAGCCGTAAGGCCGCCGGTGGCATATTTCAGAATATTGACGCCGGTGTTCTGGTTCAAAATCAATTGCAAGGTACGCACGCCGGCAGCGGCGACGCTTCCTGGATTGATATCGAACACCACGGCAGCGTAGTCCGTGGTCGACACCGCGGTGCCGCTGGTATGATCGAGCGTAATTCCCGACCAGGCGTTGGTTTCAGTGGCTAGGATGGACGAGGTACCCGACGTCTTGAGGCTCTTGGTAACCGAAGCAGTACTGCCATTCCAGGCCCAGGCATTAAGGCCCCAGCCGGTGGCCATCGAATCGGTGAAAATCGGCACCGTGTTCGTAGCCGCGGCGGCCAGCGTACTGGTCACTGCATTTAAATTCAGGATTGAAGCGATCGAGGAGGTCGGCAGTTGAAGATGCTGGCCACCGACCTGCGCCCCTGCCGGACAGCCGCAAAGTAGGAACGAAAATCCCAGCGTGAACAAAACTTTTAGAAATTTCATGGGGGCCTCTCTCTGCCCTGAATTATCCGCCTGCCGCTCCGCCATAAACAGTTATTCTTTTTGCGCGATAGTGGCTGCTGAAAATCGGGCACCGCCGGTATCCTGGGCCATTGTTCTGTGACAGAATGAGGACGGGCTGAAAAAACAAGAGGAGTCTTAGCTATGACATTCGGGATATTTGCTAATAAGTCGATTGCTCCACTCGCCGTCCTGGCAATATTGATGCAGCCCGCTTGCGCGCATCATGAGCAGGCGGCCAATGCTCCCGTACGTCATGTGGCCGCGGCCCCGGACTTGCCCCCAGTCGAGCTGGGCGAAACCTGGACAGCCGAGAACGACAAGCAGGTGGACGAGATCATTCAAACCACCACGAAGATGCTCGTAGCGCGAACAGGCAAGGACACTTTTGTTCGTCGCGACGCCCATCCCAAACACCACGGCTGTGCCAAGGCTTTTTTCAAAGTCGACTCCTCCGCGCTGCCTGCCGAGCTGCGCACAGGCGTGTTCGCGGCCGATGCTCCGGCGGAATATCCCGCGTGGATTCGTTTCTCAAATGGAAATCCGGACGGGGCGACCGCGCCCGACAAGAAGGCCGACATTCGCGGAATGGCTGTGAAGCTCCTGAACGTCGAAGGCGCGAATTCGGGCAGCCAGGATTTTCTCATGTGCTCGGCCAAGGAGTTCTTTTCGAAAAACGGCGCCGACTATCTGGCTTTGCACCGCGCCTTGGGCTCGAAGCTTGGAATGGCCGGCTATCTCTTGACTCATCCCAAGAATGCTTTTCTTGTGAACAAGGCGCGGATCGTGCCCGCGAATCCGTTGCAGACTCCCTACTTCAGCTCCTTGCCTTACAAGCTGGGCGGACTGGCCATGCGTTTCAAGGTGGTTCCCGTGGCCTGCGCCCCCGACGAAACCAAAGATGCGGCACCCGGAAAAAACATTTCCGCGAACTATTTAAGAGAGCGACTCGTCGCCACGCTTGCCGCCCGGCCGGCCTGCTTCGATTTTTTTGTCGAGCCCAACCATAATTCCAAAAAAGAGCCCGTCGAAAATCCGACCATCGCCTGGAACGAGAAGAAGTCGCCCTATATCAAAGTGGCCACCATCACGCTTCCGCAGCAGACTGAAATCGACTCCGAGGCTCACCTGAACTTCTGCGAGAACATCAGCTTCGATCCCTGGCACACGCTGCCGGGTACCCGGCCGCTGGGCCAGATCAGCCGTATGCGCGCGAAGATCTATCCTGCGATCTCGAGCTTTCGGCATGGGCAGAACAATATTCCGCGCGTCGAGCCCAGGTCGCACGACATCTGTGTCGGCGAGACGGCGCCGCTTTGCGCGACTCCGAAGCACTGAAAACGACGAGGCAGCCGCACCACCCATTTTCGGGCCGAAGTGCGGCTGCCTCTGGTTTTTAGTAGCTGTAAAAGCTTAGAACGCGCGGATCTTGACTTCGATCGGCGTAATCACTCGTGGCGCATTGAGGTTCGGGCGAACTTCAATGTACTTCGGACCGCGCAGCTCGGACTCGAGTTCCGCCCTGCGGCTCAGATGATCGTCGCGTTCCGCGGCATAGGCGCGGGCCAGACGTTCATGTTCACGAAGGTCATTTTCGAGGTGCATAATGCGATCGCGTGAGCCTTGAGCCAGTGCCGTGTACTTGTCGGCCAACGATTTTTCGGTGGCGGCAAGGGCGTAGCATTCTTCCTGGTCAATCGCGGCGGGACAGCCATTGAGCATCGACTGCGCTTTGGCTGCGTAGTTCAGGGCTCTGCCGTCGAAATTCGGCAAGTTACCGCGTTCGATTGTAATTTCCGCGCGAGTCGCGCTGGCGGCATTTCTTTCGCTGTCATGATTGGCCTGGGCGGCATTGGCGGCCAACTGCTGGGCCGTCATGTCTTGCTGGCGCTGTTCCATGATCAAGCGCAGCTGACGCCGGCTTTCTTCGCGGCGAATTTCTTCCTGGCGCATCTCTTCGCGCCGGCGCTCATCTGCTCTTCTGCGCAGGTCCTGCTGACGGCGAAACTCTTCCGCACGGTGCCGTTCTTCGGCCTGGGACCGGGTTTCCACGACAACCCGGGTAAACACCTGGCCGAAAGCCGGAGCACTGGACATAAACGTAACCAAACCTAAGGCCAAAAATATCGAAATTTTCATTTTAATCTCTCTCTCTTGAGGGAGAGTAGAGCAAGTCAGGTGCCAGCGAACTTCCATGTAGAATCAAGCACTCACGTCTGCAAGCCCTGGAAGGGTTTAAGCAGCTGTCCACATCTTGACCACTTTTGGACGATCTCAAGAGTTAACCTTCTCGCTGGTCGATGTTCTGTCTGGCGGCGGGACAAAAGTAAGAATTGTAATTCTTCGCCAATCAAGCGATAGACACGCTACTTACTCAGGGGGTTCCATGCGTATTCTTTCGATCATCATTTTACTGGCTTCAAATTCCGCATTGGCGGCCGATGTTGGAGACACCTATAAGCTGCTGCTCGATTGTCAGAAGACCGATGGCGTCGTGACCGAGCTGGTACCGATCGCCTTCGACGTTTATTCGCCAGGGCCTGGCAACTCCAATCAGCATCACCTTTTCGTTGTAGAGAAAATCGGTGAAAAGCATGCGCGCACAAAGGTCGCCAAGCTGGCCGACTCTCACCAGTTTCTGCGCAACGGCAAACCGGTGGTTGAGATCGGACCCTTGGCCGGGCAGACGAAGCTCTCCTTTGAATCCGTTGCTCTCAAAGAAGGTAAACCCTTTACGGCGGCTCTCCAAAATATGAACACCGGCGAGCAGGTCACGACCTACGACTGCGACCTCGAAAAATGACGACGGCGCTCTTTATTGAGCCCGCTACGCTTGATCCGTCATTGCTGATTGAGATTCGGTACGCCACGACTCAGAACTTTACCGGGCAGGTCGTGTACCCGATCGCGCGCTGTTTGCTGCGGCCCAGAGCTGCCGAAGCACTGGTGCGCGTGCAGCGCGCCCTTACGCGCGAAGGTCTGGGATTGAAGCTGTGGGATTGTTACCGCCCCTTCGGCGTACAGAAGAAATTCTGGGCACTCGTGCCCGACGAGCGATACGTCGCGCGTCCGGTTGAGAAAGACGGCAAGCCTTTCTCGGGCTCCAAGCACAACCGCGGTGCGGCCGTGGATCTGACCCTGGTCGATGCCGAGGGCCAGGAGCTTGAGATGCCGTCGGGCTATGACGACTTTTCAGAAAAAGCCCATCGTGACTACGCGGGCGCAAGTCGGTCGGCGCGCGCCAATATGAAAACGCTCGAGGCGGCGATGGTGCGCGAGGGCTTCGTGCCCTATCCCACCGAATGGTGGCATTTCGATGCGAAGAACGCGGCGGCCTATGGTCTGGCCGATTTTCCACTGACTGAAAATAAAAAGGCCGCAAACCAATAGTATGGCTTGCGGCCTTGGATGGTAGGAACCTGAGCGCGCCGCGGCAGCCGCGACGCCTCTATGGTTGTGGCTTCATGGCGCCAGAAGGGCCTGAAGCGTGTCACCCCAGCCCGTGTGGGCATGGAAGTGTAAGCCTTTGTAGCGGGCCGAGTACGAGTCATAGCTATAGCTCGAGGTTGGCAACCAGATGGCCAGCCCTTGTGCTTTCGCATAACTTTCGGTCGCAGCGTTTGCGATGACGAAGTTCTTGGCCGCATCACGCAGAGCCGCGGTTTCATCGCCGGCCAACCCCGCAATGTTCTGACTTTGAACATTGCCGAGAAAGTCGAGCACGTCGACGTAATCGCTGTACGAGAACTTCTGTGCATTGTCGGCACTGGCCACGAGCTTGTCGCGCGAAGCCTTGTCGAGCTTTCTGACCTTGGTGCCGAAGTTCTTCACGGCCTGGTTGAAGGCGGGCAGCTTGCTCATGTCGTATGCCGAAAACGTGCCGTTCTCGGAGCCTTGTGAGCCGTTCGAATACGACTTTACATATTCGCGGGTGAGAATCTTTGCGATCTCTGCTCCCGTCATATTGTTGCCCAGTGCATTCCAGCCACTCAGTAGCGCATCGTAAGGCCAGCCTTTGAGCGGCTCAACCTCTTCTGATCCGACATAGGTTTCAACCGTGTCGCCCATCTCGTCGGCAACCTCGGCCATGCCCATCAAGCAGGCATCGCTGCCGTAGATGTCCACTTTATGTCCGATGATCTGCGCAGCTTCGGTCATGGCCTGACCCAGCTGTTCCGTCGTCATATGGTTGTTCGACTTGTCGTCCCAGCTGATGTCGGTGACGTGCGCCGAGCCACCCGCCTTGTTCAAACCCTTCATATGCCAGCCGCTTCCATGATTCCAAACATCGACGAAGTAGTGTTTGGCGGGATAGTTTTTGACGCCCCAGCGAATGAAGTCGACCAGGCTGTGGTAGCTGCCCATGTCCACGTTACCCACGTCTTCGACGGTGGGCGAGGTGACGGTATCGGGATTGTTGTCTTTTACGACGAGCAGGCGTTTGGTCGAGCTGGCTGACATGCTGGCCCATTGGACGACGACGTTAACCTTGCCGGTGGAGCCGACGGTTTCCATTTCGTTGATGTCCATTGCGCCATACGAGTCGAGGTTGTTATTGCCATTGATGTAAACCAGAAACGTCCATTCCTTCGGAGCTGAATTCTGTGTTGCTTGGGCAAATGACGAGACTAAAAGGCAGGCTAATACCAAAAATAACTTATAAAGCATGCGACTCCTCCTTGAGCGATGCAAAACGATTATTTAGACTAAATCTAAACGAGCGGCTAATTAAGTAAGTCTACCCCCGTTTGAGTTAAGGGGAAGAGGGCGCCGCGCATTTTTTCTGAAACGCGCTGCGATGTTTTTCAATGGCCGCGAGAACCTTGGCGTCGGTCGACTGCGTTAAAGTCGTTTTGATGAGCTGTCGGCCCCAGACTCCAGCTCTCATCAACACCTCGTGGGTTTGTTCGACGAGTAGCGGCAAATATTTTTGCTGACGTGGCGTCATGTCCAGGAATTCCATCCCATAGCCCCATAACGTCGCCATTCGATAGGCGTCCGAGCTATTGGTTCCACAAGAAAGCACGGCTTTTTGAGTAGCCTGAGTGTCGTAGCGCGCTTTGAAACCAAACGTATTATAAGAGTAATCGCCAATTTTCTCGGCAAACATATTGGTTGTCTGCTGCTCTGCGCGAATAATGTCGCGAAAGTCGATCAAGGGTCCCATCGTCGAACTGACCCAGGGCAATTTTTCGGTTGTGGATAACTTTTCGTAGTACCCGTTGAAATCAGAAACGTAACTATAAGTGGCGAAGTGGGATTCGGGAGCAAAGAGTCCGCGTGCGAAGTCTTCGAAGGCTCCGTGATAAGCACCCACGACCCAGGCGCTCTTGATGACCTGAGAACTCAGCGTGAAGTCGTCGGCGCAGTTGGCACCCTTGTGCCATTCACACAGCTTGGCGCGTATTAATGAGATCTTGTCGACCAGGCTGTCTGAGATCAGCGCCTTCGTGTGGAAGGGCTGAGTCATGTCTTGAATATAATGCAGAGCATTGGCCAGGAACCGATAACCCCAGTAGGGCTCATCCACCGAGAACGCGATCAGCGAGAGCTCATAAAAAAGCTGGGCGCGTCGATCGGTTTGCTGGTCTTTTCCGAATTCCACGCCAAAGGAGGTTTCGCCTTCGTACCAGAAGTGGCGCAGCGTACGAGTTGCCGTGCCTTCACCGGCCTCTGAAATGCCTTTGCCCTTGAGCTGAGGCACATCGTCGTCCATATTCCAGTCTGGCTCATCGCTATAGATCGAAAGCACGTCGAGGGGCTTAACCTGTTTGCCCAACCCTTGAGGGTTCTGTGCAGAGACGACGGGCGAAATGATCTGGTGGCTGATTCCACGACTCCATTCCACCTCGAAGTGGTAGGTGGCACCTTCGGCGTACGAAACTTTATAGTCGCGACCGACGCCTTCAAGCACCGAGTTCTTCATCTTGTCCCAGGTGCAGGAGTTGCCAAAGGCCTTGGTGATAAAACTGTCGATGGGCGTAACGGTAACCTCGGCATTGAGCTGCTGCCACATGGCTGCGTCACGGTTTTTGTATCCGAGCAAACTCTGATGCGTGAGCAATGCATGAACGTCCCAAGCCTGTGCGCTGATGCTTGCGGTCAAGAGTCCGAGTACGAGAACTGGAAGTCGAAAAATACCGCGCCGCACTAAATTCATGATGCCTTGCATTATCAAAATTCGCGGGGAATAGATAGGAATAAAAGTAGATTAAATTAGTCAGGAATTGACGGGCTCGATTCGCGTATCTATCTAATTTTTAACGGATTTGATGTGGGATTGGAGCGCATACAGCTCATCGAGCAGGTGTAGAATGATCTCAATACCCTCGTCGTTAACCCCAAAATCGTGGCGTAGCTCAAGAATCAAGCGAGCTCGCGCGATATCTTCATCGTCAAATTGCTCGGGTGGCTCGGGGTCATGGGGAATAATCCACTCCTGGTGGATAAACTCAATGATCGTCTGGGGAGCGACGCCCGTTTCGCGGCTGACCTCTTCAAGCTTTCGCTTACGTGGCATGGGTATCACCTCGCGGATTCTGCGGATTTTTTTCGCTCCAGCACCGGATCGCGGCGCGCAGGTCGTCGTCAATTTTTTCGGGCATCATCACGCGCAGTACGGCGATCTGATCGCCGCGTTTGGCCGTCGCACGATCGGTGGCGCCTTTGCCCCGAATTCGTAGACGCGAGCCGGTCGTCACGCCTGCCGGAATATTGAGCAGTACATGACCGTCGATGGTGGCAACCTTGGCTTCGCCGCCCAGCGCAGCCTCGGCCAACGAAACGGGAAGGTCGACTTCCAGGTCGTGACCTACGCGTCGAAACTGCGTCGATGGTTTCACGGCCAGCTCGACAAACAAATCGCCCGCAGGCGTGCCTTTGGGGCCCGGCTGGCCCATGCCGCTCAAGCGTAGCTTTGCCCCGGTTTCCACTCCCGCGGGAATTTTCACGCGAACACGCCGGCTGTCGGGAAGCGTGACTTCGTGCTCGGCACCAAGCACGGCATCGCGAAAATCCACATCCATACGGTAGTGCTGGTCTTCGCCCTTCAAAGGCTGGCGCGCTGCCCGGCCGCGCGATCCAAAAAGTGTGCTGAACAAATCATCATCAAAACCTTGCGAATACCTGCCGCCACCAGCGCCGCCTTGAGTTTGATAATAGTAGGGGCCGCCACGCGAGGCGCCCTGACTGCCGCCGCCCGTGCCATCGAATGCGGCCGAGCCCTGGGTATCGAATTGCGCGCGCTTGGTTTCGTCGCCGACGATGTCGTAGGCCCCGGTAACTTCCTTGAAGCGCCGCTCCATCTCTTTATTGCCTGGATTGAGATCGGGATGAAGCTTCTTGGCCAGCTTACGATAGGCTTTTTTTATTTCGTCCTGGGTTGCCGTTTTTGACACGCCCAGAACTGAATAAGGATCCTTTTCCACGATTTCTCCTGATGCAAAAAGAGGCCCGCAAGGCCCGCGTTATGCCGGGTCATTGCTGGGATTACCCTAAAGATGCGAACGGTTTGGCCAGTGTCAAGGTCGAGGGCGCGAACTACTTGGACTTGCTTAGCATTTCCAAAGTATAGCCATTGTTGAGTCGTGCGCTGCGCAGGACCTGATACCCACGCTTTTCGTCAGGCACTGTGTCGCCCTCGCGATAGATATAGGCAATGCGCGGGCTGGCCTCGACTTCCGCGCGCAGTCGCGGAAGGCGGCTGGCGTGCAGGGGATCAAGCGTAATGGCATTTCCGTACGCCCACATGATGTCGTACGTGGAGTCGTAATCGCCACTGCCCTTGTCCACGCCCCACTCGCGCATGAGCTCGAGAATGCCGCTGGTGGTACGGTAGTTGGGCTTGGTGAAGTTCGCGTAAAGATCAACGCAGCCACAAAGCAGAATTACTCCGACCAGTCCCAACGCGGGTGTCTTCCAGCGTGCGCTGGCCACCGCCAAACCCAGACAAAGATAGAGCGGAAGCAGGGCAGGATAGATGTACTGCACCTTGAAATACATATACGTATGAATCAAGACCCATGATGCCACTGCGGGCAGCACCCCAGCCACCAGGCCGATGACGAGCAGGCGCTTCAGTTTTTTATCGCGGCCCGTGAAGCCCAGTGCCACTAAAGCCAGCGCCGCAAACGCGCCGGCCATTCCAAAAGTAAGAGGGGCCGCGCGTGCGAAGTTGGAGCCGATGTTGAGCGGTACCGTCGACAGTAGCGGCGCGAAATCACTCCAGCGCACCAGCCCGGTCGTGCGATCGACGTGGCCGGGATGCAGAATGACAAAGGCAAAGTGCGGCAGCATTCCCATCAGGGCACCCGCGACAAAAAGCAACGGCCTCCGGGTTTTTATCAGCAACGGCCAGCGGTGCAAAAGCCAAACTGCCAGTGCCAGCTTGACGCTCAGCTTAAGCGCCGCTTCGGCGTTTACGCCCAGAAAAGCATCGCTGGTGAAAAAGGCTGGGAAAAACAAGAGCGTGTTCACGGCGAACGTCACGAGCAGCAGCTTGCTCAGCAGGCCTTTTACACCTCGCGTGCGAACCAGCTCGCGGGGCGCCGGCAAAAGCATTGCCGAGCGCAGCGCGGGCGAAAGCGTAAGGAAGAAGGCCGTGGCCAGCATCGCGTACAGCGGCGTGAAGCGGCAGATATAGAAGGCAAAGCCGGTAAGCACGCCGATCCAGAACGTGGCCTGGCCTGAAAGCCGTACGCGTGTCGAGAGCGACTGCGCGGAGCAAAGCATCAGGCCACCCGCAAAAAACGAAAGAACATAATAGTCCGTCATCGAATACTGCGCCAGCGGCTCGGACCCGATTGCGGTGAGCAGTCCTACAGAAAGGCACGCCAGCGGGCCGGCCACGCGAAATGCGAAGCAGGACCATAAGGCGCCCGAAGCGATCAGTACTAATCCGTTAATAAAAAACCCGGTAAACTGCGTAATACCGAAAATCTTAAACGCGGCGGCGCGCAGGTATACCAGCGGCGTGCCACCGTGAGCCTGCCCGGCGGTATAGAGGAATTGCTGGCCTTTGAGCACCTGGGTGCTCATCAGCGAGTAAAGCGCCGCATCGCCATCGAGCAGGGAATTCCAGTGCAGCGCTTGAAAAATCCAAATCACCAGAGCCAGCGCCGAGGTGCTGGCGATGATTAGGCGTTCCTGGGCCTGGCTTTTCGCGGTCATGGTTATTTTTCGACAGGAAAGCCAGAGGCTTCCCAGTCGGGCATCCCACCCTGCATGACGCCGGAAAGGTTCATTAGCCCATGCTGGAAAAGTTCGTGACAGGCCATCTGCACCCGGCCGCCGGCTTTGCAGTAGACGTAGACGTTCTTGAATTTTTTCAGCTCGGCGGCATGCATGCCCACTTCACTGTGCATGATGTTGCGGCTGCCCGGAACGTGCCCTTCGGCGAACTCCTCGGGCGTACGCACGTCGAGAATCAGGTCGTCCTTGGTTAGGGATTGCGTTTTTGCGTGCAGCTCTTCCATCGAAAGGGTCTTAATCATTTTTTTCCACTCCGAAAGGCACAATATTGCCTTCGGGGCTCAGTGTAAAGGGACGAGCTTCGTAATCGTTTCCGGTGATTTCGACCTCAAAAAAGGTGACTTCGTCCCGCTGCAGCCGTGTTATCGGCGAGGCCAGCTTGAAGCTCAGCTGCGAATAAGGCAAGCGGCAGACCCGGCTTTTGCAAGCATGCTTTGTTACCGCGTCACAGCAGTTGGCCTCATAGACGTCCCGCCGAATCGGAAAAGTATAGGCTCCGCTCGAGCAGCCTACGGTGATCTGGCGTAGGGGGTGCCCTTCAATATCCAGCGCCTGGTCCCATAGCAGGTGCTCGTGGCCCGCGATATAGGCCGAAACATGGCCATCAACAAACGCCTGACCGTACACTTGCTTGAAATTGCGATTGGTGTGTCCCAGTACCGATTCCAGCGGCACATGCCCAAAAGTGAACTTCAAAGCGGCCGGCGACGCCGCGAGGTCTTTCACGAGCCACTGCAGCTGCGCCTTATCCACAACTTGATCCACAATGTGCAGCAGCGTAAGGTGGACGCCGTCGATAGTGGTCGAGTAGGACAGAGGCGGGTTTCCTGCCAGTTCAGGTTTGACGGGATTGGAGTCGAGAATGGCTTTAGCGGCCTCCAGGTAGGCTGTCTGGTGCGGCTTGCGGTAAAAGTCGTGATTGCCCGCGACGATCAATACGATGACGCCGGCTTTTTGCAGCGGCTCGAGCTGGCGGCGAACCTCGTTCCACCAAAGCCGGGCTCGCGTAAGGCTGAACGTGTCCTTCTCGTTTCCGCTCGTGGAGTCGCCGGTGACGACGACCACCTTGGGATGGCGCTCGACTAGCTGTGCGACTAGCTGGGTGAAGAATGGTTTTGTATGGGCATCGTTGTAAACGTGAATGTCCGAGACGACCGCAATGCGCCAGCTGGCGGGAGCGGGGGCAGTAGTGGCGGTTTCTGTTTCTGTTTCCGTTTCCGTTTCAGCCTCGGCGTGCGCGGCCGTGAGCAAGCTCGCACCGAGTAGGACTGCGGTTCCCATATTTCTTGTAAACTTCAACACGTTTTTCACGAATTCCCTCTGGTCTAACTCAAAAAATTCTGGAATAAGGATGCCTCACCACTGAATAAACAACATTGATTTATTAAAGGACTCGCAGCAATGGCACTGCCGTTTGTATTTCCACAGCACGTCCTCGTTGTCGACGATGATCCAGCTACCCTTGAGGTCTACCAGCTCGCTTTGACAGATCTGGGACTAGTTCCGATTTTAACTCGCGAAAGCACCGAGGTAATGAAAAATGTACTTGGGCATGAGCTAAGCCTGGTCATTTTGGACCAGCAGATGCCAGGCATCAAGGGCCTCGAGCTGGTGCGGCAAATTCGTTCCAGCGTGGCCTCTGGCGTGCCGGTCATCATGGTTACGGCCGATCGCGACGTGCAGTACGCTGCGGCGCGAGCCGGTGTGACGGCGTGTCTTGAAAAGCCATTTGATGTCGACGATCTAATTCGGCTGGTGCTCGACCTTACTCGCGACCGTGCGGCCCTCAGCGCTTAGTAAGTCCTGCCTTTGGCACCTCGTTTGCAATTTTTGCCGCTTCTGGGGGTGCTATGGCACAGTCGGCTGGAATCCGGTCTGCAAACGAACATGTTCGCCATGGGCTGACGAACCTCGTCGAATTTTTCCAGCTCAAGGCTGCGGCTCAAGCCAGCCGCGTGCGCAAGACGGGCGTGCAGGCGGCCGCAATGCTGGGCTTTGGTCTGGCGATTCTGGTGTGGCTCGAGCTGACGGTCTACTTGGCGCTGCGAATTCCGCTCCAGCCAGTCCTGGCTGCGCTGGTCACAGTGCTGGTCAACGCGTTGGCGCTTGGAATATTGAATATGTTTTTGAGCAGGTGGAAGCGTGAAAATGACGCTGCCCTCGAAGCTAGCCTTAAGCGCGAAGAGATCGCCTACGAATTTCGCGAAACCGGTGCCGAGTTGCTGGCCCTGAAAAATGGCGTCATCGAAAGCACGCACGAATTCGTCCACAACCGAGTCGTCGTGCCCTTCGCGCGCTATAAACTGCCAGTAGCTGTTGGCGTCACCTTCGTCACCGGTATAGTCGTGGCCCGCGCCCTATTCCCAGCCGAAGCTAGTCCAAATTATAACGGCGACGTTTACGCCAAAGCGTCGAAAGATTGATTCCAAGAACACTCGCCGCATCTTCAAGAGTAGCAGCGCGAGTAAGTGTCTCTTGAATGTACTGCCGCTCCAGGTCCTCAAGCGACATATTGGGCTGATTAACGGCCTGAGGTGGAATCGGCGTGCCGGGATCAAGCAGCCGGTCGGGCAAGTCCGCTACTTCGACCAGCTCGCCACGCGCCAGCACCACGGCGCGTTCAACCGTGTTTTTGAGCTCGCGGATATTGCCAGGCCAGCGGTAACTCGCGAAGATGTTCTGCACTTCGTGACTGAAATGCAAAGGCACGTGTCCGCTTTCGATGCAGGCCCGTCGCAATAGGGAGTCGGCCAGGGCCTGAATGTCTTCGGGACGTTCGCGCAAGGCCGGCATCTTGAACTCAATGACATTGAGACGATAGAAAAGGTCTTCGCGGAAGATGCCATTGCGCACGGCCAGGTCCAGGTTGCGGTTGGTCGCGGCTACGACGCGCACATCCACCGTCTCGGTTTTGGTACTGCCCACGGGCTCGAACTGGCGGTCCTGGACGAAGCGCAGAAGCTTGGTCTGGAGCTGCAGCGAGATGTCGCCGATTTCGTCGAGAAACACGGTGCCGCTGTCGGCGATCTTGAGGCGCCCCACCTTGTCGCGCACGGCGCCGGTGAACGATCCTTTGACGTGGCCGAAGAGCTCGCTCTCAAGCAGATTCTCGGACAGTGTTGCGCAGTTCACGTCCACAAAACCCTGCGTGCTGCGGGCGCTGTGCTTGTGAATCCATTTCGCGAGTACTGATTTTCCGGTTCCGCTCTCACCCGTCACGAGCACGGTGGACTGGCTGGCCGCCACGCGCCTGGCCATCTCGAAAAGCTGCTGCACTTTGGCGTTGCGCGAGCCAAACTCCTCGGGCTCGCGAATATCGCGGATGACCTGCTTGAGTTCGACGTTTTCATGCGAAAGGCCCCGGATCTGCTCCACGCGTGAAAGCAGATGGGCGATCTGGTCGGGCGTGAACGGCTTGGTGACGTAGTCGTAGGCGCCATATTTCATGGCCGCCACCGCGGTTTCAACCGAGGCATAGGCGGTCATGATGACGATCGAGATGTCCGGAAAATCCTTCTTTACGCGCTCGATGAGCTCAAGGCCGGTCATGCCGTCCATTCTGAGATCGGTAATCATCAGATCCGGCGTCCAGGTGCTGAGCGCCGCGATTGCGTCGGGACCCGAGCCAACCGACTTCACCTCGTAGTTGCGCGAGGTGAGAAACCGGCTCATCGTGATTCTGATATTTTCCTCGTCGTCGACCAGTAAGATGCGCTTCATATTATGCTATTCCTTTTGTTGTATTCGCGGCATGCAGGTAGGCGTGTAGTGAGATTTTGAAAAGACTCTCGTGATTGGCCCGGTGAATCGAGCTGAAGCGCCCGGCGTGCCCCTGGATGATGTCACCCACGATGGCGTGCCCGGTGGGTCCGAGTGAATCCAGCCGGCGCCGATAGCTGATCTCGACGGTGGCCACACCCGAGTCAAGGGCCGCGTTAAGCACCACCGAATGCGCGGGCGGAGTTTGCCGAATGGCATCGGTCAGCAGTGTCGAAAGCACCCAGGTGATTTTGGTCGGGTCAATATTGGCCATGATCTGGCCGCCGCCAGCCTTGGTTTTGCTTACGAGCTGTACGCCCTTATGCTCGGCCAGCGGTGCCGCGGTCTTGATAGCCTGGTAGATGAGCGCCGTGATGTTGGTGTCGCGCAGGTGCAGCGCGTTTGGATTGCGAACGATCTTGAGCTTCGAGGCATTCAGCAGATCTTCGAGCAGTA
>JBBRLF010000036.1:0-22224 GCA_038231515.1 candidate division WWE3 bacterium
ATCGCCTCGCGGCACACCTATTGAGCTCGATATTCCAAGTGGCCCCGCTCGACACATCGATGTGTTCGGCGTACACCCTCCGCCCCGGGAATGCACCGGTGCTTCCACGGGTAGCGACGACAGTGGTGGTGGTAGCGGTTTTTTACTCGGCACCAAGACCATCGACATTGGCGCAAACACCGAGGTCACGGTTGGTATTTCTTTTGTCGCGGGCACTGCGGCTGCGGTGTCGTGCAAGGGAAATAGCGCCACACTTGGGTTGTCGGGAATTTTTCCGGAAGGTGGCGTCATCGGCACGGGTATCAGCGTGAATACGAACGGCGGTGCTCTCAAGGCCGGTTCGACGGTGGCAATCGGGGGCGCAACCTGTACGGTCACGTCCGAAACCATTCCCAATTTCCTTCAGTGTACCACCGGCTCGCACGCGAACGGCGTAGTCGATGTCGTCATCACCGGACCCGATGGACAATCGGCCACACTCCCCAACGCCTATACCTATGTCACTGGGACAGAGTTTCTTACTATCGATAGCAATCAATCTAATACCGATTTTGGAACGAGCGCGAGCTCGACGCCAGTAGATCACACCTTTTCAGTGACAAACACCGGCGGAGCGTTAGCCAGTGGGCTTGGTTCAAGTACGGTAACTGGCGGCGGCTTTTCCTTCAAAGGTGGGTCGTACCCCGGCACCGGTGGCACTTGTGCCCCTTCCCTTTCGGCCGGCAGCACCTGCACGGTCGTCGTGACCTTCAATGCTAGTGGGACGGTCGCAAATTTCACCGGCACGATCACGATGAATAGTGCGACGCGCGCCATCAAGGGCCGGGGCATCTAGCCTAAACGAAATCTAGAATTCGCCAGCCCAGCCCACGCTACCCGCTCCGATTATCGGTGAGCCGTACTTGGTCAGGTAACGCTTGCCGTCGTCTTTCCTGCTTGGCGTCTTGGAAAAAACTTTAATCAGCCCACGCACGGGTTCGATGCCCCCCGCGATAATCGTCGCGGCATAAAAAATCTCGTAGGGCGCGCGACCCGCGCCATGAATTCCATTGAGCGTGTAAGCGCGCTCGACGTCATTATCTGGCGTGCGAATCACGAAGTGCTTCGCAAAATCAATGTCCGCGCCCAGTCCCACGATGGCCATAGCCAGCTGTCCGTACTTGTTATTCGGCAACGAATGGGTCTCATACAAAGTAGCGTAGGTTCCCATCAGCGCCATATCCATCATCTTGGGCGCCAGCAGCACAAACGTTTCCTGGCTCTTGCTCAGATTGCCCGACCACTGGGTATAGCCCAGGACCAGCGTTCCATTTGCATTGCGCGAGGGCAGCACACTCAGACTCAAGCATTTACCACCGACCAGCTCAACGCTCAGGCAATGCATGCTCTCGTGCAAGGCATCGCTCGCAAAATATTCCACCACCGCCATCGGAAGTCCGGCACCAACCAATGCCCAGGGACTCGGGCCCGTTGCGACTGGGCCGCTGGGAGTAGTGGGAGCCACTGCCGTGGGACAATTTGCGACGTCCGATTTGACGGGGGTTTCTTCGGCATTCGCCACAACACTGAATAGCGCGGCGATCGCGAGGGTCGCGAATAGGGATCTTAAAATTTTGGGCATGGCACTCTCTCTCCCCCTCTTATTAGCAAAGGGGGTGCCACCGTAACCGCTGGATATTACAGTGTTAGATACGAGACTATTCGGCCAACTTATTGACAGTGCAAAGGAATTGAGACCACGACGGTAACAAAGGAATTGAGACCACGACGGTAACCTGGGTCCGGTGACCTGTCCCTGCCCGGCTATCGGACTCAGTACCGGAGACGGAACCTTTCGCGGTTCCTGCTGCTGCCTCTAGCTCGGCCCTTCTCAGCGCTGAAGACACTCATCCATTGTTACTTTTGAAACATTGCCGCGAACGCAAAGGTAACAAAGTGACATTTGATGAGTGGCTCGAGCGTCGACGCCGGGACAGACCTGCGCGCCATGCTGGGTAGACGAAATCGGACTCAGTATGTATTCGCTGTTGAAAAGCTCATGAGTCAACTTCGGCACCGACCCGGTCACAGGTCACAGGACTTTTTCCAAAAAAAAGGGCGCTTCAGCCCGAAAGCCAAAGCGCCCCTAATTATTTCAGAACTGTCTGCGAACTTAAGCGCTCAGGTGAGCAGCCTTCGAAGCAGAACGTTCTTTCTTGATGATCGCTTCGCCCGTAATGCGCATTCCGTAGAACGAACGCAGTACGAAGCCCAGGCCGATCACGAAGAAAACCGCGCCGATGTACGGAGCGACGTTCGCAGCGTGCACCGCGATTTCAACGGCCAGCAAGCCGAAGAGCGTGGTGAACTTGATGATCGGGTTCAGAGCAACCGACGAGGTGTCCTTGTAAGGATCGCCGACGGTATCGCCAACGACAGTCGCCGAGTGAAGGGGCGTGCCCTTTTCCTTGAGGTCGACTTCCACGACTTTCTTCGCGTTATCCCATGCGCCACCGGCGTTTGCCATGAAGATAGCCTGATACAGTCCGAACGCCGCAATCGAGATCAGATAGCTGGCGAAGAAGGTTGCATCGAAGCAGGCAAATGCGAGCGTGAAGCAGAAGATGACGCCGAAGATGTTGATCATGCCGGCCTGCGCGTACTGCGTGCAGATACGGACGACTTCCTTGGAGTCCTTCACTGAAGCAGCCGCCGTAGAGTCGAGGCGGATGTTCTTCTTGATGTATTCCACTGCGCGGTATGCGCCGGTAACCACGGCCTGAATCGAAGCGCCGGAGAACCAGTAGATGACCGAGCCGCCGGTGATGATACCGAGCAGCACGCGAGGATCAAGCAGATCGAGCTTCAGATTCAGCATCAAGATGATCGAGAAAATCATCGTCGTCGCACCGATCACGGCCGTACCGATAAGCACAGGCTTAGCGGTGGCTTTGAACGTGTTACCAGCTGAGTCGTTCTCTTCCAGGTTGTGCTTGCCCGTTTCGAAGTTCGGGCTAAAGCCGAACTGCTTCTCAATTTCAGATTTGATATTGGGAAGGTTTTCGATCTGGGAAAGTTCGAACACCGACTGTGCATTGTCCGTTACCGGACCGTAGCTGTCGACGGCGATCGTCACCGGGCCCATGCCCAGCATGCCGAAGGCCACGAGGCCGAACGCGAACACGCTTGGGTAGACCATGTACTGATCCAGTCCATGTCCGCTGGCCCAGTAGGCCACGGCCATCAGACCGACCATAACGATGCCCATCCAGAAGGCGCTGAAGTTACCGGCAACGATACCAGAAAGTACCGTCAACGATGCTCCGCCTTCACGGCTGGCAGTCACGACTTCAGCCACATGCTTGGATTTGCTTGAGGTGAAGATCTTGGTCATTTCAGGAATCACAGCAGCAGCCAGAGTGCCGCAGCTGATGATCAAGCTGAGCCACAGCCAAAGGTCGCCGTTCAGGTCGCCCAGCAATACCTTGCTGACGATGAACGTGACGACGATCGAAAACAACGACGTGATCCAGACCAGGCTGGTCAGTGGAGCTTCGAAGTCAAAGTGATCCTTTTCCTTGAACATGGCCGACGAAATCGCGTTGTTAACCCAGAACGAGACGATGGACGTCACGACCATGAGCACGCGCATTGCGAAGATCCAGACGATTAGCTTGGCCTGAATTTCGGTATTGGTCAGCGTAAGCTTGCCATCCGTGCCCATCGTCATGCCCGCGGCAAGCACGATGAAGCTGATGAGGGCAACACCCGTCACACCATACGTTTCGAAACCATCGGCCGTAGGACCGACCGAGTCACCGGCGTTGTCGCCCGTGCAGTCGGCGATAACGCCTGGGTTACGAGCATCGTCTTCCTTGATGTTGAAAACGATCTTCATCAAGTCAGAGCCGATGTCGGCGATCTTCGTAAAGATACCGCCGCAGATACGCAGAGCCGAAGCGCCGAGAGATTCGCCGATGGCGAAACCAACGAAGCAGGCACCCGCGCTGTCTTTAGGTACGAACAATAGGATGATCAGCATCATGATCAGCTCAACGCAGATCAGCAGCACGCCGATGCTCATGCCCGAGCGCAGTGGAATATCCATGACGCTGTAGGGTTTAGCCTTCAAGCTTGCGAAAGCCGTGCGGCTATTGGCGTAGGTGTTGATGCGAATGCCGAACCAGGCCACGCTAAACGAGCCCAGGATGCCGAGTACCGACCACAGCATGATGAGAGCCACTTTGGAGTATTCCATCTGCTGAAGTACGGCAAAGTAGTAAATGATGCACGAGCCGATGAAGACTTCGAGCAGGATCAGGAGCTTGCCCTGCTGGAGCATATAGGTTTTGCACGTTTCATAAATGAGCGCCGAGATATCGAGCATCGACTTATGAGCGGGCAAGGCCTTGATCTTCATGAATTCGACGAGACCGAAAATCATGCCGGCCATGCAGACGAGAATACCGAACTTCAAGATGCTTTCGCCTGAAAGCACCATGCCGAGGACGTTAAAAGTATTGGTGAGTTCGGGAATTTTTAGATCAGCTTCGCTGGCGAAGCCGCTGACAGAAGCAAGCAAGCCTGCCATCGCCAGAAAAATGGGGTAAATCATAGACTTTCTCATTAGAGATTCCTTTGAGACGTTTCCGTAGGTGAATAATCACGCGCTTCAACCCAAGAGTGATCTAGGGGCGTGGCCGCGCACTGGTTAATTCGGTTTTGGAAGGAGACGTGTACTTGGAGTGGTTTAATCAAGATTAACAAGGAAGTCAAAAGCAAAACAGCCGCCTGACCCGTGTAATCCTTGAAAAGTTATCGGCCCCGGGGCGCCCGCGGTGGTGGAATTTGATGTGGATCTTCGGGCCACGCATGGCGCGGATAGCGCCGGCCCAGCTCGCGACGAAGCTCGGGATAGACTCTCGCCCAAAAGCCTGCAAGGTCGGCCGTCACCTGCACCGCCCGATAGTTGGGTGCCAGCAGATGCAGCACGAGCGCCACTCTACCCCCCATTACGGTGGGGCCCGTTTTCATTCCCATAAAGTCTTGCAGGCGACTTTCGACCCAAGGGGGCTTGCCCGGCTCATAGCGAACCTTCACGCAGCGACCACCCGGAAGCGCGACAAACTCCGGCGCAAATTTTTCGAGCTTTTGACGCTGCTCGGGGCTCAGCGTATAAAGGAGCTCGCCCAGAAGATCGGCTTCGCGAATTTCCTTGAAGCTCGACTTGCCCAGACACAGCTTTTCGAGCAACACCCTCAGCCCATCGCCGCCCAGGTCGGGTAGCTCGGGATCAGGCAGCTGATCGCGCACGAAACGCACGCGCTGAGTCAGATTTGCCAGATCTTCGGGCGGACAAAATTTTTCCACACCCACCGCCATCGCAACCTTGGCCAGCACGGTGGCCGCTTTCTCAGCGTCCGGCGCCGCCCGCTCTTCACTCAAGACCAGCCCATCATAAAGGATGCGCGCATGTGCCGTCACGCGCTCGCGCTCCTCATCCCACGTCACCTCATTCACCTCGACGACGCCTTCGGGCTCCTGGTCAAAGAGCCACTCCGGTTCGATGGCGCAGATGCTGCGACAGATGCGCGTGGCCTTGCTGCGCTCTTCGACATCCACGGCGATGTAATATTCGCCGGCTGAGGCCAGCAACGCCGAGTTCTCAATGCCGGCCGAGCCCCCGGTACCAAAAACCAGCTCCACCCGCTGGCCCGATCGATTGCGATCGATGTTGGCGGCAAGCTGCCGGCGTTTGGCCACGCGATCGGGAAAGGCTGCAAGCAGCGCGCGGCGAATATCGCTTCCAGTGGCTTGCGGACGTTTTTCGCAATGCCGAAACAGCTGGTCCCGCGCCCGCTCGGCGGTGCCGTGCGCCCGGTAGTTTTGCAGCTCGGCGACCAGGTCGAGAGATTCCGTGCGCCCCTCGGAAAGCATCGCGGCCAGCGTGCAGGCTTCACGCGCCAGCCCCAGCCGTTCCCCCTCAAGCACAAGCCGGGTTAGACGGGGGTGCGCAGGCATCTCGGCCATGCGGCGACCAAAAGCGGTCAGCCCACCGCCTTTGTCCACGGCACCCAGGCGATAGAGCAGCCGCTCGGAGGCCTCAAGCGAGGCCGCCAGCGGGGCATCGAACCACGGAAATTCGCGCGAATCGCGCACGCCCAAAGCGTGCAGCTCCAAAATCGTCTGCGCCAGATCGGCTCGCTGAATCTCTGGCGTCTCAAAGGCCGGGCGCGTGTCGAAACTTTCCTTACTATAAAGACGAAGGCAGCGCCCTGGCGCCGTACGGCCCGCGCGACCCGCGCGCTGAATTGCCGAAGCCCGGCTTACCGGCTTTGTTCGCAGCGCCGGCAGCCCCGACCACCACGAGTAGCTGGCCTGACGCGCAAGCCCGCTGTCGATCACGGTGCGCACGCCGTCAATGGTAAGCGAGGTTTCGGCGACGTTGGTGGAGAGAATAATTTTTCTTTTAACATTGGGAAACACAGCACGGTCCTGCTCTTCTCTTGAAAGGTCACCGTAAAGCGGTAAAACGAGCAGGTCTTCTTCGGCGGCAAAACCTGCAAGCGCGGTTTGCGCGCGTCGAATGTCGGCCACGCCCGGCAAAAACACGAGCGTGTCGCCGTCTTGCGCCTTGGTCCGCCGGGCCGCCGCCGCCACCAGCTGATCAAGATACCGGTCTTCGCCATGCTCTTTGGCCGAAAGATATTCCAGCTGCACATCAAAGCGCCGGGTTTCGACGCTGATCACCTTGGCGTCGCCCAGATACGCCGCAATTCCCTGCACGTCGAGCGTGGCCGACATGACGACAATCCGCAGATCGGGCCGCACCGTAGTCTGCAGCTTTTTTAAGGCCGCCAGCGCAAAGTCGCCCTGCAGATGGCGCTCGTGAAACTCATCAACGACCACTGCGGCCACGCGCTCGAGCCGCGGATCAGACAACATGCGCCGCACGAACATGCCCTCGGTCAGAAAACGAATGCGGGTGCGGGGACCTGCAACGTTTTCGAAACGAAACTGGTAACCGACCGTCTCGCCGATGGGTTCGCCCAGCTCATAAGCCACGCGATGGGCTGCCATTTTGGCGGCAAGTCGGCGCGGCTCGAGCACCACGATTTCGCGATCACCCCGAAAGCGCGCGGCCAGAAGCGCGGGCGGCACGCGCGTGGTTTTACCCCCGCCTGGAGTGGCCTCGAGCACGACGTTGCGACCCGCTTCAAGCTGGGCCAGCAGCTCAGGCAGAATACCGTCGACTGGCAGCGCCAGCCTTGCCTCAGGCTTCGCCACGCGCCCCCTTGACGAGTTCACCCAGCAAGGCGCGCGCCGCGGCCGAAAAGCTGCGCTCTTCGAGATAGCAAACACTGATGCTGTTCTTGAGCGGCTTGCCGCAGCCCTTGTACGTGTGCATGCGACTGCCCGCAGAATCGAGTTTTTCCACCAGATGGCCCGGCAGCACACCCGCGGCCAGGCCGCTCAAAATCAGGCGCGCCACGCCCTGCACGTCCATAACGGTGGCACGCACGTTGAGCCGCAGCTCGCGCGCCTTGAGATGGTGTTTGAACCACATGCGCAGCAGGGGCTCGCCCGCCTGATAGTCGACATACTCCAGCGTTTCAAAATACTCGCGCGTATTGCGGGCCACGCCCCGGTTTTTGAGCAGCTCGCGGCTGGCGCACAGATAAAGGGATTCGTCGTAAACCTTGTCGACGTAGATGCGCTTGTCCAGGCTGAACTCGTCGACAAACGCGAAGTCGAGCTCGCCGCTCAGCACGGCCTCGTTCATCTCGGTAGCGAATCCGTAACGCAGGGCCACGCGCACAGCCGGATGTTTTTTACAGAAATCCGCCAGCAGCGGCAGCAGAATATTATTGCCGAACTCGATGGGCATGCCGATGCCGACATTGCCCGAAAGCTGATGGTCACTGCCCTTGAGCGCGGTAATGGCTTTCTCAATTCCCGCCAGGCCGTGGGTACAGGCCTCGGAAAGCTCAGCGGCGGCGGCCGTCGGCACCAGGCGTTGCTTGACGCGATCGAAGAGCCGGATTCCCAGGCCATCTTCCAGCGCCTTCATGTGCTGACTTACGCCGGGCTGGGTCAGGTGCAGCTCACGCGCGGCAGTAGTCATGCTCTTGGTGCGGAAAACACTCTCGAAGATTCGCAGGTGATTGAGATTGATATTATCAATATTCATTATGAACTTGTATCACAACAACTTATTATTCTTAATACTAAAATGTACATACAAGCCGATACATGAAAAACGCAATCGCCTCTTCGCTGACGCTCCTTGCCCTGGTCGCTCCGGGCGTTGCCCTGGCGGGTTTTGACTTTAACCCCTCAAGCGATCACGCCGGTAGCGCCGAAGTGGCGATGGAAGATGGCTGCTGCGACCGCATGATTACCGAAGTGGTCTGCCACGGCAACCGCGACGCTGGCCTGGCCATTACGATTTACAGCGGCGGCTTCGCCGGCATCACCACCGCCATCATCTCGGATATTACGATTGCGGGCAAACTGCCCCTCGGCACGATTGTCGTAAGCCGCGACGAACGAACAAAAGGCATGGTAGCTTATCGTGGAAACAAATTCATTCTCCTGATCAATACCGCGGAAGAACGCGACGGTTTCTCCCCAGCAAGCGTAAAAACGAAGATCAAAAGCCGCACTGTCGCTGAAGATCTGGTTTGCCGGGTCCAATAATTCCCCCCCAAAAGCGCGGCTCAGGCCGCTCATGATACTATGGTGTCATGGGTATTCTGAGCCGCGTTTTATTTACCTTCGCCCTTCTGCTCAGCACCGGCCACTGCGATCAAGCCCGGGCGGTTCACTGTCCTGACCACGGTGAAATGATTGGCGACGAGCCCCCCGACGGTACGGGACGCGGCTGCGTGAAACGCGACAACGGCGGCAAACCCGTGCGCCACGGCCCCTGGGTGGAGTGGTACATCAATGGCCAGAAACACTCCGAGGGAAGTTACGCCGATGGCAAGCGGGTCGGACTCTGGACCTGGTGGCACGTCAGTGGCCAGAAGATGCAGGAGGGCAACTACCTCGACGGCGCGCCCGCCGGGGCTTGGAGCGCCTGGGACGAAGAGGGCAAGAAGCTGGATAATAAACCCAAGCCCGGTGGCAAGGGGCTGCTGGAGGAATCACCCACCATGGATGATTTTTCGCGGAATATGGGCAAGGCTTTTAAAGGGAAGTAATCCAACCCCGCCCCTCATGCCCAAACTTAAACACCTCGGGATGCAGCGTCTCAGCCAAAACTTCCAGCGCCTCAACCACCCGCGGCCCCGGCCGATTGAAATACTGATTCCCATCCGCCAGAAAAACCCGCTTCGACTTCACCGCACGCAGCCCCAGCCACTCCGTCCGGTCCACCAGCCACCGCATCTCATCCAACGTGCGCCCCAGATCAAACCCACAGGGCGAAACAAAAAGGACGTCTGGGTCGGCCGCCACCAGCTCTTCCCACTTCATGAAGGGCGAATGCCGTCCAGCCTCTCCAAACAGATTCACCCCGCCGGCCATGGCCACCAGCTCGGGCATCCAGTTGCCCCCGGCCATCAGCGGATCGATCCACTCGATATAGGCCACGCGCGGTTTGGGCGTGTGCAGCCGGGCGGTCATTTCGGCAATGAGGCGCATCCGGGACTGCAGCGCCGAGATAAGCGCGGCTCCCCGCTCGGGCGCCTGCAAGGCCACGGCCACTCGCTCGATGTCCGTCCAGATGTCGGCAAGTGAGTTGGGATGCAGGCTGATGAGCTTCGGTTTTGATGCGATGAGTTCGCAAACCGCGGCCTCCACGTCTTTCAGACTTACGGCGCATACCTCACACTGGGTCTGCGTGATTATGAGATCGGGACGCAGGTTATCGAGGGCTTTGGCGTCGACGCGGTACACCCCCAGCCCCTCCTGCAAAATGGCCTTCAGCCGTTGATCAATCTCATAGCTGGTGCCGGTGATGTTGAATTTAGGCTCTGTGCAGCTCGGCAATCGTTTTACCGACTCCGGAAAATCGCACTCATGCGAACGGCCGACGAGATCTTTCTCAAAGCCTAACGCGCAAACCATCTCGGTGCTGCTCGCGATGAGCGACACGATTCTCATGACGCGCGCTCGATCAGCGGTCCCCGCTTTAGGCTGTAGCGCAGAAACAGGATTCCCGGAATGAGCACACCCAGGCTAAGCAGCTGGCCCATCGTAAAGGGCCCGAGCACGAAGCCGAGCTGCGCGTCGGGTTCCCGAAAAAATTCCACCGTCGAACGAAAAAACGCGTAGCCCAACATAAAGCTCGCCGCAATGACGCCGTGGCGTTTGACCCGGCCTTTAAGCGTCCACAGAAACAGACCCAGGACCAGGCCTTCGAGCAACGACTCGTAAATCTGCGAAGGATGGCGAGGCAGCGGACCACCCGCTGGGAAAATCATTCCCCATGGCATGGTGGTGACGCGTCCGTAAAGCTCGCCATTGATAAAGTTGCCTATCCGGCCCAAACCCAGGCCGATCGGTCCGACCAGTGCCAGAGTATCCATCACCGCCACCCAAGGCACCTTGGCCTGCCTCGACACCACGTAGCTCGCAAGTAAAATGCCAGCAAATCCCCCGTGAAACGACATGCCGCCGTGCCAGAGTGCCAGGGCTTCAAACGGGTTTTCGAGAATGGAGTTCGGACCCGAGAGAACATTCCCATAAAAGAGGATATAAAAGAGGCGCGCGCCCGCCAGAATGCACACCACCAGATAGATAAACAAACGCTCGACCATGCGTTCACTGAGCGGCAAAAAACCGCTTAGTGATTGCCGGCGCATCAGGGTGATGAGGCCAAAAAAGCTCACGGCATACATCACGCCATACCAGCGTAAAGCCAGCGGTCCGATTTGAAAAATGATGGGCGAAATTTCCGGGTACTTGAGCATAATTAATTTTCAGTTAATGCGGTGCCCCAACGAATATTGGGAGTTATACTGTTTGAAGTTCTTCACCCCATTTCTAACACAACTCATGGTGCCAGCGATTATGAAAAAACTTTCCGCTCTGCTGTTGTTGTCCTTATTGATGCTAAGTCGTCCTCAGTACTCCCACGCCAGCATGAAAGACGGTGACCTCGAGTGCCCGTTGGTGCCGAAGATCGCGGCGCTGTTTCTGGCGCACCATGTGGATGCGAAAAAGCTGGACCTCGAACATGAAGGTCGCACCATCGAGCGCTTCATCAAGCTGCTCGACTCGCAGAAAATATACCTGCTCGAGTCGGACGTGGCCGAAATTCGCGGCATGATGCGCGGAATGTTTCCCAAGCTTGGCGAAGACTGCAGCGCCATCGACAAGGCCCACGCGATTCTGGTCAAACGCATGACCGAATCGGCGGCCTTTTCCAAAAAGGTGCTGGGCGATGATTTCAAGTTCGCCGAAAACACCGAAATCATGTTCAACCCGGATCAGCGCAAGTTTCCGGCCAATGAAAAGGCCGCCGAAGCTGAGCTGACAAAGTTCATCCAGTTCCGCATCTCAAACTATCTGGCCTCGGACATGAAGCTGGCCAAGGCCCGCTCGCAGCTTATTCATCTGTACGAGCTCAATGCCAAACGCCAGGCCGAGCTGAAACATGACGAACTCTACGGCCTGTTCCTCGACGCCTTTGCCAGCGGACTTGACGCCCACTCGAGCTACCTTAGAAAAGACACGCTTCAGGATTTCGAAATCCAGATGAGCCTTTCCCTTGAAGGCATCGGTGCCGCGCTGACCTGGGATGACGGCTACACCACTGTCGAGAATCTGATTCCGGGCGGCTCGGCCGAACGCTCAGGCGAGCTCAAGCCCAAGGACAAGATCATCGCCGTGGCTCAAGGCTCGAAGCCCTTCGAGCAGGTCATCGACATGCCTCTGCGTGACGTCGTAAAGCTGATTCGCGGCAAAAAGGGCACGCCCGTGCGGCTTACCATTTTGCGCGAAGGCACGAAAACGACGAGCCATCACATCATTGCGCTGGTGCGTGACAAGATCAAGCTCGAGGACGAAGCCGCCCAGCTGCGCTACACCACCCGCAAGATCAACGACCGCGACGTCAAAATCGCGATTCTCGAGCTGCCCTCGTTCTATGGCGACATGACCCACCACACGCGGTCCTGCTACGACGACATGAAGAAAAAACTCGAAGAAGTCCGCAAATCCAAGGCCGAGGGCCTGGTGCTGGATCTGTCCAACAACGGCGGCGGCTTGCTCAACGAAGCGGTGCGCATTGGTGGCCTGTTTATCAAGACTGGCAATATCGTGGCAACCAAAGACACGCGTGCAAAGCCCGATTTCATGGCCGACAACGAAGATGCCGTGGAGTGGAGCGGCCCCCTCGTGGTGCTGACCAGCCGGCTTTCGGCCAGCGCGTCTGAGATTGTTTCAGGCGCCCTGCAAGACTACCATCGCGCGGTCATCGTCGGTGCCGATCACACTTTCGGCAAAGGCACCGTACAGGCCATGATTCCCATCACCACCGAGCTTGGTGCAATCAAGGTCACCACTGGCATGTTCTTCGTGCCTGGCGGCAACAGCACGCAGTTTCGAGGCGTACCCGGCGATGTGGTCATTCCAAGCCCCTACTCGACCAAAGACATCGGCGAAGTCGCGCTCGACTACCCGCTTCCCAAAAATGCCATCGACCCCTTCCTGAGTCCCGAGGCCAACAGCGACTCGAGCGACCACTGGCGCCCCGTGGATAGCGACCTGATCGCCAAGCTCAAAACGCGCTCGGCAACCCGAGTCGAAAAAGACCCTGAGTTCAAGAAGATCGTGCAGGAAATGGCCGACACCGAAAAACGCAAAGGCGTCATCAAACTTGCCGACTCGCTCAAAAAGCAGAAGGAAGAGAAGAACGACCCTAAGAACAAGAACAAAGAAGCGCGCCGCGGCAAGCACAAGACCGACGAAGACTATCTCAAGCTGCCCGCAGTGGGTGAAGCCGCGTCGGTTGTTGCCGACATGATCCAACTCACCGGCCCCGCCAGCGAAGTCGCGCACAAGGAGTAATCTGCCGATTGCCGCCCACCCCTTGAGCGAGGATAATACTTCGGAAGGGGTGGGTACAATGCAAGTCACGTCAAATTCGAACGCAGCTTCCGATACACAGACTGATTCCACGGAAAAAAAGTCAAAGCACTCCAAAAGTACGGTTACCCACAAGTCCAAAGAGCACCTTCAAAAAGAGGCCGCTGAAAAAGCCGCCGCCGAAGCCAACTCTCCCGAAAAAGCCAACTCCCACGAAAAAGTCGAACACCACGAAGAGCACAAGGCGCACGAGGCCCATGAGGGCACCGGCGACGTTCAAGTCGTCCTCAGCCCCAAGGGCAAAGCCGCCAGCCAAGGTGAGCGCGAATCCAAGCAGGTCGACGTGCTGCTCGACCACATCGAAACCGGCAAGCTCAGCAAAGAAGAGCATGAGATGGCGATGAACCGGGTGGGCGAAATCTTAAAGAAGTACGGAAAAATCTGAGCCTTGAGCGGGACCAGTTAACAGCACCTGCCCCGATACCTGCGAACTTATCCGGCCTCAGGCCTCGCAACTTCGCTTACCCCTGCTCCGGATTCGATACTCGAGCCACTCATCAAATGTCACTTTGTTACCTTTTTAGGAACACGGTTCCCGCCGGGGGCATCTTCGTAAAACGGCCATAGTACCCCTCACAACAATGTTTCAAAAGTAACAATGGATGAGTGCCGCCAGAGCGCAGCCTGACAGTGCCAGAAGTAACAGAAACAGTAAAAGTCCCTGCCACCGGATCCGGCCCGGTACCGGCTCACGGGCGCCGGCGCTGTTTACCGTACACCGTGCACGGAACCCGGGTTACCGGGCCGCGCTGCTGCAGTAGCGCTCTTGACGGATATAATATGGCCGACTAGGGTGCGACTTCAAGTTTGAGGGGAGCACTCGGAATGTCGAATCAGGTATTACCAAAAAGCGCACGCGTGGTCGTGGTCGGTGGTGGGGTTATTGGCTGCTCGGTGGCCTATCATCTGGCTCACATGGGATGGAAAGATGTCGTGCTGCTCGAACGCGATCGCATAACATCGGGAACCACGTGGCATGCCGCGGGCTTGATGGTCTCGTTTGGCTCAACTTCCGAAACCTCAACTGAGATGCGTAAATACACGCGCGATCTTTACAGCCGCCTTGAAGCCGAAACCGGCCAGGCCACCGGCTTCATGCCCGTGGGCTTTATCGAAGTGGCCACCGATGCGGATCGCCTGGAAGAGTACCGCCGCGTTTCGGCCTTCAATCGCTACTGTGGCGTGGACGTGCACGAGATCTCGCCGTCCGAAGTCAAAAAACTTTTTCCGTTGGCTCGGGTCGACGACATCCTGGCGGGCTTCTACGTAAAAGAAGACGGCAGGGTTAATCCGGTCGACGCCACCATGGCGCTGGCCAAGGGCGCCCGCATGGCCGGTGCTCGCATCATCGAAGAGATGCCGGTTACCGGCATCTTGCAGAAAAAAGGCCGCGTTACCGGCGTACGCACGGCATCGGGCGATATCCAGGCCGAGTTCGTCGTCAACTGCGCGGGCATGTGGGCCCGCCAGATGGGCGAAGACATTGGGGTCAATATTCCCAATCAGGCCGCCGAGCACTACTACCTCATCACCGAAGAAATCAAAGGCATGAGCAACACGTTGCCGATTCTCGAAGATCCGTCCTCGTATGGATATTTTCGTGAAGAAGGCGGCGGCTTGATGGTCGGAATGTTTGAAGCAATCTGCGCGCCGTGGAATGTGGGCAGCATTCCCAAAGACTTCTCGTTTGGCGAAATCGAACCCGACTGGGATCGCATGGCTCCTTATCTGGAAAAGGCGATGAACCGCGTGCCCATTTCGCTTGATGTGGGCGTGCGCAAATTTTTCTGCGGACCCGAAAGTTTTACGCCCGATCTGCGACCCATCGTGGGCGAAGCGCCCGAGCTGAAAAACTACTTCGTGGCGGCCGGCCTCAACTCGGTTGGCATTCTCACGGGCGGCGGCCTGGGCCGCGTGCTGGCGCATTGGATTATCAATGGCTCAAGCGACGTGGACGTAACCGGCTTCAACATCGATCGCCTGCACAAGTATCAATCCAATCCCGAATATCGCCGCACCCGCACCGTCGAGCAGCTGGGCATGGTGTATCAGTGCCACTACCCCACCATGTCGCCCAAGACGGCGCGCGGCGCAAAAAAATCGCCCTTCCACGACCGTCTCGCCGCCAAAGGCGCATATTTCAAAGACGTCAGCGGCTGGGAAGGCGCCGACTGGTATGCGCCCCAAGGCATCGAACCCAAGGTGGACAAGCTTTCCTGGGGCCGGCAAAACTGGTTTCCGTATTGGCAAGCCGAGCACGAAGCCGCACGCGAAGGCGTCATCATCATGGACATGTCGTTCATGTGCAAATTTCTGGTGCAGGGACGCGACGCCGGCACGGCGCTGAACTACATCTCGGCCAATAACGTCGATGGCCCTACCGGCATGATCACCTACACGCAGTGGTTAAACGACACGGGCAAGCTCGAGGCCGACCTTACCGTCACCAAACTCGAAGACGAAAAATATCTTGTCGTTGTAACCGACACCATGCACCGCCACGCCGAAACCTGGATGAAGCGCCACTTTCCGGCCGACGCTCACGCGATAGTCACCGACGTCACGTCGGGCTTTGGCCAGCTCAACTTGCAGGGCCCCAAGTCACGCGAGCTCTTGCAGTCGCTGACCACGGTCGATCTCTCCAACGAGGCTTTCCCCTTTCGTACCGCGCGCGAAATCGATATCGGCTACGCCCGCGTGCTTTGCGTGCGCATCACGTATCTGGGCGAGCTGGGCTTTGAGCTCTACATCCCGTCAGAACAAGCCACGCACGTTTACGATCTGCTGATCGAAACCGGCGAACGCTTCGGGCTACGCCACGCGGGCTTGAAAGCATTGGCCAGCCTGCGCATGGAAAAGGGTTACCGTGATTATGGCCACGACATCGACAACACCGACAACCCGTTTGAAACGGGCCTGGGCTTTGCCGTTGATCTGAAAAAGCCGGGTGGGTTTCTCGGCAAAGAAGCCGCGCTCAAGTTCAAAGAACAGTTTCCCGTGGGCAAGATGACCCGGCGCCTGTGTCAGGTGCTCATCAAAGACCCGGAAGCCATGCTGTTTCACGCCGAAGTGGTCCGCCGCAATGGCCGCGCCGTAGGCTATGTGCGCGCGGGATCCTATGGCTTCACGCTGGGTGGCGCGGTGGGGTTAGTCATGATCGAGGGTGGCGAACCGGTCGATGCTGCGTATCTTGAAGCGGGCAAGTGGGAAGTCGAGATCGCGAATGTGCTTTATCCCGCCGTGGTTTCGCTGCGGCCGCTCTATGATCCGGAGATGAAGAAAATCAAAGCCTAAGGCGGCCGCTAGATCTTGCCCTTGAGTCCCCAGCTCTCAAGTATAGCGTCGTCTTCCTCAGCGCTCATCGCCTTTTTGAATTTTGCGCCGGGCACACCCTTCACCCGCCGCTCGCAATCTTTCCAGTCTTTGTGCCGCATCGGCGTACCACCGACCAGACTCAGGTAGGAGTGCGCCGCCTTGGGTGCCTCGCGCTTTTTCAGCTCGGGCGGCTCGGTGTCGTCGGGCAGATCGTAAATCGGAATATCGTATTTCAAAAGCGGCCCACGATAAAGATGCGCGTTCTGACCTTTGCAAAAAGCCACCGCAATTTGTTCGACGCGCTCATTGCCCGGAATACCGCTGTGCCCACGCGTGTACTTAAATTCAACGGGGCTGCCCTTGTCGCGTTTGGCCAAAATCGCCATCAGCCGCTTCCAAAACTCAGCGTTCGCGACATCTTTGCCGTCTGCGGTTTTCCAGCCATTTTTGCGCCAGCCCCAGACCCACTTGGTGATTCCAAAAATAACGTAGGTCGAGTCGGTATAAACCTGAATCAGTCCCGGCAGCTCTTCAAGATGCCGCAGTGCCCGACCCACGGCCGTTAACTCCATCTTATTATTCGTCGTATCGGCTTCGAAGCCGCCCAGCTCAGTCACCTGCCCATCGGGCGTGGCAATGATCACGCCCCAGCCGCCCGGGCCTGGATTTCCGGAACAGGCACCATCGGCATAGATGATCGTGGTGTGAGCCAGGGATAGTGATTTGTCTTTGGCAGGCGGCATTTTCGAAAAGATACTCGATTTGAAGTTCAATGCCAGGATCAACGCATAGCGTTGCTTAAAATTTTCAAGGAGTTCGACTTCTCGGACATTCTTGTTTAAACAGTGCCCACTGCTTCAAGGGGGTATTTTCATGATTTTCGTCACACTTGCACTCGGCATGGCTTTCGCGGCTGCCGCACCACACATCGAGGTTTTTCAACCAGCCACCGTCGACATCCTGCCCGATCGCGTGTTTACCCCGCTTGGCTTCGACGACAACGACAATGCGCAGGTCGTGCTCGACGGCTCACTTTCAGATACCTGCTACAAGCTGGGGCCAACGCAGTTTCGAGTCGAGCACGCTTCCCACAAAATCTTTGTGCGTCAGCAGGCCTTCTATTATCCCGGCGGCTGGTGCGCTGATGTGCGCATTCCCTATGTCCAAACCGTGAACCTGGGAATTCTGCAGCCTGGACGTTATGAAGTTCTGCTTGAGCAAAACGGCAAAACCACCAAGCCCGTCGCCACCCTGCCCGTGGCCGTAGCCCGCACGAAGAGCCCCGATGATTTTCTATACGCACCAATCACCGAAACTCACTTTGATTCTGCGCGTGTGAATTTGGTACTGGGTGGTTTTTTCACGAACAGCTGCATGGTATTCAATCATGTGAAAACCCATGTGCTCGACAACCAGGTTATTGAAATCCTGCCCATCGTCGATCTGGAACGTGCCTTGAACTGCGCTCAGGTGGCCAATGAGTTCAGTGTTTCCGTGTCGTTGAAAAATATTCCACACGGACGTTATCTGCTGCATATCCGGTCGCTCAACGGCCAGGCGATCAATCGGGTGGTTGAGCTCTGAGGCGAACTACCACCGCCCTCCCAGCGTAAAGAAAAACGACTTGATCTCGCTCTTGGCCGTGCCATTGCCGAAGTCGGAATACTCTTCGACTTCGCGAACGTATTTCACGCCGCCAAACCAGGGCACGGGCTTACCTTTTTCCTGGCCCTGTTTATAGGTGAATGTCTTGGAGTTGAAGAGCAGTGGCGTTTCAGCACCGAACACTTCGATGTCACGCGAATACTTGCCGCCGAGCTGCCACTCTTTGGATTTTTTTGCGAAGATTTCGAGATAGTTCAGCACATGCAGGCGGGCCTCGGCGCCAATACCGGCCGTAACCATGACGCCGGGGCTGGGGCCCTGCGCTTCGGCCGCCACGCCGCCATAGCCCGTAAACCAAAGGCCTTCGACGGCCGCGCTGGCGCGTCCCATCAAGTCTAAAGCAACTTTATTCTCATCGCCAATGCGCACGCCAAAGCCAACGGTCTGAGACAAAATTTTGGCCTGCACGCGCTTGTCGGTCAGATCCCACACCACGTTGCCGGTCTCTTCTTTGGAGTCGGCAAGCACCGAAAAAACTCCGCCCACTACCGTCCATTTTGCCGAAAAATATTTTTCCAAAACCGTAGCTTCCACGCGGGCCGGAAATATCGTGTTGGAATCGCTCGATCCCGGGTTGCCCACGGGTGCGCCTTCCGCGCCGCTGGTGGGAACCATGAGATACACACCGATCTTGCCGTACTGGTAGCTAACCTCGGTGGGATTGTCGGCCCCCGAATAGCTGCCCACGTTTACCTTGCTTGCTCGTTCGAGCAGCACAAAATTCAGGCCCACGCGGCTGGTCGTGTTGCCATCGCGCGAGCGCACGTCGAACTCCACCCGGTAAGGATGATTGTTGACCATCGTCTTGCCCAGGTCCTGCCAGGCATCGGCCCAATCTTCCATCACGCCCACATCCATGCCTTGAATCAGATAGGTCAAGCCCACCACGGGCAGGTACGCAGGCCCGAACAGAGCTGACTGCTTGCCATGGCCAGCCTCGTGCGCATCACAGCACGTGCCATGGTGAAAGGCACCCGTGGAGTAGTTATAGCCATTGAGAGCCGACGAGGAAATTTTGATCTGCTGCCCGGTACTGTCGATGGAGAATCGGGGCACTTCATGGCGGCTAACCGCATTGGCGATGATGCCAGTGATGGCCACCGGAATTCCAATCGCGGAATTGATCAGCCCGTAGGTAAAATGATCAAACCAGCCCACCACGACGATGTCTGGATCTTCGGCCTTGGCGATCGTCGAAAGAAACAATACCGACAACATCAGCAGCGACTTGATTTTCACGCTTAAGGTCCCCCGTTGAACTCGGGACCTAACAGCGTTAACGCATTGCATCAAGACGCAGTGCGTTATAGTTCTGGATCGGGTGTACCTGACTGATTTGGTTTTGTCTGGGAAGGGTTTTTGGGGCCCTTAGCCTGCTCCCATTCCTTGGATTTCTTGTTCTTAAAGAACAAGACTTCCTCGACATGCTTGGCCTTTTGGCCACATTTGAGAAAATAGCCGCCGGTGACTTTGCGGGAAGGAATCTTTTCCATCGCAGCGTCGCAGGCCGGACATTTCTCACGAGAAAATTCAGTGTACCAGCCAAAGCTCTCGCACTCTGGAAACAAGCACTTCCAGTAAAACGTGTCTTTCTTGGAAAGCCTCAGCACCATGGGGCCGTGGCTTTTGGGACAAGCAGGTTGCGCCCCATTTTTCTGGGCCTTGAGTGTCGCCTTATCCAGACGCTCGCGCAGCTCGCCTGAGGCACCGCCCGAGCTGCTACTGGAGCCAGCGCTTCCGACACGAGCACCACCCGCACCAACACGACCCACAGAGCGACCGGCACTACTGCTGGCGCGCTCGGGTGCTGCCACCCGGGCCACACCCACGAGCAGCTCGCGCGCCTTGATGACAGCGGGTTCGAGGTAGCTCGAATTCCACTCGGTAAGATATTTTTCCCACGAAAGTTTGCCTTCGGCGATCGTGTCCAGCGCCTGCTCCATCGTGGCCGTAAATTCGGTATTGATCAGATCAGGCAAGGCTTTCGACAACGCGTCATCAGTGGCCATGCCCAGCGCCGTTGGTGCGAGCAGGTTTTGCTCGAGCACCACGTAATCCCTATCCTTCAAAGTCGAGATCGTCGACGCATAGGTACTGGGACGGCCAATTCCTTTGCGCTCCATGAGCTGCACCAGCCGCGGCTCACTATAACGGGGCGGTGGCGTCGTGGTACGCGCGATAACTTTGACGTCTTCGAATCCAAGCGTCTGGCCTTTTGTCACCGTGGGCAACAGCTTGTCCGCCTCGAGATTTTGCCAGAACTTGAGATAGCCCGGCTCAACCACAACAGTGCCGCGCGCAACCCAGAGCGTTTCGCCCGCACGCACTGAAATTTTACTCTTCGAAAGACTGGCGGGCTTGCACTGGCTGGCCACCGCGCGAGCCCAGATCAAGGTGTAGAGTTTGAGCTGATCGGGCGAAAGCAGCGACCGGGCTTTTTCGGGCGTAAGGTCGACACCGGTTGGGCGAATCGCCTCGTGGGCACCTTGCGAGTCGGCCTTGGCACGATAGGTTGGCGCATGAGTGGGCAGCACTTCTGGCGCGTTGGCGGTGAGCCACGCACGCGTCTCCGCAATAAACTCGGGCGAGAGCGTCACCGCGTCCGTACGCATATAAGTAATGATGCCTTTGCCGTCGATACCCTCGTAGAGCTCTTGGGCAATCTGCATGGTGTGCTTGGGCGAAAATTTGAACTTCGCGCCGGCGACTTGCTGAAGTGAGCTCGTGATCAGCGGAGCCGGCGCGTTGCGCGGTTCTATTTTTTGCTCGGTGCCTTCCACGACATGGGGCGCTGTGCGTGCAATCGTCTCAATGCGCTTGGCCTCGGCCTCGGTGCGCACGCGATTTTGCTCGAACTCATCGGGCGCTTCGCCAGACTTAACGGCAGCGCCAACAGGCGGCGCTTCCGGCGTTTTCACCACGGGCTGGGGTGGCTCGTAGATCGCCTCGAAGGCTTCTTTATAAAGTGATTTCAAAACCCAATAGTTTTCGGGTTTGAAGTTCAGGCGTTCGCGCTCGCGTTCACAGATCAGATGCAACGTGGCCGACTGCACGCGTCCGGCACTTTTTCCACCCGTAGAGTTCCACAAGAGCGGGCTGACCTCAAACCCCACCAGCTTGTCCAGGCACTGGCGCGCACGTTGCGCCTCAATCAAAGAGACGTTTAACTTCAAGGGATTGGCCAGGGCCTTGTTCACGGCCGCATCGGTGATCTGAGTGTAGGCGACTCTGCAATATTTTTTTATGCCCAGCTGGTCCACCAGGTGCCACGCAATGGCCTCGCCTTCGCGGTCCGGGTCAGTCGCCAGATAAACCATCTCGGCGTCTTTGACGGCTTTTTTAAGTTTGGCCAGCACCTGCTTGCCGCGATCACCGCGGGCAACGTAATGCGTGACGATTTTGCCGTTCTTGAACTCAAAACCCAGGCGCTTGGGTCCGTCATAAGCCAGCTCGGTTGTGTGGCCCACACTGGCTTCAATGATCCAACCCGGGCCCAATATTTTGCGGAGTGTCTTGAGCTTACCCGGGCTCTCGACAATAAACAGACGATGCATGCCCAAAAGCTAATCACTCACGAGGGCGAACGCGCCAGAGAAATCCGCACAGAATAATTGCAACGACGGTCAGCGCCGCCATCGCGGTAAAGGCTTGAGACCAGCCAAGTTTTACAACCACCTCGGCCACACCCCAGCCCGCCAAAGTTGCGCCCAGATATCCAATACCATCGAGTAGCCCTGCTGCAGTGCCAGCCGTGCGGCGGCCACCAAAGTCGAGAGCCACCACCCCACCGACGAGCGAATAGGGCCCGAGCAGAAAAAATCCAGTCGCTGCAACGAGCCACACTGCCGCAGTGCTGCGCTCAAGACCCGTCACTTGTATCACCACATCCAGATGACCCAGCGCCAACAATAAGATGACGAGCACGGCCATTAGCGTCGCCATGATTGGCCCGCGACGACCCTCATGATATTTATCCGAGTACCAGCCCGTAAAAAGCGTCCCGATACAGCCCATGAGTGGAAACACCGCAGACTTAAAAGCTGCCATTGCCGGCGCCGCGCCCATATCCGAGAAATACGCGGGCATCCACACGTTAAAGCATTCACGCAGCAGTGTAAGGATGAACGACAAAGTGCACATGAGCAGAAACATCTTGTCGCTCAGCAC
>JBBRLF010000037.1:0-22131 GCA_038231515.1 candidate division WWE3 bacterium
CAGCCGCAGCTTGTGTGCAAACCGGCTCATCGCGGCGTAGCTCACATCACTCGCGCCCTCAGAGTCGGGACGACCCGGCTGATAGAGGAGGTGGACCGACAGGTCGCGACGAATAGCTTCCAATTCCCGGCAGTCTACGCCGGCAGCAGTTGAAACTCGCGGGAAAAACGAGAACAGAAGCAGTGCGAAAAGAATCAGGCGCATTCGGATGGCCCTCCGTGAGGCCTCAATTTAACGAATGGGGGCCGCCTGCGACAGGGGCAGAAATTGCCGAACGAAGTCTGCGATCCGCTACTTACGAGCGTTTATCGGCCGGAACCCATTTTTGATCGAGCTGCCCGGTGTAACGTCCGCGCGGCCGATAAATCCGATTATTCGTGTATTGCTCAAGAATATGGGCAATCCAGCCGCTGACGCGGCTGACGGCGAAGATGGGCGTATAAAGATCGATTGGAATTCCCATCGTGTAATAAACGGTGGCCGAATAAAAATCGACGTTTGGCATCAGACCCTTTTTCTCCTGCATGATGTCGTCGATATTCGCCGACATCTCGTAGAAGTGGTGCATACCCGCTTTAGCCGTGAGGCGATCGCTCATCTTGCGCAGGATGCGCGCCCGCGGGTCGCCATGCTTGTACACGCGATGGCCGATTCCCATGACCTTCTCTTTGGCATTGAGTGCGTCTTCGATGAATTTTTTCGACTGCTCTACCGTGGCAATGCGCACGAGCATCTTCATGACCTGCTCGTTGGCGCCGCCATGCAGTGGGCCCTTGAGGGTGCCAATGGCCGAGGTGATCGCCGAGTGCATGTCAGACAGGCTGGACGTGGTCACGCGCGCCGAAAAGGCCGAGCAGTTCAGCTCGTGATCGGCATGCAGAATCAGGCAGGTATCGAAATCTTTTGCGAGCTCATCAGTCGGCCGCTCGCCTTTCATCATATATAAAAAATTCCAGGCAATACCTTTGGTGGGATCGGGCTTTACGATGTCCTTGCCTTCACGAATGCGGTGAAAGCCGGTGACAATCGCGCCCATTCTGCCAGTCAGGCGCATGGCCTTGCGGTGGTTCGCATCGGCGCCGATGTCTTTGGAGTCCGCATCCTGCATCGAAAGGCTTGAGACCACCGTGCGCAGGTAATCCATGGGAACCGCCGTTTTTGCCCGCAGCAGGTTCATCAGCTTCACCGTCGCATCGGAGAGGACCATGTTCGCCACGAGCTCGGCTCGAATATTGGCCAGCTCTTCAGCCTTCGGCAGGCGATCGTTCCAGAGCAAAAAGACGACCTCTTCAAACGTCGAATGGTCAGTGAGATCCTCAATCGTGTAGCCGCGATAAGTCAAAGTCGCATCCAGAATGGAGCTGATCTTTGTCGTACAAGACACGATACCTTCGAGACCTTTGTCTACCGCTCCGTCGTATTCTTTAACTGGGTCAGCCATGTCAGTAACCTCTCTATATCCTTCGAAGTTAAGAGCCCGACCGGCTCTTGTCAATTGGAACAAGGGGCGAAAGAAAAGGGCCCTAGCCAGCCCAGCCCAAAGCGACTAGTCTCACCCTACCATGGGCTCGACATTACCGCAGCAGTTGCCGGTGCTTCCCGGCTTCGCGTCCACCAGCCGCCGGAAGAAAATGTCCTGGCGCAGATTTGCGGCCGCGATTGCGATCGTCATTGCCCTGCACCTTATCTTCATCTTCTTTGTCGCACCGTACCTAGAGCTGGGTAGCGCAGCGCCCACTCGCACCGAGGTTACGCAGATTTCGCCACAGCAGCTTGCTCAGCTCAAACAGAAGATTTTGAAAAATGAGCAGTTGAATCCGCTGCTTCCCCAGGAAATGAAGGAGCAATATAAATCCAAAGAGGCCCCAAAAGATGCGCAGCTGATGAGCAAATTCAATCAGACCGTGCCCAAAGAGAAGCATGCGGCCCTTCAAACCGAGGCACCGCAAGACGGTGGGGGCGGCAAGCCCAAGCGGGAGCCCCAGAAAAAGCTCAACCTCTCGCAACTGGGCCTGGGCACCAAGCTGCCAAAGCCGGTTCCTCAGGACGCTTCTCCTGCCGGTCCCGAAGGCCCCAAAGCACCCTATCGCCCTCGGGGGATGGACAAAAACAGCACCGAAAACGAAAACATGCTCAACGCGGCCGAGAGCAAATATTATTCTTTTTTTCTGCGTCTCGAAGAGCCCATCATCAGAAACTGGTTCTTTTTGCTGAGAAGCCATGACGGCGAGATTCGAGCCCAGATGGCGGGCCACGGCGTGCGGGCCGGCTCGGACCTGCCCATTACGATAGAGTTCGTCCTCGATCGCCAGGGAAATTTTCATTCCATCGATGTTATCGAAAGCTCATCGATTCCAGCGCTCGATCAGGCCACGCGCGATTCCGTGCGCAAGCTGGGCTCCCTGCCCAATCCACCGCCGGATTTGTTTGATGGCGGGCAGTACTATACCCGGCGATTGCGCTTTATGGTGCACGTCACTGAAGCACCTACGATCAACTCGCGGCCGGATCTTAGCTGGTAGGGCTGCTCAGTGAAAAAACCGACGAATAAAATGCGGCAGCAAGCTGTGTTTATGAAAATAGAACTGAAAAAACATCACCGCTGTAGCGCCGTAAACCATTGCGCGAATCTGTCCGTCACGTAACGTTCGCCGCAGAATTTTGTGCAGCCCCGGCAGCGCCTTGGGCGCGTCACCCGCCTCATGACGTTTCACCTTGAGCGCCATCTTCGTAACTTTTTTCAGATGCTTGCGCATCTCGGGCGCCGTTTCGATCATCGGAATCGAGGTGCTCCAGTCCGAATACTGCTTTTTGAAATGTGAGAAGTTCGAGCGACAGGCCGTACAGACGATGAGATGCGAGTGCAGGCGCTGGCCGGTATCGACATCCAGGTCGTTGCCCACGTACTGCGCGAAGATGTCTTGCAGATGCTTGCCGCCTTCTTCAGACGTCTGGCGAGGGGCGGCCGAATTCCACTGCGGGCATTCCGGGCTCCAGGTCGCGCTCTCGATGCCGTTGACGGTAAGCGCGGGGCTGGCTTCGATCCACGGACGACCGTCTGAAAAAAGCAGGCGTGCGTTTTCGAGATGATCATCGACCTGAAAGGCCGTGATGCGCAAAACTCCCGCAATCTGCTGACGCGAGAACTGGGCCTTGGTCTTCATGATCACGACCGCGCGCGCGATGGCCGGCATTCTGAAAAACGGATCAATGCCAAAGCCGCGATAGGCCTGGGCATTGGCCATCTCCCAAATTACGGCGGCAAAACGGGTTGCGGTAATTCCGTGCAGCAGCGGCGCCGGCTTGGCTTTCACAGGCAGCTCGTCGGTGATTTCGGCGCCCTTGTCGCGCCGATACTGCGCCAGCCGCGCTTCCACCATGGCTACGCCCTCTTGCTCGGTTACCGCCGCGACCAGTGCGACAATCGCGTCGGCGATGATGCGCTCGGATTTTTCAACCGACTGCGTGACCGCGAAGGCAAACGACATGCCCCAGGTTTCAGACCAGGTCGTATAGCGCTCAGTAACCAGTTTGCGTGTTTCAGACGTCATATAATGAAGAGCCCCCACCCGGCTCAGATCAGTTCCAGTCTAGCATGAGTTTAAATGGCGGTGCAGGCCGGGCAGGGATTACCGGGGCAGAGGGGCAACGGTCCGTAAAATTCGAATTCTCTCCCCCCAGCGTGTGCCCATTATCCAGCTGCCCAAAGTTTAGACGATCTGCGAATCCAATTCCACCTATAGAATCAATAACTTGGCTTGCTTAAATCCTGGCACCTGCGTTGCAACAGCTAAGGTTAGAGAGACCCTTGTTGTTTTAAGTGGAGAGAGAGTTGTATGCAGAAATTAAATACGAGCCGCAGGCTCATCTTGTTTATCGCCCTTGGAATCATGAACTCGGCGTGTGCCCCCCAGGCACCGGTGCCGGTCAAAACGACCTCCAAAGGATTCGCAGTCAACGTCGACGGCAGCGGAGCTGCCGCGGTTGGCTCAAGTGGCAGCAGTGGCACCCCGATCAGTGGCACGGGCGCCGCACCCCTGGTTTTTCAGGTCAACGGCATCGGCAACCACTCCCGTCACATCTGTGTGCCAGCAGCAACCAAGCTCGTCTTGCGCGTCATGCCGCATGCGAACAACCAGCCCCTGCTGCCTTACGACCCCACGCTTTACAACTCCTTGAACGGGCAGCTGCTCTATGACGGCAGCCCCGCCTATTACTCGCAGCTGCGCGTGCGCATTTCGATTCCCGGCACTTCGGCCGCCTGGGATTTTCTCAAAACCAACGAAGCTTACTCGGTGTCGGGCGACTACAGCAGCTATCTCAGAGCTGTCACCGCCACGTCGGTACCCAGCACGGGCTCGCTGACCACGCCGGAATATGACGTGACCAAAACCATCTACGGCTCCAACACCAGCGACGGCTCGTGTACCTACTGGGAAAGTCAGCTGCACGGCTGCGCGCTTTCCAGCGTGCTGCGCTCGAGCGAGACGGCGGTCTGCGCGGCAGGCCAGCAAAAACTTTTGATTACAAATATCGTTTCCGACTATCCCTGCAACACGGGCGATCCCGTGAACTGGTGCCATGGCGGAAGCATACAGCTTGTTCCCGATTATCAGCAATGGAGCGTATCCATTCAGGTGATGACCGAGAACACTGGAAGTTGGTAACCGGCTTGAGCTGCCTAAAGCTTAAACAGGTGTCCAAGCGAAGGCTGGAGATTGGCTCTGGCTGCAAGGAAAAGACGATTCTCAAAAGTCGGCACTGGCCTTGCAAAGATAAGTAATAAGTCCCACTGAAATGATTCTCGGATGTGAATGTTGAATGGGACAGTTGTTGAAGAGGAGTAGTTTTATGAAGTTCAGAGATATCTATATTTTAGTGCCTGTGGCACTGGCCTTAATGTCCTGCGCGAAGAATGATCCCTCGGCTGCGGTTACCGCAGACACGAGTGGAATCAGCGGCGGCTCGAACACTTCGCCCGTCGTCGTCACCCCGCCGGTCGGAACCAGCGGTTCGAGCGGCACTTCTGGCGCCAGCGGCGCTACCGGCGGCGTAAATGCAAACGGTTGCCCGATCTATCCGGCGCATCCAGTCTACTCGTCGCCCCTCATGTATGGTACCGGCACCGCCGCGATACACCCAACCTTTCCCGGCCCCGCGATCGTGGCCGACAACAAGCTGCGCGTCAGCCTCAAGCCAAGCGGCTCGGGCACGACTGGCGGCACCGGCGGCACCGCAAATTACAACCACATGTCGGCTGACATTCATCTGCTGGCCAACGGCATCGAAGTGGGCATGATTACCGTACCTAGCCAGGGCGGAAGCTCGGGCTACTCGACGGGCCTGGCGGTAGGCGTAAAGTCTGATCCAGCAGTCGCTGACTTCAGCTCCTATTTGCAAGGCGGCAGCACGACCTACACGATCAAGGTCGACAATGTTCGCACCGACTACAAATGTAATACCTTTTGCACGGCCAACTACTACGGCTGTTATGCGGCCAGCTACTGCGGTAACTGGAACTGGGACTACCACCAGAACAACTGGACCTGCTGCCCCGGCTCGCTCGATATGCTGCAGCAGTGCCAGAGACAGCAGTGCGGCGTGGGAACGGTTCTTTCTAATGCGACCTGGTCACTTAGCGTCCAGGTAGAGACAGACAGCACTCCCTGCATTACGCCGTAAGCGTTCTTTCAGGATAGTCTGCGGTTTGGTCGTATTGCGCTCATCGGAGCTGAGCCGATCCCATTCCCGCTCAAAACTCTTCAGATAGCGGAGGGCATCTTTAAGGTGCCCTCCGCATTTTTCGTCCAGCTCATCGAATAAAGATTGCTCGTCCTCATAGGTCAGAAACGCGAGCAGCCCGGCGTTGTTCGTAATCAGCGCGCCCACGCGCCCCCAGCCCGTGCCTGCCCACGGCTCAGCTTCCAAAGCTTTGCGAAACGCGTTGAAACGACTCATCTTGCCTGCCTGGCGCTCTTGCACCGATAAGTTCGAACTCGCCGGATAGTAAATCTTCAGCTCGTCGGCAAACTTGCGCAGCATCAGCCCAAAGCGCCGCCGATCGCTGCGGTCATTGTCCCAGCCTTTGCGCTCCTTGCTTTTGACGCCATAGGTACGCTCGAGCCACTGCTTTTCGGCTGTATCGCCAACGTAGTTGGCGATCTGCTCGTTAAAATCCACCTGGCCCTTGATATAGATCTGCCCGTGCGTGGACTCGTGAAAGATGAGATCCACCATGGCGCCTTTGTCGCGGTAAAGCATGCTCGACACCATGGGATCGCGTAGCCAGCCCAGCGTCGAATAAGCCGAGGCTCCGCGCACGTAGGTGTCATAGCCTTTCTGCTGATAGTCGCGCGCCCAATCCTGCGCGGTTTTCTCCTTGAAAAAGCCCAGGTAGGGAAACGCGCCAAAGAACGGAAATGACCACTTCACGGTTTTCAGCTCAAACGGCTCGGCGGCCGTGAGGGCCCAGGTCAGATACTTGCGATCCAGCTGCACGTAAGTCGTGTAGTTCGAGGTGGGCGGCACGCCCAGCTCGGTCTCGACCATCTTCTTGATCTCGGGCACCCAACGTAGCCGTTCACGAACTTTTTCGGTGGTGTGCGGATCAGCAATCACCTCTTGCAGCGGACGCTCGTGGTTATAGAGCGCAAGCTGACCGATACCCGCCTGCACCAGATAAGAGGCCGTGCTGCAACCCGTACTGAGCAACAGAGGCACGAAGAGCGCGATGCGAACAAGGAGGCCAGGCCTCAGAAATCCCATCCGATTCCGCCCTGGGCCGAAAAGTTATTCTTAGCGGCCGAGATGTTGAAGTTTGGCAGGTAGCTCACGACCTCGAGCTTAAGCGAGAAGTTCCGTAATAGGAATATGCGAAGGCCACCGCCCAGAATTCCGCTCGGACTTTTTTCAACCTGAGGCGTCGTGGGAATGCCGGCAACGCTGCCCGACTGCTTGCGGTTGTACTGCGCGGCACCAACTTTGACGTAGGGCGCGATCACCATCGCGGGCGGCAGCAGGCCCTGGACCAGCGAAAGGCCCAGCGACTGTTCGTTGACAGCGGTGGTCTGCGTCGGATTGCCGTTAAAAAAGTTGTCCGTATAGGCATAAGAAAGTTCGAGTTCGGAGAGTACGGTCAGGTTCAGGCCAAACGTAGCGGTATAACGACGGGTGGTCGAATAGGTGTCGTTGCCGAAGTCGCTCTTGGAAAAGCTGCCCATCAGCGAAATTTCACCCGAGTTGCCGCCGTTGTTGGGGCTCGCGGATTTTGGAGCGCTGGCGGCGTGCAGGGCACTGAGTGGCATGAGCCACACCAATAGAAAAATACCAACTGCCAGTTTCCACTTCATAAAACCACCTTCCTTAGTACTGCGCAGGGCCTACCTCGGCCCTGCATCCAAAAAAAACCGGTCAGGCTCGTGCGACTACTCGCTGGCCTCAATCTTTGGCTTCTTACCCAGCTTCTTGAGCAGCGTCCGCTGCTCATCATCCAGATCTTTTAGCGGCTTCCGCGACTGCTCCACGACCTGCCAGGTCGGAGCATGCCTTTCGCCAGCCAGGCCACGCGATTTCAACCGCTGACCATAAGCATTGAAACGAGGTCCTGGCGCCGCCAGGGGAACCTCGTCCTGTTCTTCGTAATCTTTGCCCGAGATATGCGCGCGCAGACGCTTGATCGAGTCGGCGTCCGTGGGCTCGGTGAACTGAGCCGGTGAGCGTGCGACCCGCACGGCGGCCTGCTCGGCCAGGGCAGCGGCTTCGGCCACCTCGCGGCTATCGACAGAGGCCAGCCCGCGTTTCTGCTCTTCAGCGCCCTCGAGCGGCGCATGCGTTTCTTCGAAGCGGGAGAGAAAATGTTCAAAATGTTCAGCGTCGATCCGCACTGGAATCTTGGGCTGCAGGTGTTTGAACTGCAACGAAGACTCGGTGAAGAATCCGGGTGTCACCAGTACAGCCGCCTGGACCAGATGCGGATGCCAGGCTTTTACGTCGCCGGTAAGACCCAGCACCTGGACGCTGTCGGCAGAAGCCCAGACCGCGCCTTCGCCCGCGACGGTGCCAGCGACAAACGCGTTTTCAAAACGCATGACCTGTCCTTCAGCCGCGCGAAATTTGATGGAGCCCTTGAATATTCGCGCAACCGCATGAGTTCGGCCTTTGCGCACGAACTCGACCGAGGCGGGCCCCGCCACGGTGATTCGGCCGCCTTCGGTATCCGTAATACGCACCAACGCCTTGTGCTCAACCCAGATGCGGTCGCCCGACTGCACGCCTTGTCCGACCTCGATGGTCCGGGCCGCGGACTTTCCAGCTTCGACCGAAAAAGAGCCGCCCAGGACCTGGGTCACGATACCAACGGTGGAAAAGTCACCACCCTCCGGTGCACTGGCGTGCACTGAGTCTGTTGTGGTGTTGCTGTACCCACCCACCGCCGGTACCGTGCCAAGTATGGTCGCTGCAATCACGGCAGCTATTCCCGCATCAACTCTACGCATTCCGATTCAACCTCCGCGCTTCTGGGGACCTGGGATATTTCTGGATAAGCTCGCGAATCGTGCTTTTTTCGGCACGCGTATTACCCAATTTTTTCTGACAGAGCGCGATCCAGCCCAGCGCGCGCGAACCGTAACTCAGGTCCTCCACCTTCGCGTGCTTTTCGGCCTTCTCGAGATACGAGACCGCTCGTTTGTAATTTCCAAGCTTATATAAACTGACGCCCGTAAGATAAAAGGTCTGGGCATCCTGAAAGGCATCGTCTTCGGAGTTGTCGACCAGATAGACAAAAGCTTTGCCAGCCGTTTCAAAGTCATTTTTGGCAAAAGCTTCGGCAGCTGAGTCAAAGATCTGCTTCGGTGACTTTTTGAGCAGCTCGGGTTCGGCGGTTTTAAGCGACGCAATCGTGCGCGAGGTTTCAAGCCCGCCTTCGGCTACGGCCTCGGCCTTAAGTTCGGTGGCGCGCGCGGCTTCGCGGCATTCAAAGCTGGCATCGACCAGATGCCCGTTTTCGGCTTCGAGCGTAGCCACCCGTTTACGTAAAATTTCGTTGTCCTGGTCCAGGTTGGCGGCTTCGTGCAGATGCTCTTCAAAGGTGCGGTAAACTTCAGCAACAACCGACCGTTCAAATAACAGGCGCCAGCTGCTCTTGTGCTCGCCAAGCTGAGGCAGCGAAGCGGCACCGTGCTCTTCGGCACCCTCGTGCGTAGTCGCGACTTCATGCGTCGCAGCCTCGTGCGGCGTGGTTTCCTTGGAATGACCGCCTTCATGTTCCGAGGCACGTCCTTCGAGCGCAGACAGAATCGCCAACACGGTAATGACCGCGACGACGGATATTCCCGCGTAAACTCCTCGAATATGTTTGCGACGTAACCCAAAACCTCGTGGCACTCGTTCCTCCTCATCACTTGATCGGCGGCTGGGCTGGTAAATTTGAGCAAATTTGGTAGGTTAAATCCCACATATGCTGTTTGATGCGATCCGTGAGGAAATTTTTGCCCAAGTAAAGAACGCTCTCCCCCCGGAAGCCGTTGCTGAAGCGGTTCTAGAGGTACCGCCCGACCCCAAAATGGGCGACTTTGGCTTTCCTACTTTCAAGCTGGCCAAGTCGATGCGCAAAGCGCCCCCGATTATTGCCAAAGACCTGGCGGCAAAACTTGCCGCCGTGCCAGCCCTGACCGCCAAGGTCGACATCGCACCCCTGGGCCCCTATGTGAACTTCACCGTGAAACACAAAGTGCTGGTAACCGACGTGCTGGAGTCGCTGCTGCTTTCGGGCGACGAGCTGGCGACCAAAAAAGTCACGCCGCTGGACAAGGACGCGCCTACCGTCATTATGGAATTTTCCAGCCCCAACGTGGCAAAGCCGTTCAATATTTATCATCTGCGTTCGACCATGATCGGCAACTGCCTGGCGCGCACCTTTGCGGCGCGCGGCTACAAACCGGTCGCCATCAACCATCTGGGGGACTGGGGCACGCAGTACGGCACGCTGGCCGTGGCCTACGAGATGTGGGGCGTTGATGCCGAGCTGGACAAGCGGGGCATCGAGTATCTCGTCGAACTCTATGTCCGCATCAATAAGGATATCGAGTCGGACGAAAAGCTGCAGCTCAAAACCCGCGAATATTTCACCCGCCTTGAGAAGGGCGATGCCGCGATCAAAAAACTTTGGGAAAAGTTCCTGCACCTGTCGCTCGAAGAATTTCGCCGCACCTATGAGCGCCTCAACGTGCACTTTGACCATTACTGGGGCGAGTCTTTTTATATCGATAAGGTCCCGGCCCTGGAAAAGCTGCTTAAAGAAAAAGGTCTGCTGATCGAATCGCAAGGTGCGCTGGTCGTTGATCTGGAAAAATTCGGCATGCCCCCCTGCATTGTGCGCAAAGCCGATGGCAGTACAATCTATGCCACGCGCGATCTGGCGGCGGCCATTTACCGGCATGAGAAGTTTCATTTCGCCAAGATGGTCTATGTCGTGGGCGGTGAACAGAAGCTGCACTTCGAACAGGTGTTCAAGGTGCTCGAGCTGATGGGTTATGCGTGGGCCAAAGACTGCGTGCATATCGGCTTTGGACTCTACCGTTTCAAAGACGCCAAGATGAGCACCCGCAAAGGCAACTTCGTCACCATGGAAGCCGTGCTCGACCACGCCTATGATCGCGTCAAAACAATCATGGCCGAAAAGAACTCCACCATGAGCGAAGACGAACGTGCCCAAGCCGCCGAAATCATCGGCACGGGCGCCATCATCTATAATGATCTTTCCACCGACCGGGTTACCGACGTGAACTTCGATATCGATCGCGTCTGTGACTTCGAGGGCGAAACCGGTCCCTATATCCTGTACGCGCACACCAGATGTCTGGGAATTCTACGAAACGCGCCGGCCGAGCTGCTGGCCGGAATTCAGATTCCCAAGCTCATGGATCTGGCTATTGCCCAGCCCGGCTTTGAAAAGCTGGCCACTGCGGCACAGGCAAAGCTTGCGCACACCGAAGAGATTGACCTGATTCGCACCCTGGCCCGGCTGCCCGAAGTGCTCGATATCGTACTGGATGGCTATCGGCCCAATGTGCTGGCCACATTCCTGATCGACATGACGAAGACCTTCAACGTCTTTTACCGTGCCCACAAAGTGCTGGTCGAAGACGTCGAGGTTGCGCGGGCGCGCCTGGCGTTGGTGTTGGCCACACAGCGAACCTTGCTCAAGGGCTTGAGTTTACTAGGGATGCGCGTACCTGAGCGCATGTAGGCACAGCTGCTATATAATGATAGGCCCCGAATACTTTTGTGCGTCAGGCTTAGTTTTAGTCTGAGGGTGTTCGGGTTGGAATGGGATTCGGAGTTGGTTGGGGACTCGGCGTCGGTGCCGAAGTCGGTGTTGGTGCAGGAGCTGGTTTCGTAGCCGATTCGCTCGTGGGTGCTCGCTGAATATTGCCAGGCTCGCCGTTACCCAAGGGATAGACTTCTCCGGGATAGGTCTCAAAATAACGCACCGCAAGACCAGGGACATCCCCCGACTGGATCTTGACCTGGTTCCACACCGCCTTGGCGCCCCCCTGAAAGGCATCGAGCAGCGCCCGCGTGAACTCGGTTATCGAAACGACCGAGCCGGTGATGATGACGACGCCCTGATTCGCTACGGTATCAACCCGATTGCCTCCCCCGGGACTGAGCAATGGGTCGTGATCGATCTGAGAGTCCACCGCTTTTTTGAGGGTGGCATCATCAATCTCATCCCCTGCGGCGATTTCAATCTGGTTGCGCAACGCCACGATACCCGGAACTCGTGCGACATCGCGCGTGGCCAGCAGCCATTGCGCTGCACTCGATACCCGACCATGCAGTACAACGGTGCTGTCTTTAACCTGCGCCACGATTGGGCGTCCTTTAAGCTCGGGCTCTGCGCGCAAAACCTGTTCGACAGCCTTGCCGATACTCTTGTCACTGAATCGCACGAGTGGATGCACCACAATATCACTGACCACCCGCCTCACTCCCCGCACCAGTAACGCGTCATTCTCGGCCGCAAGCTTTGCCGCCAAACTATGGTAAGTGCCCGACAGCCGCACCACCCCGTTTCGCACCGAAACGGTCGTATTAGTCTCACCCACCGCCACGTCAGCGCCGATCTCGCCAGCAACCTCATTATAGATTTCAGTATCGTCGCGCCGAATCGCGATCGGTACCTCAGGCGCACGAGGCCGCACCGTCACCCCAAAGGCGTCAACGCCCACGATGCCGTTCACCGCCAGGGCGTCCAGAAAAGCCCGGGTTTTCTGTGACGGCCGCTCGACCTCACCGGTTATCTGGGCCACGCCTCGTGTCACCGTCACACCAATCGTGGCGAACTTCAGGTCTGGCTGAGTGCTTATTGTGGTGCGTATGGCAGCGGCGAGGTCGTCATCGGAAGCTGCAGCAGCGGTGGCTGCACCAGCGGTTTGGGAAAGCAGCATGAGCGCTAGCACGAGACGCGACATGGGTTCCTAGGAGCAATTTTGGTACCTTTCACGTTTCCTTTGCCTGTCAGGCTATCGTAGAACACCGCATTATTGCCGATAGGACGCTATGGATTTCGCTTCGAAGCTTGATGTTTGGATATCCACAATTGGTATCGCCGTAACCTTAGTGGGCTCCATTTCAGGCGTGTGGGTATTACTGTCCTTGAACAGACGATCCCTTCCACCAGTGACGGGAGATAGTCCCTATGCACGCCTCACCAAAGCCGCCATGCCGCTTACGGCTCGACTGAGAATGATTTTGATATTACTGATTTTTGCACCGGCAACGTACTTTGGGCTGAATCTTTGTGGACGATGGATGGCCGACAGAGCGATTCCACCAATGTTGACCCAAATGGATCGCACCTACTGGATCAAGAGCGCGATAACACCAAGCTCTGCCCAATTGGGATACTGGGTAAAGTCGCCATTAATGAGTCTAGATCCGCTGAATGTCGCCACGAGCACGATGGCGGGCTGGGTTGATGGTAGACCATTTCAGGTCATTGGACGCTATTACGAAAGTAGTGACTTCACCCATGTCATAGATAAAAAACTCCCGCTAATCGTTTGGGGAGAAAAGGAACTGGCAAGAGACCGAGACATTTCAGTCCGCGAGTTTGTGACCGATCAAAAACACACCCTCATGCTAAACGGACAAGAAAATATCAAAAAATCTTCCGCCACTTTTCAAGCTTCTTGGAGTGATTCCATTACCCTGCCAATTCTATTTCTACTAATTGGGTTGATCGGAATCGTATCGGGCGTTAGCCACTATCTCCAAATAAAACGATTTATGCGCTTCTGGGAATCACTTCCAGAGGTCAGTTTAAAATGGAAGGAGCTTCCCGAGGTCACCCTCGGCAGAGCCAAGCTCTGGCGCAAGCTGGTCCTACTACGCCCCTATCTCCACGAAGCAAAGACGGCACACATCACAATCAACATCGATTACAGAGGCGCCACCCCAATCGACGTCGTCTTGATTCCCGTGTCGACATTGCCAAGGTATCTACAAGTTATTCTCGGGATTTCAAATCTCGCAGCCATCGCCAAAAGCGAAAAAGAGGCGCTCGATCGCGAGAATCGCATCATTCTCCCAATTTTGGCCTCGCGAGAATAGTACGGTCGCCGCGGCGACCAGTTTCAGAGCTGCAGCACGCCATCCACGATGAAAAAGCCGTCACACTGAGAAAAAATCCCGGCCTTCACTGCATTGCGCGCGACGTAGGCATCGACGACCTGCAACTCCTTTCGCGTTTTCAAGGGCCGCGACCAGAAGCGGGCCCGCCAAAGTTTTGCGCCGGCAACTTTCTGAGCGATGCGCCCGGCCAGGAAACGAAGCGCGTTTGCGAACTGCGCTCGGCTTCCGACTTTCATCACCAGATGAATGTGGTCGCCCATAATGGCCAGCGCTCTGATTTTTACGCCGAAACGATCCTGCGCCTCGCGAATGAGAAAACGTATTGGAGCGTGATACCTGCGCAGTGTCGGCCGCAGTGACTTCATCACGATGTGATTTGCCCCGCGTAGAGAAATAGGCCTGGAACATTTTCTGGCAGCGTATTTCTTTTCCCGAATCAGAGTGAGTTGCTTCATTGCAAGAACGTAAGAGCAAGGTCAGTACCAGCGGAAAAAACCGGAACTCTCCTTGAGCCTTGCCACGAGGCGCCTTACCGAAACGAAACTTTTTTTATTCGTCGCCTGGAATTACTGCGCGGGCGATGGGTCGCTGGAAGTCTAGCTGGGCTTTCAGAAATCAAATCTGGAAACTATTTTTCATCGCTGATTTCGGTCGCCGCGGCGACCAGGCAAAACCAGTAAAACTTTCCGATGGTCGTGACATTTTTCGGCACCTCAGTTTGGTCGCCGCGGCGACCGATCTGACACAAAAATCCGGGCCCCGATCCGACCCGAATTTTTACCTCGGTTCTTGGTCCACTACCTCAGCAAACACGAAAGCGTTCTGACAGAGGCGACGTTGGCTAAATTTTCGGGGCGCTATTTTCCGGCCGGCGATTTCTGAGACGCCGATTCTGGCCGGCGATTTCTGAGACGCCAATTCTGGTCGGCCATTTCCAGGAAGCCAATTCTGGCTGACCATTTCCGACGACTATTTCCGACCGCCATTCCCAACTCACGACTTTTTCAGCAAACCATATCGACGGGACCGCTCCGCCATTTTTACAAAAAATAAAAAACCTCGATTTTATTTTTCGGCAAGTTTTTTTTCGAAAAATATCCAAGCCGCCCTCTCGGACATTTCGCGGGTGTCACCGATTCAACTTCGGTCGCCGCGGCGACCAAACCCGGCCTCGATAAAATATATTTTCATCAGAAGCCGCCAAACGACGAGTTTTAATTGGTGGGAAATTTTATCCACGACTAGAATAACAACTCACAACGGTTTGTTTCCACGGAGGGTAATTACAAATGGGATCGTTCAGGGATATTTCCTTTACTTCGGCCGAGCTCGCAAGGCTCGCGAATATTGAAAAGTCGCAGTTGGATACGGTAGAAAAAGACGGCGGTCTGCAGACTGTTCGTCGTCGAGTGGGCAACGTCGATCGCAAGATGATACCGCTCGAAAACATGCAGAGTTTTTTCACCGGTCGCCGCGGCGACCGACCTGCAGCCGACCACGAAGGCTACGCCGATTTCATGAAAACGGGCAAGACCCCCGCGCAGCCCGCGCACAAGAAGCAGATGTTTTATAACGTGAAAGGCGGCACAGGCAAATCGACGCTCACCGCGCAGTATGTGATGCAGGCCGCGATGATGGGTTATCGGGTACTGGCATTGGACCTCGACGGTCAGGGTCACCTGACCTTGAATCTCGATGTGCTTGATGCCCACGAGCTGCCCACGGTTTACGACGTGCTGATCAATGATCTGAAGATGCAGGATGCGATCATCAACGTCGCACCCGGCCTGGATCTCGTTCCCGCCAATCTGGGCTTGTGCACGATTGAAATTCCGCTCAATCAAAAGCCCCGGCGCGAGTATCGCCTGGGTGAAGCCATCGAATCCGTTGCGGCCAACTACGATCTGATCGTGGCCGACACAAATCCGGCAGCTTCGATTCTCAACAGCTCGATGCTGGTGGCGAGTGATCTGGTGAACGTCGTATGTGCGACCAATCCGCTCTCTTTTCACGGCATGTCGCTGGTAATGGCGACGATTGAAGACATGGAACGCGAGTTCAAGAAGGAGCTGGCGATCAAAATCATTCCAAATCTGTACGACAATCGCGAAGTCATCAGCCAGGAAGTGCTGGGCGAGCTGAAATCGCAGTTTTCAGACTTCTGCACGACGGCCGTAATCAGCCGCAGCGCCGATCTCAATGAAGCCACCAAGCGCCGCACAACCGTGTGGGGCGTGAACTCTCGCGGCGTAGGCGCACAGGATATCGGCGCAATGACCCGCGAACTTCTATTTCTCTAAGCAAGGAGCAGGAAAATCATGGATGAAAACAAAGACAGCAAAGACGGCGACTCAAAAAAGATAAAAACCCGGCAAGGCAGCGGCTATTTGCGGCAGATGTACAGTACCGCCCGCAACAGCGCGAATACGAATGCCTCGAACTTTCGCAACACGACCACGTTTCTGGTGAACTTCATTCAGGTTGAGAAGGTCGATGCCAGCGAACTTCAAGTGCGAACGCACTTCGACGACGCCGAAATCGCGGGTCTGGCCCATTCCATCAAGATGCACGGTGTATTGCAGCCTATTCTGGTCGTCCAAAATGGCGACCGTTATAAGGTAATTGCCGGCGAACGCCGTCTGCGGGCCTCGAAACTCGCGGGTCTTGAGCGTATTCCGGCCCGGGTCATCAACTCCGATGACAAAGGCGTGCACGAAATCGCGTTGCGCGAAAATCTCGACCGTGTCGATCTGCATCCGCTGGAAGAAGGCGAAGGGTATCTTTCGCTTCTCGAAGCCCAGGCCTACACAAGCCACGAGGGCATCGCCATCGCGTTCGGCAAGCCAAAGTCGCGCATCACCGAATGCATCGGCTACACGCGGCTGCCGGAGTCGACAAAGAAGGAACTCATGAGCCGGGGCATCAGCCAGCGCTCGGTGCTGAGAAAACTTCTCGAAAGCCCGCCCGAGCAACACACTGAGATCATCGCGAAGGTCGAAAAAATCGATGATGCCGTGGCCAGCGCGCTTACGCCGGCTGACGCCGCAAAAACGGCAGCACCAGTAACCACTCCCAAGCGCGAGATCAAACCTTTCAGCTATTCCTGCAGCGCCAAGGCTGTCGCGGTACCAGGATTTCGCTGGAAGGCCGGGGAAGGTTCTGAGCGGCTTAGCGATTACGTTGCCCAGCTCGAGAAATTCATCACTGAAATCAAATCCTTACGTAAGTAAGCCGTCATAAATCCGAAGGGCGGACCCGCAACACTGGGTCCGCCCCTCTGAATCGCACGAACGCTAGATTAAATGAGTCCCCCGACTACTTAGTAGCCCGTTCCGCCGCCGGTAGGTGCGCCACCATTTGCAGCACCACCCACGGGACCGCCAACATCGCCACCGATTGCACCACCATAAGACTGACCGCCCTTAACTTGGCCGCCCTTGGTCTGGCCGCCCTTGGTCTGGCCGCCCTTGGTCTGGCCACCCTTGGACTGGCCGCCCTTAACTTGGCCACCTTTGCTCTGACCGCCCTTGGACTGGCCACCCTTCATCTGGCCACCGCCATAAACGCCGCCGCCTCCAACTGGAATAGCGCCGCCGCCCTGGTAAGGACCACCGGGAAGTACCTGAGCAAATCCGCCTGAACCGAGAGCCAATCCGAATGCCGTCAACAATGCCATCGTAGACTTCGTCATATCGTCTTCTCCTTGTGTAAATGGATTCAATTCACTGATCGCATAAAATCTCATCACCTCAGGCGTGTCGACGGCTATTCGACGATTGGCTGGGTCAACTGCGATCTCTTCATGAGTGGACTCCCCCACTGGTGCGGGAAATATGTTGCGCATCGCATTAACGCAAGCCGACTTCGAGCTTGAAGTCTCGAGCAACTGATCTAGAGTCGGGTGGAATGAAAAATCTTCTGTTGATCCTGGTATTGCTCACGGTGCTCACGACCTTTCCGTCGCAGGCCTCGAATCCGGCACCGGCGCCACAGCTTCCCGCAAACGCGCTGGCGTTACCGTTGATTGCCCAAGCGACGAGTTACAGCTGCGGAGCCGCCGCGCTGATGTCCGTGCTTTATTACTGGCACGCTTATTCTGGTAATGAGTCCGGGCTCTACACTGCACTCGAAACCACTGCCAAAGACGGCACTGAGCCGGTGAAAATTGTCGACGTGGCCAAGCAGCATGGCCTGCAAGCCAGCATGCGCACCGACATGACCATTGCTGATCTTCGCGCGGCACTCGGCCGCGGCGAGACCGTTATCCTGGATTTACAGGCCTGGCGCGATACGTTCGACAAAAAGTGGAGCGACACCTGGGACAGCGGACATTACTCTGTCCTGGTGGCACTGGATGCAGATAATGCCTACTTCATGGACCCCTCGGCGGTCACGGGCTATGCCTTTCTGCCTGTAGCCGAGCTCCTTGAACGCTGGCACGATTACGAAAATCGCCATGGTATGGTGTCGCGCTATCTAAATCTGGGCATCACCATCGTCGGTACGAATAAATTTACGACGGTACCCGGTCCACTTGTCCGCATGGAATAGTCAGGCGCTGCATGGCCGTTGCCGACTGAGCCGCCAGAGCAATCTTGACGGACAACGCCGCTGAGCCCAGCGCCAGCACCAATGCGGCGGCGGTCATGACATTGATAAATCTGCTTCGTGATTTCATGAGGGCCTCCATGGTTAGGCTATGTGCAGCGAACGTGCCAGCGGCTTTCACCGGCGTTCACCCCTGAATATTCGCAATTTCCAAGAGTCGGCGCACCAGCAGGGGCACTTTGCCCGGAGTTTCATGAATTATTTACTTCAAGCTAGGCGACCGATTTTTTGGGGGCATTGCGCGTTGCATGGTGCCGCACTTCGTATTCTTCACGCAGCTTTTTTCTGTCCTGAGCGGCTGAAAAACGTTCGCGCTCGACATCGGTCTGCAGCTGCAGCGGTGGCACCGGCGTGGACTTACCGTCTTTATCCACCGCGACCATCGTAAAGAAACTCGACATCGCATGCACGCACGTCCGTAGACGAGGGTCTTCCGCAATAACTTTGATTCCAATTTCCATCGACGTGCGTCCCGTATAGTTGATACTGGCCAAAAAGGTGACCAGCTCGCCCAGCTGCACGGCCTGGCGAAAAACAACCTGGTCCACCGAAAGCGTGACCACGTAGTTGCCGCAGTAGCGCGAGGCGCAGGCATAAGCCACCTGATCGAGCAGCTTCAGCATGGCGCCGCCATGGACCTTGCCTGAGAAATTTACCATCTCGGGCGTCATGAGAACCGTCATTGTGAGTTGTTTTTCGCGTGAGTCGTTGTCTGCCACGTAAAGGCCCCCCACTGCTAGATCGGCCTTGGCACGGTAAACTTTAGCCTACCCATTTTCGGCCTATTCAGCGGCGATAACTGCCCTTTTCGTGGCGTCCTAACGTTCGCGATATGCGCAGGAACAGACTTTCCGAATTTGACTCCAAAATCCCGTTTAAAATATCAGATCGGCTATTGCGACCCGAGGCATCAATTTCAGGCGCACCCATCTGCAAGAGTCGCTGCGCAAGCCAGTCGACGTGCCATTGCTTAGCCAGTAAAACAGCGAGTCCGGCATGATCTGGAAAGTCGTCAAGTCGCGGTTTGACCTCAAGCATAACCCTCGCAAGGTCCTCTCTATCAAAGATAACCGCAAACGATAACGCTTTGACTTGAGCAAGATTGCGATCTCTTGCAGACCTAATACCTGCAAGCGTCGATCGAAGCGTAGCGTCGTTCCCTTTTTTTACTGTTTGAAGTAACTCTGGCTGCGCCGCTAGGCAACAGTAGCATTTACAAAAAACATCGTTGATATACCCCAGACAATAATTCTCCTGCCAAGACTGGAGATGGGCTCCACCGAGAAGGACACACTGTCCGGATGATAGACTGGTGCTTCTCGCCCTTGAAAACTCTCCACTTGCCATCCTGCCGGACGGCTCACCAGCTTTGACCGCACTCATTATCGAAAATAAAATAATTACTGGAAAGACCGAAGTAATCCGCCTCATTCGCCCTGCCACCGTTCTGGGCTCACGGCCACGCAATACCTTCGATACCCTTCCATAGTAATAGCAGTGACCCACCCAATCTGGTGCATCACCCGAGCATCCCACCAGTTCACCTGAGTAAGCCCATTGAGCTGCAGACAAAACCACCCGGCGACCAGTCCCAATCCCAAACTGCGCCAAAGCAAGTCGTGCGTGTTGCGATAAAGTCGAAAGCTCATCAAGACCAGCACGGCGTTGAGCCATACAAATCCGACAAGCCCAAACAAGCCCGTCGTCGCCCACTGATCGAGAACATTATTGTGAGCATGCGACTCGAAGCCTTCCGCATGTAAAACCTTGTCGTAGTACGCGTGCGAGAGCTCAGAGTTGCGGTGCCAGCCCACGCCAAAAATGGGAAACTGGCGAATCATCTCAAAGTTCACGGCCCAGATCTGCTGACGCTCAGTGTAGGTGCGGGTGTCAGCACCCATGCGTTCGCGAAACGCCGAAGAGCAGCCAAACAGCACACAGAATGCGACAATCGCGCTCAGCACCAGATAACGGGGCCGCCCCTTGAAGCCGACGACCGCAATAAGTACCGCGGTCAGCGGCATGGCGAGCCAGGCGATTTTTGAAAAAGTACAAAGATTTGCGATGAAGAAAAGCAACGTCGTCACCGCAACCAGCCCGGTGCGCCGGCTAAAGCCCTCGCGCCGAAAAAGCACGGCCATGACCGCAAGCGAGAAGGCAGCCGGAAAGCCGATAATGGCCGCATAAGTCAGATGAAATCCCGCGAGCCCGGTAGCATGCCAGCGACCTTCGAACAAAGCCAGCCAGCCGGTACCTGCCACATGGCCCTCGTAGTGGGTATGCGGCAGCATCATCGGCTCATAAAGCGGAATATAATATTGCACGATGCCCAGCACGGCCGAGGCCACACCAAAGCAGAACCACACCCGCACCACCTGCCGCAGCTGCGGCGCACTGAGCGTCGAAAATATCGCAAAAAGAATAAACGGAAAAACGAGATGCCACGACTTTCGGGTGTCATCCCAGGATATCGTGGGCCGCATGCCATAAAAGGTGAGTCCCGAAAATTTGGCCCAGACCAGCGACCACAGACACGCCACCCCCAGAAATACCGTGGGCCAGAAGACCGGCGAATCCCGCATCGCACGCAGATCCGTGCGGTAATGACTTCTGCGCAGCCCCAACCAGGCAGCCAGCGTAAGGCCTGCGCCAATGCTCATCACGGCCATGGTGCCGTAAATGCAAATCGAGTAGAGCAGCGCAGTGTAGAATAAAAACCGCTCGCGGCCCGGGTTGCTCATGCTTACTGATGGCTCTTCAACAGCTGATCGGCCAGCTCTTCACGGTCTTTGCGTTGCCGCGCGTGAAACTCGAGAAGCTTCTTTTCGAGATCGGCGTCCAGGCTCAACATATCTGCCTTCTGGCGAGCCTCGAGCGCCGTCATGTCGCTGCGCTGGCTTTTGAAAAAGCCCGCTCGTTCGTTGCGGCTATGTTTTTCGTCTTCAAATTTGTGACGTGCCGCTCGATGCGTAGCCACAAGATCGGCACGCTGCGTGACGTGCGTCGCTTGCAGCTCTTCGCTGGCCTTGGCGCGAGCGGAATAGAAATCTTTACGCTCCTCGGCCTGATGCTTCAAAAGGTCGACGTACTCGGGCGCCAGACGTGGATCAAATTTCATGGCGTGAGACGATCCGACCGGGCCACCGGGCGTCTCCTGGGCATAGAGGACTGCAAATGCGCATGCAAAAGTGAGGAGGAGGGTGTGGATAATCGTGCGCATGAATGGACTATAACGAAAGAGGGATTACATAGCCAGAGCCATGTAATCCCTCGTAAAGCGGTGAATTAATCGATAAAGTCGTAGCGATCGATAGCGAAACCCCAACCATCGACTGAGCCGTCAGAGCTGAACGTAACCGAAGCCTTGTCCCCCTCCACGTAATCCGTCGTATAATTGGCTTGCTCGCCGCTGAGCTCTTCCACTACCACGCCCGCGCCGTCCTTGATGCGAATCAGGTCATAGCCTGCTTCGGTACCGACTTTGCTGAAGTGGATACGAACGAATTTTGCACCGGGATGCGAAATTTCGAACGTCTGGCTGGTGTTGCTCACGTACGGATGCACGCTCTCGACTGCATGAGCCATGGCCTTCCATTGATTGGCTGGTGGCTCCTTGCGCTCGGGGATGATGTTGTTGATCGCATTGTAGATATTCAAGCGACCGCCCGTAATCGTCTTTTTACGAAGATTACGAACCGGGTCTACCGTTGCGAGCAACCGGGTCTTGATGTCGGCATAGGTCATCTCGGTATTGAGCGACCACAGCAGCGCAGCTGCACCCGCCACATGCGGGCAAGCCATGCTGGTACCGCTGAACGTGTCGTAGCTGCCCTTGCCGACATGCACCGTGCTGTACACGTTCACGCCTGGTGCCGCGAGCTGCAC
>JBBRLF010000038.1:0-22095 GCA_038231515.1 candidate division WWE3 bacterium
ATACGTCGGATGGTAAGCGGTCCAGGACGAAGGCAGAAAGTCGCGATACAGCCCCGATACGATGATCGTGAACCGCTCGAACCACATGCCGACGTTGATCAGCAGCGACATGACGAACATGACCGGAATATTGCGGCGAATGCTCTTGAACCAGAACAGCTGCGGAACAATCATGTTGCAGCCGTACATGAAAAAAGCCGACCACCACATGGGCCCGAACATACGATTCCAGAAGTGAAACTTCTCCCAGATGCTGCCGCTGTACCAGGCGATGAAGAACTCGCAGGTATAGGCGTAGCCCACCATCATGCTGGTCACGAGAATGATCTTGTTCATGTTCTCGAGATGCACCAGGCGGATATAGCTCTTGAGCTGCGGCACCACTTCACGAGCGATAATGAGCAAGGTGAGCACCATCGCGAAACCCGAAAACACGGCGCCGGCCACGAAGTAAGGCGGAAAAATCGTCGTGTGCCAGCCCGGCAGCAGCGAAACAGCGAAGTCAAAGCTGACGATCGAGTGCACGGAAAGCACCAGCGGCGTCGAAAGACCCGCCAGCAGCATATAAGCCGTTTCGTAGTGATTCCAGGCGCGGGCCGAACCGGTCCAGCCCAGGGACAAGATACCGTAGACCAGCCGGCGAATCTTGTTCTTGGCGCGGTCGCGAACCGAAGCGATATCGGGAATCAGGCCGATGTACCAAAACACGAGAGAAATCGTGAAGTAGGTCGATACGGCAAACACGTCCCAAAGCAGCGGGCTGCGAAAGTTCACCCAGAGCTGTCTCTGGTTCGGGTACGGCAGCAGCCAGTAAAATGCGACCCACTGACGGCCCGTGTGCAGCAGCGGAAAGATACCTGCCGTCATCACCGCGAAAATCGTCATGGCTTCAGCCGAACGATTGATCGAGGTACGCCACTTCTGGCGGAACAGGAATAAAATGGCCGAAATCAAAGTACCCGCGTGGCCGATACCGATCCAGAAGACGAAGTTCGTGATGTCAAAAGCCCAACCCACCGTGCGGTTCAGACCCCATTGGCCGATACCGGTGCCGATCGTCAGCGCCATCAGCGCCACGCCGATAACGGCCAGCACATTGGCTGTCAAAAAAGCGCCCCACCACAGCTTGGTCGGAAAACTCTCCAGCGGCTGACAGATGTCCGCGTTCACGTCCGCAAAGGTTTTCGTCGGATCGATCAGGGGTTCTTTGGCCAGCGAACCGGCATTCTTCAGAACGACTTCGGAATGACTCATATCTACACCGTCCAGTGTGGCTCCAGTTGTGCTCATGTTTCGTTGTTCCTGATTTTCGTCAAATACGTGATCGAAGGGCGCGTGTTGAGCTCTTCGAGCACCGTAAAACCCCGGGCGTCGGCGGCAATCTGCGAAACTCTGCTGTTCTTGTCATTGATGTTGCCGAAGATGATCGCATCGGTCGGGCAGCTTTGCTGACACGCCGTCTTGAGTTCGCCGTCGTGCACCAGCGACCCCGTATCCTTGGCCCGGTCTTTGACTTCGCGAATGCGCTGGAAGCAAAACGTGCACTTCTCCATCACGCCGCGGGTACGAACGGTAAGGTCGGGGTTGTAGGCCAGATTCAGGGGCGCAGGCACGCTGTCCTCGTCCGTGAAGGTGAACCAGTTGAACCGGCGCACCTTGTAAGGACAGTTGTTGGCGCAGTAACGAGTGCCGACGCAGCGGTTATAGACTTGCTGATTCAGGCCTTCGTGATCATGCATGGTGGCCAGCACCGGACAGACCGTCTCACATGGCGCGTTTTCGCAATGCTGACACAGCATCGGCTGATGCATCGTATCGGGGTCTTCCACCTTTTCGCCCGAGTAATAACGGTCGATGCGCAGCCAGTGCATTTCCTTGCTGTCGAGCACCATCTTTTTACCGACGGTGGGAATGTTATTTTCAGACTGACAGCCAATCACGCACGCACTGCAGCCCGTGCACGAGTTCAGATCAATCGCCATGCCCCAGCGGTAACCGGGATAGCTGTGGCGTTCCCACATCGAAGCCGGTTCGCCTTCGCTCTCGTTGCCGGCTTTGGAGTCATGCTTGTATTCTTTAAGCGTGGCTTCCTTGACGACCGCGGTACGGCCCTCAATATTGTTGTGGTGCTGAGTCGCGGCCAGCTGGTAGCGCTTGCCGGTTTTTTCAACGGTAACGATCAGGCCGGACATGGCCAGCGCGCGCGTACCCTTGGCCGCCAACGGAAAAGCGTCGGTACCGATGCCGGTGCCAACCCGTCCCGCATTTCTGCGGCCATAGCCCAGAGCCACGGCGACAGACTCATCGTGCATGCCCGGCTGAACGTGCGCCGGTACTTCGATGGAACCTTGCGCCGAGGTAACCTTGACGACGTCGCCTTCCTCAACACCAAGCCTGGCCGCGCGGGCAGCCGAAATCGAGGCGTAGTTGTCCCAGGTGATCTTTGTCACCGGATCTGGCAGCTCTTGCAGCCAGCTGTTGTTGGCCACTCGGCCGTCCAGTTGTGAAATCTTGGGATAAAGAGCCAACGTGAGCTTGTCTTTGTTCCAAGCCGGGCTGGGTACGGCCTTCAGGCCACCCGCGGAAAAGCTGCGGGCACTGCCGGCACTCTTGCCGGTACCCGAAAAACCTTCGCGCAAAATCGATTCCCAGAACAGCGGAAACGGCGTGCTGCCGCCGGCTTCGCGGTAGACCGTCTCTTTCCAGTTGTTCTTGAGATACTCATGCCAGTTCGGCTGAGCGGTGATGGCTCCGGCAAGCTTGAGTTGCTTGGCCCAGGTCATCAGCGAATCTTCGAGGCCACGCGTCTGATAAAGCGGCGCGATCGTCGGCTGCTGAATGCTGTGCACTCCAATATAGGGACTGGCATCGCCCCAGGCTTCAGTGTGATGCGGGGTCGTGCACAGATAGTCTGCCGCAGTAACCGTCTCATCGACCGAGCTGGCGAACGCCAGCACCAGGCCAACCTTGGCGGCCGCTTCTTCGAAGCCCAAGGACTTTGGCAGTGTAAACAGTGGATTGCTCTTATAGATCAGAAGCGCATCGACCTGACCGGCCTTCATATCTTCGATAAGCTTGGTCAGATCCGCATACGAGCTGCGATCGGTGGCCGGACTGCCCGTACCATCGATGGTCGCGCCGTCATTCTCGAGCGCACTGTTGAGCAGATTGACTGCAACTTCCAGGGCCACGCCGGCGTCACCTTTAACACTCTGGCCACCGCCCACGACAATGCCGCGGCCGCGATTTTCCCAAAGCTCCTGCGCGGTTTTCTTGAAAACTTCAGCGGGAATGTCCAGCTGCTGTGCAATCGAAGCCGGAGAATAAGGAACCAGCGCAGCCTTCACGGCACTATCGCCCGCAAAGCGGGAATGCCCCTGCGCGACGATCAGCTCATAGGCCAGCGCCATGGCAGCCTTGTGCTCGTCACCCGACTTTAACCGAAAGCGGTCGTCGGCATTCGTACCCGTCAGCGTCATGATCGACTCAAAGGCCACGAATCGCGACATCGTCTTGCCATGCGCTTTTACCGCATTGACGCCGACTTTGCGCTTCTTGGAGTAACCCTTGCTGAACTCGACGGGCGAAAGCCAGGTGCCCAGAAAATCAGCCCCGAAGGACACAACGATATCGGCTTTATCAAAATGGTAATGAGGCACAACCCGAGTGCCGTAGCTCAGCTCGCTAGCCACCGCGACTTCGTCCGCACCCATGGGCTCGTACACGACGCGTTTGCCACCGCTGAAACCCGCCAAAAACTCGGCAATGAGCTTGTTGGTCGAGGGGCTGCTGACTTCGCCGGTCAGAACGCGAACCTTGCCGCCGTTGGCGCGAATCGTCTGAAGCTTCGCCAGCACTTTGGCGTCCAGAGCTTCCCAGGTCACCGAAGCATCGCCACCCTTGCGGCCGACTTCCAAGGCCGTACGGGCACGATCCGGATCATAAAGATTGAGCACCGAGGCCTGACCGCGGGCGCACAAGCCACCCTGGTTGGTCGGATGGTGGGGGTTTCCCTCGAACTTGATCGGGCGGCCTTCGCGAGACTTCACCAGAATACCGCAGCCGGAATCGCACTCGCCGCAGGTTGAGGCGTACCAGTTGGCAATGCCGGGAGTCACCTCTTCGGGCTTCTTCAGATACGGAACAATCTTTTCAATCGGCCGGCGGGCGCACGCCGAGGCACCGACCATGGCCAGGCTGGCTCCCATGATCTGGAGAAATTCGCGACGACTGTGGCCGTCAGATGCGTCAGCATTTTCCGCTGTGGGCGCCGAGGCAAATTCACCGACGGCTGGAACCGGGCGCGACGGATCGTGAGAAAGCTCGCGGGGGTCGACCCAGTATTTGATCCCGGATTTGGCCTTGGACTCCGGCTTGGATTTTTGCAGTTGATCGCCTTCGTGTTGGTGACTCATATCTAGTAAATTCCTCATCCACTCGGTCTTAATTGTGACAGGTATTACAGCTAATTGGTGCAATGCCGCCTGGTGGTACGCCCGTCGCCGGATTTCCATTTTGCTGAACCAGGTGACGCAGATAATCGGGCGTCGAGACGCCGCGATGGCAGTCCAGACAGAAACCCATGTTCAACGTTTTTTCCTGGCGAATGACGGACATCTTCTTGACGTCGCCATGACAAGCCGTGCAATCAACGCCCTTCAGGACATGGCGCTTGTGATTGAAATTCACGAAATCAGGAAGCTTGTGCACCTGGATCCACTGAAACGGCTCTTTTTTCTCATTATAGAGAACCTTGAGCTGTTTGATGTAGGGGCTGTCCGGCTTCACAACCGAGTGACAGTTCATACAAACGTTCATCGAGGGAATTGTCGCGTGCTTGGACTTTTCGACATTGGAGTGACAGTACATGCACGGAATGTTGTTCGCGCCCGCATGAATCTTGTGGCTAAATGGAATGGGTTGTACAGGCGCGTAACCCTGATTATTCCCTACATTCAGCAGCGTATTCAAGCCCGCGCCAGCGATGAGCAGCACGACTATGAGTGGAACCAGTATTTTGAGCATGGTGTTAGAGTTCTCTGAGTCGCTCGTCATAGACTAGAAGGCCCCTCTTAGTTGCTAAAATGACCGGTCCACGAGGCTGTGCCCCGCCGTTCATTAAATTTTCTTAGCTGATCGGTGACCTTCTTAATAAAGCAGACTCTGGCAGTTTTGCAAGGAAAACGGTCAGGGGTTTTCCTGAGTGGCATCTACGACTTAGAGACTCCGACATGGGTTGCCGTTGCTATTAGGCACCAGCGACTTCGTAACAGAGAGTCTCAAAAACAATCATAACGCGGCAGGATAAGACACCGCAAAGCCTGTCTGACGACGCCTGCGAAGCAAGCGACCACCTGGCAAAGTTCCATCAGAGAGCGATCAATTCGACGACGGAACTCCGCGAAAGATAATCTTGGCCTTTTGCCCGAACGACAACGGCTTTATTGCGTCGGCCGAGGTCAGCAAGGCCGCGCACGAGCTGCGCTTGAGCTCAACCTGGTGCCGAAGCTTCAAGGCCTCCTCAAGCTTGTGGTCGATCGAAGCCTCGATATCTTTAGGCTCCACCTTGAACTCAGCGGCCTTGGCCTCGATATAAGCCTTCCGGAAGTCGGCATAAGCCTCGGGCACGATTACCTTCACTTCTTTGTAGGTCCCATCGGCAATCGCCTTGGCTTTACGGTCCTTGGAACGGATAAAATCTATACGCTCACCCAGCTTGTTGATCAGCTTCTGTCCGAAATAGGTACCGGCATAGAATTTCGCCGAAAGCCCGACGGCACTCAGGAAAATCGAGGTGCTCATCGTGGAACCATAGGAAGTGGCAAACAATGCGGTGGCCAGATAGGTCGTCGCAAAGGATGCGGCATAGGTCCAAAACCACGTGATCATCGGATGGGCCCTGTTGCGGAACGGCGGAGTCTTGAGCGAAACCTCAAGCAACGCATGGGCATTGAGTTCCTGCATTGCCTGCGAAATTCCCGCGCCCGGATTGGCCGCCTCATACTGACCGCGAACCTCGTCGTAGGTGCTGCGAATCTCGTCTTCGTTGCCAGCATCTATCGCCTGCTTCAGACGGGCAGCCTGCCCATAGAAATTCTCAATTTTTTTCAACTCCGACAGGCGGGCCTCGGTGGGAATGCTCAGCATCTCCTCGGCCGCCGTCAAACCCTGGCGAAATTCCTTGGGCAGATCGCCGTCGTTGTGCTTGGAGTAAATGCCACTCAGGTCGGTATAGCCCTCGTTGAGCAGCGCGACGTCGCGCAGCCGTTTGCCCTGCGCAATCTTGGCTTTGGCTCGGAGAAACTCGCCATCAGCGGCCTTGATGCCTTCGACGTAGTTGTCGTTACCCTGAGTGATGGGCATCCAGGGCCAGGCGTAGCCCGGCATACCCAGGAAAAAAAGATAACCGTATCCCGTAAGCGCCTGGGCGAAGCCCTGCCCCGCCAGTCCCACGCGGGCCGCCATCGACAGAATAAATCCGGCTTGCAGCGTCTTGAACTTCTTTTTGAAGCTCTTCCAGTAGATCGCGCCATAGTTGGCTTTACGAAGACTGAGAACGTTCTTGGACCAGGAAAGCATGCCGGCTACAAACGTGTCGACGCGGGGCTCGCCCACCTGCGTGATGTTTTCAATCGGATCGTAACGGTCTTCAGTCGGCGCTGCCTCTTTCTGAAAAACCAGCGCGAGATCGGAAGGGTTCTGCAGGCCGTACGCGCGAACCGCCTGGTCGACCATGTCGGTGAAATGGCCTTTATTCGTGAACAAAATGCCGTTCGCGTCGGCCGCGAGTTTGTCCGGCTTGGTTAGGTCGGCGCGATCGCCCACCATGCCCATCTGAAAAACAGCGAGCATATAATCGGCGAAAAACTGCTGCCACGAGGCGCTGACTACGGCGTCGCTCGGGTCGACATTCTTCAAAAATTCGTTTTCTTCGATGCCATAACGGCCAAAGCCCTTGGCGGCGCGCGAGCCGAACTCTTTCCAATGGGTCTTGAGCTGGGTCACCAGCGAGGCAAGCCGGCCGCGGCTGGCGATATCCTGGGCTGTCTGCTTGGCCGTGGCATAATCTTCGAGAATTTCGTTGGGATCCAGCTGCGCGACGTCGGCCAGGTAGCCGCCATTTTTCATGTCAAGCAGTACGCCTGACAGCTCATGGGCAACCTGCAGCCATTCCTTCGCGAATTTCGGATCATTGAGCAGCTTGGCGGCCTCGGGATCCGCGATCTTTCCACCGCGAGCCATCAGCATCGTGGCTGGATCAATGCCATATTTTTCTCCGACTGCAATGTTTGCCAGCAGAAAGGAATATGCGCGCAGTCGATTCTTCTGAACCGCGATCGCTTCCAGCACGCGGCGCTTGATCTTGATGTCATGGGCGCGATCATTGCTGCCAAAGCTCACGCCCGGACGCACGTCTTCTTCCAGGCCCAGCTTCTTGCCCAGCTCCGAATCGGCTTTGATCTTTCCAAACGGGTTAATCCCGAGCTGCAGCGCCGGCATCAGATTGGGCTGCTTTGCAATACGGGCCAGGCGCACCCAGAAGGGCAGCTGAATGGCCGCGTAGGCACGAATGCCGATGACAGCCTTGGCCTTCTGCGCGGACCAGCCCTTGGCTTTGCCGTAGACCAGCCCGACAATGTGCAGGGCCGGAATGAAAGACGACAGCGTGAAAAAACTTTTGAACAACGTCGCACGATAAGCGCCGTCTTTAAGAACATTGGGCCAGACGTGGGCGAACAACCAGTTGGCGGTGTGCACGGACCAGGCCAGCGGGCGCGCCGATTCGGGACTGAGCTGCATGTCATTGAGCACGCCAATGCCCTTCACGGCAAGGTAACCACCCGTGACCACGGCCAGAAACTTCATCGCCTTGTGGGTCATGACGCGATAGAAAATACTCCGCTGTTTGACTTCCTTCGCGTTGGCCGCGGTAACCGCACTCTGCCACTCGCCACCCAGATCGCCAGCCTTGAGCGCGCCTTCGAGTTCCTCGGCGCGGGCCTTGTTTTTCGCATCTTTTTTGCCTTCGGCTTTGGCCCAGTCGGCCTTGGCACGAACCTGGTCGGCTTCAGCCTGAGCTTTTTCGCGCAGCTTCTCGAAAGACTTCAGCCACTCGTCAAACTCAAAACGGTCGCGGTCCGAGGCGGCCCGAGCCTTGTTTCCGAGCGAACGCGCCCGCAGCTTTTCAACGGCTTTATCCGGAAACGCGGTCAGCGCGTCACGCGTCAGCTCGTCGAGCTGGCCTGCCGACTCCCGCGCACGCGCGGCAATCATCGGATCACTCAGCGCGGCTGAAGCGCCGCCGATAGCGGCATCGTTTTCAGGGGGTGAAATCATCGTGGCCAGAAAAGCGACAACCGCTTCGCCCGTGTACATCTGCATCTGCGATACGCCGCGGTTGTAAACACCCACGAGCTCTCGTTTGCCGGTGGCATTCTTGAAGTAAGCGACGAAGTCGCCGGCCGTCCAAAGATCTTTGGTCTCGACATCATTAGGCAGGATGGCATCTTCGGGTACTACCGTTGGCGGCTCCAGGCCGCGCGACGCAAAAGCGACCTCGAGGTTGCTCACTACTTTGCCTTCGGGCAACGAGCCCACTTCGAAAACCGGCATGGGTGCCTTGAAGCCCGCGCTGCGCGCGAAGATCATGTCGACGACGAACATCTTGCCGTTGGCATCGACGAACTGAAGCATCTCTTTGTCCTGCGCAAATGCCACGACGTCAAAGCCGTGCAGCGCATGCTTGGCGATCGCCTCGCCGCCCTTGTAATAAACAATCGCAATTTCTTTGTTTGCGCGGTTGACCTCGACTTTAACTTCTTTGGCGAAGTCCGGAAAAATCGGCGGCAAGCCGATCTTAAGCGAGCTCAGGTCATAGGAGCCGGCTTCTTTGCCCGAAAGAATTTCGAGCGTCTGACCGGTGATGTGAAACGCATCGGTGGTCGCCTTGGGAAAGTCATTCGGTCCCGCCGTCTCGATTTCGTTGGCAAAGCTTTCAGCATCCGCGCGGCCTTGAACCGTAACCGGGTCGTTGGAGCCCGCGCGCGTAATCTGGTCGATAATCGTAAGCTTGGTATCCGGGGCGTCGTCACCTGGACCGGCCAGCGCTCGGTTAAGCGTCAGGACTGAGGAGCCAATCGCGACCTGAATAATCAGGAGCCACGAGAGAAGCTGAATACCGAACGATTTGACCGCTTTCGAGGTGAAATTTTGCATACTTAACGCGACCTTGACGCGTCGGGGGTTGTGCTTGGCTTCATTTGGGTCACCCTAGTTAACATGATGCATCATTTCTGTCAAACAGACCACGCCGCAACATCTGTCTCAACTTATCGGATCGTATGGAAGTTAGATGAATGCGTGGGGAAGAAGAGGGGCATGTGTCAGGGGCAAGATGGGTAGGTTGCGGGCAGGTGGCATGCGGCAGGTGGGTAAGATTGGCCAATTTGTCCACATGGCTCATGCCACATGCCTATGCGCCTACCCTTCTTGCCACTGACTCCTGCCCCAAATAAGACGCTGGACCTTACTTCTTGTCGGCAGGCTTCGCGTCGGGCTTCGCATCATCGGCAACATGCGGGTTCGCTGCTGCTGGATCATCCGCAGCCTTGGCCGCATTTTCAGCTGCCTTCTGACCGTCAGCTGCCGGCGCATTCTCGCCATCGTTCATCTTCGCAATCGCGTCGAAAAGCTGAGCATATTTGCGAGTGAACTCGTTGGTCTGCTTGCGGGCTTCGACCCAGCGATTGAACTCGGTCTGAACCTTCTCATTACCCTTGAGCTGCGGCGCCAGCTCGCGCGCCTTGGCTTCGTAGAGTCGCTTGAACTGCTCGGGCCTCACGCTCAGGTCGAGGCCGATATTTTCATAGCTGCCCGCGAGTTTCTGAATGTCAGTCGAAAGCTGCTGCTGATCCATGCCTTTGGTGGCGGCGTTGTATTTCTTCTGGGTGATGAGCTGCTTGACGGCCGAATGCACGTCATGGCCGATCGAAGTATAGAACCAGAGATCCATTGGCGCGCGGTTGATGATCACCTCGGCCATATTGTGCATCTCGCGGCGAATGCCCTCGAGCTCGCTGTGCGCGATCAGGCCCTTGCCCAGCACGCCTGACTGGCCAAACGGCCGCATCTCGGCGTACGTGTCCCAGTAGTCGACAAACAAGCCCACATCGGCCGTAAAATCCGCAAAGGACGACAGCGCCATATAGAGACCGGCGATCATGTGACCCTCGGCCGGAATATCCAGAAAAAGCGTTTCGTAGAACAGGACATTGGAATATTCCTGCGTCTTCATCGTCACGCGTTTGACGGCTTCCCAGCGGCGCTTCCACTTGAGCGCTTTTTTCTGAATCGCGGTCATGCCGTCGCCCACTTCGTCGCCGGCTTCGGCCATGACGAGGCGATAGGCTTCACTCTGTACGAGGGCCTTGGTGTGATCGACTTTGGCGGCGGTCAACGTGTTGACTTCAGACTGACCAGCCAGCGCGGCCGACCGCAGATAGGGCTCGAGCAGCGACGAGACGGCGATACGGCGCACCTTCTCGTAGGTCGAGGTCGTGTAGTCGAAATAGGCGGGCAGCACGTCGCGGACTAAAAACTGCGTGGGCCAGTGGCTGTCGTCGGTAATGGGCGAGCCCTTGCCGTCGGTCCACTTGTCGATGGCCCAGTCCAGAATCTTGCCTTCGATACCCGGGTCATCGCGCGTGCCGGCACAGGCTGCGACCAGCAGGTTGTGCGGCGAGATCGGAGATTTCGCCGGCTGATTCAGCACGTCGGGCTTGCGAATCATGTCGTCGTTCAGGTCGGCCATCACGTTGCGGCCCAGGGCCACGTCGGCCTGAGTGGCGTTGATTGCAATCTTAAGACGCGAAACCAGCTCGGAGAACTGCACGGGATTAGGATTGCCCGTATCGGTCTGCGCCTTGCTCGAAAGCTTCAGGCCCGAGAACAGCAACGGCAGCGTGTTCTGCATGTCCTGGATGTGAACCTGAATGTAGTTGCGATAGGTGGCCGAGTTTGAAAGCAGTCCACGTAAAAACTCGTTGCGCTGGGCTGGAGCTGAAAAAAGATGCTGAACAAAGTCGCGCTGCGAGGCCACGTAGCTTTGACCGCGTTTGATCTCCGCGACCAGCTCGTCAAGGCCGTCGAGCTTGCGCTCAAGCAGGTCATTGAAGGCCGTACGAATCTTGTCGCGCAGCACGCCGGTGCCGGCCATATCGGCCAGCTTGCCCATGCGCAGAAAGTCGAGCAGGATTTTACGCGCGGCCTGCGACTGCACGCGGCGGCCCAGGGTACGCAAGCGCTCATCAAGCGAGCGCCACGTGTAAGCGGTATAGCTGGAATGCGAGTTGTGCACGGCTTGAATTTCGCCCAGCACGCTGTTCACCGAACGATCGCGAGCGTCCTGCGCAACTTGCAAAAGCTGCGTGGGAATACTGCGGGCAATCGACTCCAGATTTCGAAAATCGGCTTCCTGCTTTAAACCTGACGTCTTGGCGCCCACCGACTGCAGCATTTCCAACGCCCAAACCGGCGTATCTTCGGCCGGATGCAGGGCCAGCAACGTCATGCCGGGATCAGGCTTTTTAGGAAGCAGGCTCGCGGGCACCGTCGTCGACTTGGCGATCTTAACCAGAATTTCTTTGGCGCCGTCCAGCCAGTCCACGCCCGCCAGAACTTTCTGAGCCAGGTCATAGCGGCGAAAGCTGGCAATAACGTCGTAGTCGTAGCGGCTGTGTTCGAAGTCTGCCAGGGCCTTTTCCGGAATGGCGTCAGCCTTGAACGAGGCATCGACCAGCGCGGTGAGCGCCACGAAGATCAGCGCCTGCTCGCGCGGCGAAAGCTTGTCGGTATCCATCAAAGCTTTATCGACGGGCACCAGCGCCAGGTTAGAGACTGCAATGCGTGCCGCATCGGCCAGCGTTGCTTTTAGATCTTCGCGCGACATCTGCGTCAGATAAATGGGTGAGGCTTTCAGCGCGGCGCGGATTGCTGGCGTGCGCTGCTGCTCTTCGAGCTTCAGGAATTTGTCGGCAATCACGTCAACGGCTTCCCGAATCAAAGGCTCTTTGGTTTCTTCGTCGCCTTCGGCATCGGCAATTTTCTGCGCCAGCTCTTTGGAGATAAACTGATTGAGGCGCTCGACGTCGATGCGGTTATACATCGTCTTGGCGATCAGCTGATAAAAGGCGTGGGCGCTTTGCTTGAAGGTGGGACGGCTTGCACCAACGGCATCGGCCAGTGGCTGCAGCAACGAGGCGGTAACATAATTGCGATAGGCGCCTTCGTGCGCGATGGCATCGGCCTGCGTCTGTACCGCGACCAGCGCGGGATCGGCGCCCGCGGGCAACACGACAGGAACCTTTTCATCGGAATAGAGAAAGCTGTTTAACGTGGCCTGCTTCGAAAAAACGAGTTTCAGCGCCTGAAAGATCATCTGCTTCTTGGCGGTCGCATCGCTGGGAAAAGCCATGAAAGCGCCCATGCGAAAGCGGCTGGCTTCGCGGGCATTGAGCGTGATTTTCTTGAAGCCTTTACCAGCTTCGTTGCTCGTGAAAGAGATGTCGTAGACTTCGAGCCCGGCTTGAGCTGCCTGCTGGCCCTGAAAACGAATGACGAGATCGGCAACCTTGGTAGGCAGCACCAGATCCAGGCCGGCCATGGCGGCGCCGCCGCTTTGCTCCAGGGCTTCATACGAAAGCTGCAGCAGACCCTTGAAGGAAAAATACGAGATCACGATCGAGAAAAACAGCTCCGCCGCGTCGTCGTCGTCTTTCATGTCGCCGGCAACGGCAAGCAGACCGTCGTGCAGCTTGCGCAGCCCGGCCATCGCCGTCTGCTGGGCAGGCACGATGCTGTTGCGATCGGCCCCGTTATTTTCTTGAAGACCGCGCAGACTCTTTTGCAGAGCCAGCATTGGAACTACCGTATCGTTCTTCGAGGCCCGCACGACCTTCGAAAGCGTCTGCAAGGCCTTGGAGTCGGTGCCCGCCGGGGTTTGATCGGCGAAAGCCAGTGTAGCGACATGGGGCAGCCCCGAGACCACAAGCGAGATGATGCCGACCAGCATAGTCGTGCCTGAGCGTCTCATCATTTTGCCGGCGTGGGCTTGGAGCTTCCGCAGTGTCATTTTCATTTCCTCTTGATGCCTCAGAGTTGCAGTTTATTTCGCTGGAATCTTCTGGCTGGGCAGTTCGTCTTCGGCGTTTTCCTCGACGTACTTCGAGAAAAAATGGTCCATCGCGCCGGTGGCGAACTTCAGATCTTTCTTCATCGGAACCGTATTGATCGCTGGCGGCGGGCCGGCGGTTTCCGAGGCTTCGGTATCCGTCTTCGGCATTTCAACTTTCTTGCCCGACAGCACCGCGTGGTAGCGGTCAAAGCCAGCGTCGATGTCGAACTGCTTTTCGTCAATCGGCGTTCCGTACTTGGCGTTCTCGTAGGCCTGGCTCAGCACACGGAAGAGCCAGTCGCGTTCGGCCATCTCGTGGCCTTTCCAGCCTTCCCAGCCGGGAATGAACTTACCGGTGTTCTGCGTCTCGTTGTAAAAGTTGTAGATTTCCTTGGCCGCCATATAAGACGGATAAATCATGATCGCGAAGCCGATCTTCGATTTATAGAGTTCCACGGCCTTGCCGGCCAGGAACGACAGACCCAGAATTTCTTTCTTGGAAACGTAGTTGGCGATGCCCCAGAGCATGTAGATCGTGCCGCCGGTTGCCATGAGTGAGGCGCCGTTACGGGCATAGATCCACTTGCCGTACATCTCATCGAAATCTTTTTTCAGGAGACCGGTGGAATACTGGTATTCGTCGTAAGACAGTCCAGTGCGGGTCTCGGTGGTGCCATCGGCCTTTTTGAAAGACAGCGGGCTGCCGCCCAGGGCCACGTCGGCCGCGCCCGGAATGTGGTGAACCGCTTCAAAGTAGAGGCCGCCGCGAAAGCGGGCTTCTCTCATGTGAAACCGAATCTCGATCGACTCGCTCTTGCCGTTCTTGATGCTGTCGGTATCTTTGTTTTCCCGCGGAACAACGAAGACGCTCTTGATGTCATCTTCGGCTGGCGCTGGTGCGGCCTTGGCCTTGTCATCAGCAAGCGCAAAGCTCGAAGCAGTCATCGCAATAAGGGGGAGGGTGAAGATCCACGAAAAAGTCCGGAGAAACTGGTTCATACGGGGCTCCTTTGTTGGAGACAGGCTATAACGCAATGCGTTGAAATGGTCAACATTTGGACGGTTCTCCATATACTCCTTACTTAGCATGACGCATGCCGTCAGGGCGAAAGCTACACGGTCGGCCTGGTGGGGCTGCCTAATTCTTGGTCAAATATTGGATTTTATTATGGGTTTTAGAAGCATAGAAACAGGCTCCAGGAGCCGTTGTGGCTGGATTTTGGGCAGGGTTTTGTGTCTGGGTGTTGGTCAGGCGACAGGAACCTAACGCCACGTCCCCAATAACAGAGTCCGGTATACGGTGAATAGTGAACAGTACCGGATCCGCTAACTGATTCGGTATCGGAACCGGATTCGGCCTCGGAGCAAAAAAAAGCCCCCGTGGACGGTGTCCACGGGGGCTATGCTTTTTAAGCGAAGGATTTCAGGCTTAGATGGCTTTAGCGCCGTTGATCTGAGCGCAGGCCTTCACGATTGCGCTGCTGAACAGCTTGCAACCCGAACTTGCCAGAGCGCAGACGCGAGCGATGCCTTCTTCAAGATCTTGCTTGAACTTTTCAGCAGCGCGCTTGCCCATGCCTTTGGTGTAGGACACGGGGTCTTTGCCTTCGGCGGCTCCGCCGTCGATAAAGTCGCCCATGTTTTCCACGGCTTCTTTAGCCATCGCCATGCAGGCTTCGCTGGCGCCGTCGCCAACCACAAGCTTGCCTTCGAGCACTTTCGGGCTCGCAGCGATATTGATGATCATTTTTTCAGCGGTAGCGGCATCGAGCGTACCCTTGCGAACGCGACGAGCGAGGGTCGTGCCGACCTTCATCATCGTTCCGAAGTTTTCACCGGTAACCGTCTTGATCGCATCCGTAGCGCGGCTTGAGCCAAACGCCTTGGAAATGTTGCCCAAGGTAAGAACCGTCAGCTCGTCGCCCGAGGGCTTCGTCCTGTCAGTCTTCTTTGGACCATTCTGCTCGCCCTTGGCGATCGAATGATCGTCTTTCATGCCGTCAAATGCATCGCCGGCTTCTTTCTTGATCGACTCGTTGCGAACAGCGGCCAGACCCGTGCGGGCGCGGAAGCTTTCGCTCGACTTGAGCAAGTTCACCATCTCGTGCTGTTTGGCGGGATCGAAATCAACTTTTTCACGGCCGATACGTTCGAGGTCTGCCTCTTTGTATTTGCCTTCTTTGCGCAAGGCTTCAATCGCCTCATCGCGAACTTCTTTTTCGGACTTGCCGGTTTCGGCGGCGACTTCTTTAACGTAACCGTCGAATGAACCTTTAACTGCCTTCGGAGCAGGGCCTGCGAGAGCAACTGCGCTGCAGATCATGAGAGCCATGACGCTGCTTGAAATTTTCTGGAACATTAGTGGATCCTCCTTCGCTTAACGCGATTCAAAATAATGATTTCGAAGTTTTACACGCATTAACATCATGCGTCAAGTATGCCCGACCAAATTAATTTTACGGCAATAATTCCTGGAACTTAAGCCTATTGTCCTGCCTTTTGCTGCAAAGTCTTCTGTGCATCCGCCTGCATCTCCCTCATATTACTAAGTTTTTTCTCAAACTTTGCGATCGCCTTACGCCTCATCGCCAAATCACCCTCAGCCATCGCGGGATTCGCGGCGATTTCTTTTTCCATCGTCGCCTTTTCGCCGGTCATCTGATTGATCTGAGCTTCAAAATTCGAAAGCCGATCGTCATCCGCATGTTTGGTGTTCGGCAGATACTTATCGGGATTCGCCCGCACGTCGGCCTCAAATTTCTTGCGCTCCTCATTGGTCTCGTACGAGCCGTAGGCCGGCTCTATAAACATATAATACATCACCAGCCCCGAGATTACAGGCCGTACGAAGAACATCGTCTCCAGCGAGAGCTGCTCGACCTCGGTGTTAAACATGATGTCATTATACAGCTCGGGGTGCTTGGCGATGATGAGCGCGTTTTTCAGCGACCGGGGCAGCTTGTTATAGAGTGGCCCATCATTCAAGGCATCGAGTTCCTCGAGGGAAACGCCCTTGCCCTCGATGATCTTGCCACCCGACTTCGACACCATCGTCTTGAAGGCGGCGAGGTGACGATAAATCGTGTCCCACATTCCAAAACGATAGAAGTCGCGAATCACTTCGGGCCGCGGTTTGCCGTAAGCTTCTTCGGATACGCCTTCCATGAATCCCTTGTAGCGCGCGCGATAGTCGAGCAGAAAACGGTTGGCAAAGCCTTCCCAGACTTTCCAGGTTTTCGGATCAAAGCGCACATCGCCAAAAGCCTTGAGCCAGGTGGTGGACCAGCCGGGCTCAGGGTGCAGCGCGCGGAACATGGCACTGGAAGTTTCAGTCATGAACAGGGCGAAGTCCTCGGGCGTCCAGGTTTTGCGCATCGGCAGGCGAATACTGTTCTGCCAGATTCCCCAGAGCCGTTTGCCATACGTCACCTTGCCGCCGACTTCACCGACGCCTTTTTCAAGCGTCTGAACTTTTTCCATGAAATGCGCCAGCAGCTTGAAGCGCACGGCTCCGTGATTGGTGAGAAACTCGACCAGACCCGCCTTGAAGGTGGGCGACTTGGCCGCCATCAGCGCCAGCAGCTCGTTGATGTCGGGATAGTTCTTGCTGCCCTCGTCGGTCATCCTATCGGTGACTTCCTGCTCCCATTTTTTCACGACGTCCGCCCAGGCCGCGTCGACATTGCCGCCGCCTTTTTGCGCTTCGGCCAGCTTATCATCCAAGATCTTTTGCACGAGCTCGGACTGCGCCCGGCCCTTTTTGAGCATCCGATTTTTAATGGCTTCCTGAAGTTTTCGCACCGGCTCGGTGACTTTGCGAAAGACGGAGCGAATTCCGTCGACACAACCACCATCGGCGCTAGCGGGCACGGGCGCCAGATTTGCCGTCATTAGGACTAAAACCGAAATTACGCCAACTCTGAGCGCCTTCATATCGGGCACCCCTTCATGGCTTGAAGGCCCGGGCACCAGGTGGCGAGCCCACACAGCTTGCGCAAAAACTCGCCAATGCGTTTCATCCGGCTGGCGGGCTGCTCGCCGGCAATGTCGCGCGTGGCTTCATCGGCGGCATCGGCCAGCGTGGTGATCTCGCGCGGGCCCATATGATCAACGGCCTTAGCCAGATCCGGAGCTTCGAGCGTCGCGTCGTCGACCAGCTTTTCCAGCTCAGAAAGCTTGCCGCCCCGCAGGCGTTTCAGACTCAGGTCGGCCTTGAGTCGGCCCATGACCTCGCCAAATTTGCCTGTGATCTGTTTGAAGCGCACCGACATCGCACGGCGCACCTTGGCCAGCGCGAACTTGCCTTCGGCGGAATCAAAAAGTTTGCCGTAGTCGGCATCAGATAGCTTGAGAAGCCCTTCGCCCATGTTGCGGGCCAGCTCGCGCGCGAAGCTCGGGTCTTCTGCCGTGCGCTTCATCATCCAGTCTTTGAGCTCCGAAATATTCTCGGGCCGAAAACGCACTCCCCCGCCAGCTTCAGATTCGGCAAAGTCACTTACCTTGTGCGCCAGCTCTTTGAAGATCGCCGGCGGCGTGCCTTTCGGGCCTTTGGGCCCGCCGGCCGCGGCCTCGCCTTCGGCCTTGCCGCTGAAGGCCGCGCCGATGATGAAGCCTGTGACAAAATCCTGCACCCGCAGCTTGGGCTGCGAAGCGGCGATCGCCGTCAGCGCGTTGGCGTAGCTGTCAACGCCTTCCAGCGCCGCACCCGCCACGCCACGGTTGTAGTCATTCCATTGCGACTCGTTGTTGCGCGCGAGCAGGTAGCTCACACCATAATTTACGCCGGTAAACCCCGCGCCCACCAGGCCGCCCACGAGCAGCCCTTTGGGGGTGAAGGCCGCGACAAGGCCGCCGCTGGCCGCGCTATAGATGAAAAGCGCATCCAGACCGACCATCGCAACGTCGTACATCATCTTCGGAAACTCTTTGCCGGCACGCCAATCATCGGCGTCTTTTTGCATACGGCACGAAAGATATTCGACGCGGGTTGCACACGGGAGGCCGATCCTCTTCTGCTCAGCCGACGAAAGCGTGGCGCAGTAATCGAACCCGCCCAGAAATTGGCGATTGAGCATTGCCATGTAGGTGCTGTCGTTGCTACCCGCGTTCAAGTCGCTGCAGATGCGGCTGACATATTTTCTAAGATCGCCTTGCATGCCGGGCAGTACGCGATCTGCTTCTGCGGTCGCATATTTGGCCTTGGCTTCGGCGTCACCCGTCATTGAGTTGAGACGATCGAAAAGCGGCGGGCCGGGCTGATCGTCTTTGCCACGCCGGGTGGCCTTGATCATGTCCGAGTGCGCCAGCGCGGGATACATCGTGATGAGCTGCTGCTCGAGCCCCAGCAGCGACTGAGCCGCCTGAAACCGCATCGAGCACCAGTCACGCAGATGCATGTTGAGCATGCCCAGATCGCCGCCGGTGGCCTTGAGCTTGTCGGCGTATTCGAAGGTCTTGGCTTCGGTATTCTTCAGATAGTATTCAAACAGAAAGGGATAGTTGCATTTGCCGTCGCGGGAGCAGAAGGCCTGTTTGCGAAAGGCCTCGTCATTGAAAAGTTTGCGAACCTGTTTGTCGGCCTCGGTAACCAGTGCGCTGGTGCGCGGCACGAAGTCATTGGCCATCAGAGTCGAGAACATATTGCACTGATACTGCGTGGTTTTGCCAAAGCTGATCGAAACCGGCGCACCAACCATGAAATGCATCATGGGTATAGGCATTTCAAAATCATTGACGTAAGGAATCTCGAAACGCTCGTCGCGCAGCGAGGCGCCGCCCGTCACGATCGAGTTGACCACCTTGCCAGCTGGCAGATAGCCCATCCATTTTGGAACCTTAAGCGTGCTGACCTCGCTGGCCCCCAGGTCATAGTTCAGCAGCGACACCAGTCGCCGCAGCGACTGAATCTGCTGAATCGCATCGACCATGCGCCGGCCCTTGTCGTCCGAGGCGTCACGCTGATCGGCGAAGGCCGGGTCATAAGAGCTGTCTTCGACGTTTTCATCAAAGAGCTCCAGCTGCACCATGGCGCTGAGGTCGCTGCGCAGGCGGCTGTTGCCACAGGCATTGGCGAAGTCTTTGATGTTGTCGTTAAAGCCCTTGGGCGTTTCCCAGCGCCGCTGATAGGCGGCCACGACGTAGGCCTGCCCCAGCACGCGCGCCTGGGCCTTGCTGACTTCATAAACGTAATGCGACTTCTCGCTATCGTAATTTTCAAGCAGGTCCTTCGAGGACAGCTCAGGGGGCAGCCAGGTGCCACGGCTCTTCGTGTAATAGAGAAAACTCTGGGTACATGCCTCGGACTTGCAGGCGCCATCGCCCTGGTCGCCTGGCAGACAGCGCGAAGGAATCTGATCTGGGTTTGGCTTGCCTGGCTTGCCGCCATAAGTTGCCGGTGGAACTGCACCAGGCGGCGGGGGCAACGTGCCGCCGCCTTTCCAGTTGCCGGGTGGTGGTGGCGTGGTGCTGCCACTGGCAGCACTTGCACCGCTGGCTGAGCTTGCACCGCTTGCACCACTTGCACCGCTTGCACCGCTTGCACCGCTTGCACCCGATGCTCCTTTGGCGCCACTGGCTCCACTCGAACCCGCTGCCCCTTTTGTACTATTCGCCGGTGGTACTGGCGGAGTTTTTGGACCGGTGGGCGTGCCATCGTCCGCAACCTCGACCGTGCCCTGCTCGAAGCCCGCAAGGCAGGTCTGTACGTTCTTCATGGCGGCGTTGGACTTCAATTTCATCACGCCTTTTTCGTCGTAATTGTAATGGCGCGCGCCAAAGTCGTAATCCGCCATATTCAACACGAAGCCATCCAGACAAAGAAAAACCTCTTCAATCGCGTCTTCGATATTCACGGGCTTGCGTGCCATGGATGCCATACAGGCCTCGGTAACTTTATCGGGTCCCAGCAGCTCGCCGGTATTCACATTATAGATGCCGTTGGCAACAGTGACCCACGACCGAATTTCGACAGGTGGCGCGTCATCGGCGAAGTTCGACCAGCCGTCACGGTCCGACGACGGATGCTGACGATCCTTGGCGGCAAGCTTCGTGTCTTTCAAGCCGCAGAATTTTTCGGCCCGCTTGTAGTTTTTGGGCGTCTTTTTCTTCGAAAGATAAATACTGGGATCTTCGCCATCACGCACGAAGCTGCAGTCACCCAGCAAAACCTGGGCAAAGGTTTGAAGCTGGCCAAAGAGAATGCCATGCTCCTTCGACATGAACGCGTCCATTCCCATGCGTTTGCGCTCGTAAAGCCCGGTATCTTCCTGAAAAATATGCGCGAGATCGGACATATAGGTCATGGCGTGGCCAATGCCCATGTCACTCTGAACGATATTTCTAAAAACGCGCATCTCTTCGTCAGACATCTTCTTGCAGCCTTTGGTGAAGGCGTTGGCAGCAGCAGGCTCGCGACCCCGCGATTCCTGGTCGACGTGCGAGCACGAGCCCAGGGCTGCCAGGGCAACGAAGGTCATGGCAATGCGCAGAAATGAGGTTCTCATCTTCTACACCATCGACGGATGGCACCCGAAAACTAAGAGGAAGCTTCTGCCGCGCTCAATTTATCCATAATATCAGCCTCTTATTACCTAATCCTAATTGTTTGCTTTAATTAACAATCGTAAGTATAGTTAACAATAAGTTTGAGGTGAATTTTATGAAGCTCGCACAAAGTAAAGTACTACGGACGGTAACACTCTGGGCATTCTTCCTGAGCAGCGCGGTTTTAGTCAGCGCTTGTCAGGCGCCCGATGGCGGCAAAGGCGGCGGCATTGATTCTGCTGGCGACATCAGCACCTCTTCGACGGCACGCACCGGTGGCTCCTGCTATGATGATCGCTCGCAGGTCAAGCAGCAGGCCAAGACCAACAAGATCGACATCCTCTTTGTCGTGGATACCTCGGGCTCGATGAGCGCCGAACATCCCAAGATCATCAATGCCATTCCAAATCTTCTGACTTCGCTGCCCAATGGCGCCGACTTTCAGGTTGCCGTCATGCCCGCACATGGAAGTCACTCCAGCCACTCGGGGCTGTTGTGGAAACGCGGCTCGACTCCCTACGTACTGAGTTCCGAACAGCTGTCTCTGAGCCAGATACAGCTGGGCCTGCATGACAGTCTTGATAGCATTCCCAACGACTCCTCGGATGGAACAGGCGAAGAAGGGCTTTACTCCTTTACTCACGCACTTGAGCAAGGACAACTGACTGCCAACCGGGCGCATGGCTTCTTTCGTCAGGATGCTGCGCTTGCCGTGGTTTTCGTCTCAGACGAAAACGACGTCTGCTTCGTGCCGCCAGCAGACGCCAAATTTCCAAAATACAATCCAGGTGGCGATGAAGTCGCAGCCCGCCGCCGCGACTGCGCCGGCATTACGCCAGCCTCGGTATTCGCAAAAATTCAGGAGCTTCAGGGAACCCGCCCGTTTTCGATCGCTGCCATTACTCACAACAGCTGGAAATACACTGTCGCCAACAACAACGATTACTACGGTTACGGTTATATGGAGCTCGTGGGCCTGGCCAATGGCACTACGGTTGAAATTGCGGAATCCGACTATCGGTCGGGCTTCTCGCAGATTGGCCAGCTGGCCTCATCGGCCATGCAGCAGATTCTGGATTTCGCCCTCGCACACGACAATGTCGAACCGAGCTCGATCAAAGTTAAAATCGATGGAAAGTCTGCTGACTTTACCTACAACGCCAGCAGCAACGTCGTAGCCGTTCAGCAACCGGGCTGCGCACTGAGCAATACCTCAATCGATGACGACGGAAAAAAATCATGTTCAGACGACTCTGACGACAAAAACGGGAAAAGCACCTCGACGAGCTGTGGAACTTCAACATTAGATATTAGCTATTGTCTGAAATCTACACCTTGCCCGAATCCGACGCCGACGCCAACACCGACGCCAACGCCAACGC
>JBBRLF010000039.1:0-22080 GCA_038231515.1 candidate division WWE3 bacterium
GAGCGTGGGCAGTCTGGCAAACATGGCGCCGAGCTGATTTTTGGGTTCGGTGCGCTCATCAATCGTGATGTCGGCCACGTCGATGGTTGGTCCGTGTGAAAGCACCAGGGCCCGTTCAACCGTGTTTTCGAGTTCACGCACATTTCCTGGCCAGGGCATGCGCGCGAGCTTCGCGATAGCAGCGGGTGTGACTGCTTTTGCTTTGGTATTGCCCTGCTTGGTGATCTTGGCCACGAAGTGCTCGACGAGCAGTGGAATGTCTTCTTTGCGTTCGCGCAGCGGTGGAATCGAAACGGGAATGACGGCGAGTCGGTAATACAGGTCTTCGCGAAACAGCTTTTCGGCCACCGCCGCTTTCAAATCGCGGTGCGTGGCGGCGATAATGCGGACATCGATTTCCATGGGCCGGTTCTCGCCTACGGCGCGCACCTTGCGCTCTTGAATCACGCGTAAAAGTTTAGCTTGAAGTTGTAGCGGCAGATCGCCGATTTCATCCAGAAAAAGCGTGCCACCGTTGGCTTCGAGAAAGAGCCCCTGGCGTGCGGACGTGGCGCCTGTAAACGAACCCTTGGCATGACCGAAGAGCTCGCTTTCGAGCAAGGTATCGGGAATTGCCGCGCAGTTGATGGCCACGAACGGCCCGGTGGCGCGCGCGCTGCGGTCGTGAATCGTGCGGGCCACGACCTCTTTGCCCGTGCCGCTTTCGCCGCAGATCAGCACGCTGGAGTTTGCCGGCGAGACTCGCTCGATGAGCTCATAGAGGTCGCGCATCTTGTGACTCTTGCCAATCAGCCCGCCAATGCTGTGCTGGCGCGATACCTGTTCTTGCAAACGGCGATAGCTGCGTTCGAGCTGATGCGTGCGCACTGCGCGATCAGCGATGACGCCAAGCTCGGCAAAGTTAATGGGTTTGGTGATGTAGTCAAAGGCACCGCGGTGCAGGGCTTCGACCGCGGTTTCAGTCGAGCTGTGCGCGGTAATGAAAATTACGGGCAAATCAGAGCCCTGGACACGGAGCTGTTCAAGAAACTCAAGGCCGTCGAGGTCGGGCAGCTTCAGGTCGCAGACAATAAGGTCTGCTTCGAAACCGGCTGCCAGAGCTGGTTTAGCCGCTCCAAACAGTATGACGTTGTGACCCTTCTTTAAGAAGAAAGCCTTGAGCAGTGTTTGTATTTCAGGGTCATCGTCGATGATGCAAACTGTTCTCATCATGTGAACTAGCATGACGACTTTGGGGTGCAGAGTCAACCGCAGCGGGGCATTTCGATTTTCAATGGGGGCATCCTGCCCCAGTACAGCACCCAAACTTGCCTAGCTGACGCGTGTAAATCCTTGATGTGACGTGCGGCGGCGGTTGGTACGGGCCTTGCGATAAGAGTCCTCAGATAGGCTTTCAGGGGGTGTTTTATGAATCAGGAATTTCAGGACATTTTACTTCGGACTCTGGTGCTCAACGTGGCTCGAATGAGCCTTGAGCAGGCGCAGGCTGATGCCATGAAGAACTCGCAGGCTCCGGTACGGGTTCTGTGGACGTCGTCTTATCTGGCACTGCGGTCGTAATTCGAAGGAGTTTTCATGTTTAAAGAATTCATATTCGCTGATTTTTCTGCAAGCCCCGAGCTGGTCGTCAATATGAGCGCAACTCTTCAGTGGGTCGAGAACTCGGTTCCTGGCGGTGGCAGTGGCGTGGGAACGTCGCTGGCGCTTCGCCGTATCGGTCAAAGCTACTCGTGCAGTCTCAGTGTGTATACGGCCGGTGGCCACTTTAACGGCTACGGTTTATTTTCGGATCCCCAGGGCGCATTTGATGAAGCGGTAAGCCGGCTGATGGTGTTTCTGGCAGCCTAAATTTCGAGAGATTCAAGGAGGATACTCGTATGTTTGAGGAGTTCAAGATTAAGGATTTCGCGGCCAGCCCCGAGCTGGTCAATAATATGAGCGCAACGCTGGAATGGGTGGAGAATTCGCTGCCCGAAGAGGCGGCCACCCACTTATCAATGCGTAGAATCGGGCAGAAATACACGTGCAAGCTGGACGTGTTCACGAAGGTGGGCCACTTCAATGGTGTCGGCCTTTTTGCAAGCCCGCAGGGGGCCTTTGACCAGGCGGTAAGCCAGCTGATGGGTTTGCTTCGCCACTGGCGTCAGGAGCGCATGACTGCGGGGGTTAGCTCACATCTGGCTGATAGTGGCCTTAACGGCCTAACGTTGCTGGATGAGCAGAAAGTCGAATTTCTTCCCATTCACTAGCGACTGCCAGGTGCATTTGAGCGCCAGGACATTGCTTTCAGCCGAGGCACGGCAGCTTGCCAGAATAGCTGGCTTGATCTGCGCGCTCGAAAGCTGCAGAGCCAGCTGTCCGCTGCTCGCATCATAAATTCCGTCGGCAATGGCCAACGTCGTTTTTATGGCGTCTTTGCTTTTTGAGTTTGTATAGCTGAGCTGGCCCAGTACTGCGGGCTGTGGTTCGCCGCCGGCTTCTCTTTGCACCAGCATGGGGTTGAGGGTAGCCGCCAAATCGTACTCGGCGGTATCGGTGATGAGCTTGCCTGTGTATTGGCCGGCTAACTTGTCTGCTGCGATTGCGGGGTTGGCCACCTGCTTGGCGAGTGAAAAATCATAACTCTCGCCAGTGAGCAGCGACTGCCACTTGCACCCCAGCAGTGTGCGCTCTTTCACATCACAGTTGACGACCACGGTGTGCTCGCCCACGAAGCTGTCGATGTAGAACACGAGCTTGCCCAGCATGGGATTGTAGTTGGCATCGGCAAACGAAAAATTCATGTTCGGGGTATTGGGAATATTCAGCGTCAGATTGCCCATGATGAAAGGACGAATCGTCATCGGATTTTCCATCGGCTGATAGATCGTCCGGAACTCGGCGCTGATGCCGTAAGACGTTTGTTGGCCAAAAATGCTGCCCTGATACAGGCCATCCAGCCCCTCGGCAAAGGCCGGAGACGAGGCCGTAAAACACAAAGACACCAAAGCGAGTGCAGCAAACTTCATCTAATCCCCCTGAATACTGGTTCTAAAGGGCTTGTACAATACCGTACTTTGCGAGTCAAGTACTGAATTGCGTTGCAGAAGCTACCCACTCCCGTTTCCGGGAGCGACCAAGGTATAATCGAGGGCGATGCGTATGCCGGCACTGGCCGTGATAGCCACCCTACTCCTGTCGTTTAATCTGCCTTTGGCCCAGGGCCAGGGCCCCGTGTTTGCGGAGCAGTTTGAACTCAATAGATTTTATCGAGGAAATACACATACTCACACGACCTGGAGCGACGGCGACGGTAGTCCCAAGGACGTAATCAAGCGCTACAAGCAGCTGGGTTATGCCTTTCTAGTGCTCACCGACCATAATCGCGCGGGAACGGCCGCGCACTTTCCCCAGTACAATGATGCGGGCTTTATCGCCATTTCTGGCGAAGAAGTCACCGAGGCGGCCCGCAGCAGCCACGAGCCTGGCCATCCCAAGGTGTCAGTACACGTCAATGCCATCTGCGAAACGCGCCCCGACGACCAGCCGGTACCCAGCGTCTGGTCGGATACCGTCGAGGGGGCTCTGAAGAGTGCAATCGATTTCATTGACTCGCATCCGGGCGCCATCGCGCAGATCAATCACCCCAACTATCAATGGGCCCTGACCTACGACGACCTGAAAGACATCAAGGGCGCGGCGCTGCTCGAAATCGCCAATCAGCATCAGATTGCCCACAACGCGGGCGACGCCAGACACCCCTCGGTGGAAAAGCTCTGGGACCGGCTTTTGAGCGAGGGCAAGCAGCTCTATGGCGTTGCCAGCGACGACATGCACGCGTTGAACGCGGGCCACGGCGAAAAATGGGCCCACCCCGGCCATGGCTGGGTGCAGGTGGCGGCGACCAGGCTTACGCCCGACGGAATTCGCGATGGGCTTGCGGCGGGCCGGTTCTATGCCAGTACGGGCGTGAAGCTGTCTGACGTCAAGGTGGCGGGCGCCACGATGTCGCTCGTGATTGATTCAGGCAAAAAGCCACCGCGGGGGTTTGTCACCGAATTCATCGGCCGCGACGGCAAAGTGCTGTCACGACAGACGAGCGGCAGGCCGTCGTATACGCTTAAGGGCGGCGAAGGCTATGTGCGCGCGCGCGTGCGCGGACCAGACGGCAAGTTTGCCTGGGTGCAGCCCGTGCGTGTGGGTTCGTGAGCAGCGCTGGCAGAAGCATGAATTGCGGAATTTACTGACCCGCATCGCGGATCGCGGTAAGCACCGCGAAAAGGATGGCTCGAAAATTCTCCTCGCCTTCGTCCAGGATGCGGCTGAAGCGAACGCCGAGGAATCTGGTGACGTTTCCCGACTTGTTGTTTTTGTCCATCACCACCCGACGAACAATGCCCTCGACGTCAAAAGGTTCGAACATCTGGCCCCGAGGTTCGACCTGCATCAGAATCTCGGCGCCCGGCGGAAAAAAATTGGATTTGAAATTTTCGCTGTAGAGCAGAATTCCATTGGGCGAGATGTTGGCGACGTCGAAAACGGTGACTCCCTCGCCCGGGGTGAGTACGACGGCTCGAATTGGAATATAGGGAATGGATTCACGAGCGGGAATGCGCGGATATTTTCGGATATACGACACTGGATAAAACCCTTCACGTCGGATGACCTCGCTCATGCGCTCGCGATCGAAATCGTTAAGACGGAACTTCAGGCCGATGTATTCTTTTTCGGTCGTAAGCTGCGCGGTGAGCTGCGCTGGCGTACTGATGCGCAACGGTGGAAAGGTAAGCACATTGATCGTGACAGTCACGATATCTCCCACCAGATCAATAGGACTGAAGTCTGGCGCGATCAGCCCGGCAGTGCCGAAGAGTGAAACGCCTTCTTTGGCGAAGGCATAGGCTTTGCCCTTCAAGGTGAATTCGATATTTGCGGGGACGAACATGGGCGGCAGCTCAAGCTTGCTTGGGGTGGACATCAAGGTGATTGTATCAGAGTTTTCGAGCGTCAACCACGGAGCGCACTTTTCCGGTGCGCGCCACCCGAGGTAGGGCGCCCGGTGCCACGGCCTGCAAGACAAGGCGCTTATCGAGATGGTCGAGCCGATGCGTGAGCTTCAAATCCTTGCAGCTCTTATAAATGGAGGCGCGAATGATAGCCGCGGCGTGTTCACCGGGAATTGAAGCGCCTTCGAGGTAAATCGTTATCGTGTCATCGGTAAGCGCGACCTGAAAAACCGGCTCGCGAATGCCCGCCAGAAAAAGACCCGACTCGATTTCCTCGAGCTGAATGCGGCACGACCAGATATTGATTTGTCCATCGGTACGGCCATGCAGGATAAACTTCGGATCGTTGCTGCCGCAGCCGCAGCTTTCGGCCGGCGCCCATTCCACCTGATCGCCCGTGCGCAGGTGAATCACTGGATTTATCTTGCGCGCCAGCGACGTGACCACGGCTTCGCTGTCGATGATTTCGAGATGCAGATCTTCGGAAAAAAGATGGTGCTCGCGGCCGGTACAAAACCGGCACTGGTAGCCGATGGGTCCCGCATCAACCGAGGCGTAGCCCGCCGAAAAACACTGTTCCGTTTTCCACACGTCTGCAAGCAGTGCCCGGCCCAGCTGATTGAGATGCTCGCCGGCATAGCACACCACCGGTACCTCGATGCGAGCGCCCTTTTGCCGGGAAAGTGCCGCCAGCGATAAGAGCAGTGAGGGCAGGCCAAAAACCACGCGCGGTTTAAAGTCTTCGAGATATTTCAAGATGAGTTCGGGCTCGGCCAGACCGCCAATGGGCAGCTGAACTGCCCCGGCCACGTTTAACGCCCGGTCGATGGCCATGAACGACGACCAGAGATTGCCGGCGACAAAAAGATTGGCGCAGCGGTCGCCCCGACGCAGTCCCTGTGCCGCATAACCCTTGGCCAGCAGCTCGCCGGTTCGGTTGAACTCGGCCGTGGTGAAAAAGACGAACTTGGGTTTCCCCGTCGTGCCGCCCGAAGAGAAGATGTAGCCGTCATAGGCCCCTGGCCGCAGCAGCTCGTTTGAGGTCGTGAGCGGCTCGGCACTCAGGTCGGCCCCGGTGATGGGCTTGAGCTGTGCCAGCGAGGTAAGCTGGGCGCCCGCGTACAGTCGATTGTAAAACGGTACGGTCCTGATCGACTCGTTTATAAAATGAAGCACGTCACTGCCCGCCTCGTCACCCACCAGGCGTGTGAGCTCCATCAGCGCAAAGCGTCCATCGTGGGGCGCGCCGATCGCACCTTCGAGTACCGAGCCAATCGGAGCGAAGCGCTGCATGCCGCAAACAGCCAGCGCGGCAAGCAGCTCGTCTTTTTCGTCACTGGCCGCCAGATAACCACACGACTGCAATACTTTCGAATAGGGTGCGATCTGCTCAACGATATGCTGCGTGGTTTTGAACGTCTTTAGTATCAGCGAGCGGTTGAGGGCTGACGGACGAAGTCCGGGGGCGGGATCGTAATGCAAGAGCCAGCTTGAGCCCTCAAGATAGCGTCCACCCTCGGTAAGCGAGGTCAGGCGGGCCCGGTAGCGCTCCTTGAGCAGCTCAACCTGTTCGTCTTCGTCCAAGCGGCCACGCGCCAGCGGTGCCGCGTCGAGCGCCGCGCCCAGCACGGCCATCAGCGCCGCGAGGTCGATACCCTCCTGCACGAAGAGATTTTGTGGAGAAGCGCACGCGGCCTGGTCCCAGAGCATGATGTCGCGTGCCAGTAACTGTGCCACTCGACCCGGATCGGCCGCCTCATAAGCATTTTTAAAGACGACCTGAATCGATATTTTGGGGCCGTGTTCGATGAGCGGAATTCCGGGGGGCAAATTCTTGCGATACGACTTCACCATCTCGTCACCGCCCCAGGCGATGATGGCGTCGACCGAGGATTTGAACGCGTCTTCGACCTCGGTCAGGCCACCAGCCCAGTGCACGATGGCGAACTTGTCGGCCAGCACGCGCTTGGTATCGGCTTCGACGATGGATTCGGCAAAAAGGCGCGGAAAAACCTGATTGCGCGAGCTCAGCTTTAAGATGGAGGCATTCTTCGTCAGAAAACCCGAGAGCAGCGAGTCGATGCAGCCCAGGAACACGTTGCCGGCCGAAACATGAAGCAGCACTCCATGGGGTACTGCCTTGACGCGCGCAACACCTGGACCACGGGCTTTGAACTCATCAACCAGCGCGGCGTCGCCGAACTCGGCGGACAGCCGCCGGCTAAGCAGCGACCGGTCGCACAGGCTGGTGACCAGATCGAGTGTAAAGGCGGTCATCTCACGGCTGAAGCTGAGCTCGGTGTCGAGGGCATCGAGGGCGAGCGAATAGTAGCGGCCACCAGGCCGCCAAAGCTGGCCGACCGCGTGAATCGTATCGAGAATCGACGCAAGGGGTGTGGCGGCAAATTCGTGCGCCCGATGGCGCGCCAGGAGCACGAGCTTTTGCGCGGCTTGCGCGGTGTTCATGGTGCCGGTATTTTCGAAACTGCCAAAATGGAAGGACATCAGAGCAGCTCCGCCGCTTTGATCGCGCAGCCCTTGTGCTTGCTGACGCCCGCGCGTCCGAGCAGCTCGAGAGTGGGTCCTTTGAGCTCGCAGCTGCACTGGCCCATGCGACCCCAGTCGGTGGTCAGCAGTGCCATCGCGGGATAGCTGTCATTGTAGGTGCACATCAGCTGCAGCAGGCCGCGTTCGCCGTGGGGTAAGATGCGGGCGCCATCGGCTGAGCGCGTGAAGACGCGCGCGTAATTGGGAATATGCATCTGGCCCAGGTGGCAATCGACATAGGGAATGCCATGCTCGACCATGCCGAACAGATCGCGAATATTACCCGGTGGAATGCCCAGGCGCTCGGCCACGAAAACGCGAAAACTTTCCTTGGGAATCTCTTCCGAAGCCAGTCCCTTCCATCCCCCACCCGTCTGCACCCAGGAACGGGGGCCAAGCTTGAGCTTGAGATCGTGGTCATTGATCAGCTTGTAGAGAAAGGCGGGAAATCCCAAGATGCGCACGGGCTTGCCCTCGCGTTCATAACGACGCAGTGTTTCGAGCACGCCCTGCTCGTTGAAGGCGAAGTCGCGTTTGGCTTCGTCCCACTGAAACGTATAGTAAACCGAATGGCGACCGGTAAAGCTCGTCAGCAGCTCGTCGGTAAAAGCGGTACCCAGGTCTTTGGCAACAGCGGGGTCGTAGGTGAAACAAAGATAGTTCACGTCGTCCGTCGACGTCAGGCCCAGGGCGCGATGGACCTCGTAAGCCAATTTCTTTACCCGATTCAGGCTGCGCTGCGAGAGAAACATCTGGCTCTTCTGACCGGCCGTGCCAGAGCTGGTCAGCGTCAGGGCGATTTCGGCGCGGGGTACCGAGAGCAGCTCGCGCTCTTTGAAGAGATGCACCATCAGCGGCGGCACGCGCAGGAGCGCCGCCTCGCTGGTGACGTCGCGTGGGTGCAAGCCGGCGTCGTGCCAGAATGCGCGAAAGACGGCGTTGCCGTTGTAATGCTGGAGCGCGGTCTCGCGAAAGCTTTCCAAAAACAGCGCCCCCGCATTCGTATCGAATGGGTCGGTGGCCAGTAGCCGATCAGTCGCCTCAGCGTTGGAGAAGGATGGGGTCAAGCGAGAGCTCTTTCCAGTTATTAAAGTACTGCATCAGATATTGGTGATTTACGCCCTCGAGCTTCAAGTTGTGAAAATCGAGAATTTCGAAGCTGCGGCTGAAGGCGACGTAGTCGTAGCGCTTGCCGGCCGTGAGCTGCATGGCCGGAAAGTAGGCGCAGGGCAGAAACTGGGCCTCGAGCGCCGTGGCGATTTTTTCGGTCTCATCAGCGCGGATGATGAACTCGATATAGCGCGCGCCCAGCTGGCGCAGTGCTTTGCACGCCTGGGTAAAGATATTCACGTAGCCCACCTGGTGCACGTCGCGAATTCCAATGAGCGCGCAGTGCTTGTCAAACTCGGAATAGTAGGCAAAAACCTCGACGGACTGCTCGGGGGTGGTCATTAGAATGTTGGGCTCATGAAACGGAAAAAACCAATGCTGCTCGTGGACCGACATGCGCTCATCGCGAAAGCGATGACCTACGAATTTCGGGGCCGCGATGGTTTCGAGTTCGACTTTCCGTGTCGTGTCCGGTTTGGCCGTTCCAGCTTTCGTCACGGTTGCGATTTCAAGCGAGGGCAGCTGGCACTCGCCGCGAACGATTTCATAGAGCGGAGCGATTTTCGGATGCAGGGTAAAGGCGGTAAAGCGCTTGGCCAGCGCGTGCGGCGAAAAAAGCGCCGTCAGCGCATGAGTTTCGTACTCATCGGTTTTATGGACGTTGGGAAAGATGCCGAGCTTGCGGTAACCCATATTGGCCGTGAGCTTCTGGGCCGCGGGCCCGACGGTGCGAGTGGTGGCATAGACGACGTCGATGGGCGTGCTGGACGAAGCCTGGAGCAGCTCGATCCCTTCTTGCATGAGTCGCTCGGTCAGGTTGTTGCCGCGAAACTCGGGCCGCACGGCCGCGCCAAAAACTTTCGACAGAAGATTCGCGGCATCGACGCGATACACGACTGAGCCGACGATGGCCGTGGCATCGCCTTGGTTTTCGGCGATAACCCAGCAGTAATCTGGTGAAGCCAGCACACCACGCAGGCCTGCGAAATCCGACATCAGGCGGTCGGGATACGATCCCTCGTAGATCTCATGGTAGAGATTGATAATCCTAAGCGCATCTTCGGGCCGGGCGCGGCGAATGAGGGTTAGAGCCAAACGTAGAGGCCCAGTTGCATCGCCCACCACTGAATGGGCATAAAACCATTGTGCGGGTCGGACAAGGTCGAGGTGTCGGAGCGGCTCAGGTATCCCACATTATAAGTTACGCCGGGCGCGAGCATGAAGGCCCCGCCCAACTTGTACCCCAGCTCGCCGTGAAAGTTGGCCAGGCCGCCACGAAAACTCAGGGAGTTGGTGGTGTCCAGGTATTGCACGTAGTTGATGCCGAAGCGTCCGATCTGAACCCATTTTTCGCTGCCGAAGAAGTTGAACATCGAACCGATGCCCGGCCCGATACTGAAGATCGTCGAGTTTTCCGCATCGCCGCGGGGTCGCGCGATTTCCTGATTGGGATTCAGCGGGCTGCCTTTGGAGTCGATGCCGGGCTGATACACGCGCAGCGCTCCGTATTTGGCCGTATAAAGCATGGTCGAGAAATCGAGAAACGTGTATTTCCACAGATGGCCAAAGGAAATTCCAAAGCCCGCGGCCCCTCGTGCCGGCAGGTCCAGGTTTACGTCAGCGCGCGCAAACCAGTCCGCAGCCAAAGGTGGCTTGAACGTGCTCTTGTCGAGAATCTTGAAAGTCGTCGCGGGCTCGGCCCACGCCCGGGGGCTTGCACCCAGGCCGGTGAGTACGGCGGCAAGCAAAATCGCGAGATGGGTTGCGGCTCTGGTTTGCGAGCTCATAGGTTCTCCTCTGGAAAGCGATCGACGCCAATGAGATTCGCAAGCTGCAGCTTGAGATTATAATGTTCCAGAACGGAGCTGGTCAGGTTGAGCTCGGCGCTGCGCAGCTGCTCGAGCGCATTTTTGAGGTCCAGACGGTTGAAGGCGTTTTTGGATTGCAGCTGGTTCAGAGCGGAGTCGAAAAATTCTGCCGACTGCTTGAAGATATTCTGGTTGAGGTTGACGGTGGCTTCGGTCTGTAAAATTCCCGTGTAAAGCACGCGCCCGCGCACCTCGTTGGTGTTGGCCGCGTTTTTGACGTCCAGTTCGGCCGACTCCTCGCGCACCTCGGCGGTGCGCAGCGCACGGCCAAATAAAAACCCGCCGTCGCCCACAATCGGAATGGTGAGATTCAAGCCCACCTGAAAATTCAAGTTACCCGGGTCGCGGTTGAGCTGGGTGCCCTGAGGTGCAAAGTTGTAGCCCACATTCAAACCACTGAAGCTGACGGTGGGCAGCGGCAGCGCGTTTTTTTGCGCCAGCCGCAGCTCGGCGCGACGTTGTTCCAGGGCCATCACCGCGTCTTTGAGAACGGGAGCGTTTTTGCGGTAGATCTCCAGCGTTTCTTCGAGCGACATGCGCAGCTTGATGAATTTGACCTCGGATTTGACGTCATAGGGATGGCCGATCGGGTCGCCCAGCACCAAGTTAAGGTCCCACAGGGCCTGGCTGTAGGCGGTCTGATTCTGCAATAGGATAGCGCGGGCATTGAGCAGATCAATATTGCTCGAGGTCTGATCGGCACGCTGGGCCCGGCCATTGGCAAGGCGATTTTTAACGAGGTCATGGACGGCTTCGGCGGATTCCACTGAACGCAGGCTGGCGTCGAGCAGATCTTGACGAGTTTTGAAGTTGAAGACGGCTTGAATCACCTGAAAGCGGACGAGTCGTTCGATCTCGTGCATGTTTTCGCGGGAGCGATCAACCTCGAGCTGCGACGACTTGAGCGTGTCGGCGTCGCGGCCAAAGTTATAGATATTGTACTGTCCCAGCTGCAGTGAAGCCGTTGAATAAGGGCTGCCGTGCTGGCGCCCACCCGCATTTGCCGCGGCACTGCCTGGCAGCTCCATCATAGTATAGGCCGCATTGGTACCAAGGTTGACGCCAATCTGCGGTAGCCACATCTTGCGCCACGCTTCATCGTAGTTGATTTCGAAAAGCTCTTGCTGAAGCCGCCGCGAACATAACGTTGGGTTGTTGCGATTGGCCTTGGCCAGAGCTTTGGCCATGGTTAGCGGCTCTGGCTTTTCATGCGGCACGTTAGCGGTGCCAGTCACGGCCGGCACTGGAGTCATGGAATCCACTGAAGTTGTGGCTCTGGCCGAGGCGCCGAGAGCCAGAAATGACGCGAGGGCCACGTTTACTGCGATGCAGGTCGACCAGGGCGCCGCGACCGTCGTGGCGACGCTCAGCGACTTCGTGCGTTGTGACTGCGAAGTGATATGTGCGGGGGGCATCCTCATCGTGCTGATGTCTAAAATCGTAACACAGGGCTGGATAGATTCAGGAATTTCTGGGGCCGGACTTTTTTTTGCGCCGGGAATTTCGGTGTCGAAATTGGGCTGCGCGCTCGTCGTGTGTTGCGCGTCGCGCGTTCGATGTCAGTCGATTTAGAATGTAGTAGATGACTGCTTCGCTTTTAATTGCAAACCAGCCACGAGATCGATTCGCCCTACACCCATGACCTTGGTGGTGGCAGGGGCTGGGGGACCAAAAATTTTGTCGTATGCCTAGGGCACCCCTATTGCCATCCGGCGGTTTCGGCGTACATTTATTGGTGATAAGTTTAATTATCACTATTAAATATCAGCCAATAAAACGGGGGGCGGGGCTTGGCGGCAAAATTCAAACGATTCGGACTCGCCCTTGCGACATCCTTTAAGGCGGCCCTACTAGCGTTTCGGCAAACGATGGCCGGAATCGAGGCCGAAGGCCCCAAAACGGCAATTTTTCAGGCTCCAAGACTCGTCGCAGAAATTAGCCCCGAGTACGTCACGGAACCCGCAACGGGATCCGCAACGGGATCCGCAACGGGATCCGCAACGGATTCCGGTACCGTTGCCGTAACCGTTCTCCGCTCACAGGACACGGCACGCCGGTTACCGGAGCCAGAATTTGAGTCTCAATCCCCTGCCCTGGTCCAACCCGGTCGCCCACTTTGGGAAAACGCGGGTTTTTGGGCTTATCTCGACTCATTTTTAAAAGTTCAGAACAGCCCACATACGCGCCGGGCCTACGAAACGGATCTCACCGAATTTCTGGCCTTTTTAAAAGTGACGGGCAAGCCCATGACGGTGCACACCCTGGTCGAATATCGCGAGGGGCTGAGCACCCGGCTTAGCCCACGTACGGGGGCGCCCCTTTCTCACGTATCGATCAATAGAAAGATGGCCACGCTCAAGTCGTTTCTGAACTGGCTCGTGCTCAACAGCGTGATTCCGAACAACCCGGCCAAGGCGGTTAAAAGTTTTACGGCAGGTCGCGAGTCGCCAACGCGCGACATTCCCAACGATCGGGTGCGCCAGATGCTGGAGCTGCCCCAGCGTCACAAAGTAAATGGTCGCATGCACCACGCCATGCTGATGGTGCTCTTTCATCTTGGCCTACGGCGCGCCGAGCTGGTGGGGCTGCGCACCTCAGATTTGTTCGAGCAGTACGTCCTGCGCGTTATTCGCGTGCGGGGCAAAGGGGACAAAGAGCGCGTGCTGCCCCTGACCCCCGAGCTGTGTCGCAGCCTGGACACTTACCTTGAAATGTCGCGCAAATCACTCGACGTGGATCGGCCGCTTTTTTCTCCCGAGAAAAACAATGTCACCCACATCAAGGACAAGGCGCTGCACCCCAACGCGGTGGCTTACGTCGTCAAGCACTACGCCAAGCTTGCGGGCGTAAGCTACCGCGTCTCGCCCCACTCGGCGCGGGCCACCGCCGTATCAAACGCACTCGATAATCTGGCGCCCCACCGGGCCGTCCAGCACAGGGCGGGCTGGAGCTCGCCCTTGATGGTCACGCGTTACGATAAACGCAAAGAGGATCTCAAGAACTCGGCGGTGCGTTTTGTGCAGTACGAGCGCCAGGGAGTTTGATTCGCAAGCAGCAGCACGCGAAGAGCGCCATGGCTACCGACGTCATGGCGGCAAATCTAAACCACAGCCGCGACCGCGAAAAAAGGTCGGCATAGATTTTATCGGTAAGAATATTGTGCACCGTCTCGGGCTGCGTATCGACGGCAACGACAGCCAGCATGTTCAGGGCGCTTGCCGCGAGCAGAAAATAAAATAACCGGCCCGGCCGCACCCAGATCAGGGCTGCCGTCAGAAACGGTAGGAACGGAATCAGATAGCGCGGACCAACACACTGGCCCGCATACCAGCCGTTAAATGAGATGTTCCAAAGCACGCCCGTTAAAACAATCCACGCCGCAAGCCAGGCCTGCGCACGCTCGCCGGGGGCGCGCAGCCAGCGATAAAACCCCGGCACCGCAAGCGCCAGAACCGGGGAAAGATAAAACAGCCCGCGCTCGGTGCTCAATAGAATTCCGAAAAGGGCGTGCGCCGACGGCAGTCCCACCACGCCAAAAAGCTTGTGGTAATCCTCGGGCGATACCTGCACGGGATTGTGATAAAGCGGATTTTGCGGCAGCACCAGCCAGCCACCGAAACAGCTTTTGTGGTAGCCGATAAATACGAGAAATACCGGCAAGGCACCGAGACAGAATTTAAGTAAAGTTTGCGCTCGCTGTGCTGGGCTTGACGCTGACACGTGGCTTACCCAAAGATAAACGAGCAGCCCCGCCACCGCCAGCACCGCCAGGCTGGCAAACCAGCCCGCCAAGGCCGGACGTCTTTGCGTGGTTGCGAAGTAAAACGCGAGAAATAGAAATGTCGCAGCCGTCTGATGGCCCCAAAGCATGATCGAGTAAGGAAACGCCAGCGTGGCCACCGCGTAGGCGAAAAGCACGATCCAGGCGTGGCGCGCCGCCAGCGGCGGACCACGCGCCGGCGCCTTACCCAGCAGAAAGCTGAGAAAGAAAAAACAGAGCACCACGCTGGGTAGCGCGGTAACGAACAGGTCGGCCCGCCGCAGATTTTCGAGGTCGGTGTGAAGCTCCAGCGGATCAAGATTCCGGGCCCGTTCCTGCCACACCAGCGCGGCGTAGATGGGTACGGCCAGCAGCGAGCTGCCCGGCGCTTTATTCGTGTAGTAATGGCCCTCGCGATGCGACCAGTCCATCGTATTGGCGTAATACTTGTCGATGATAAAAGAGTGGTCGAGGACGATGGCCTTGGTCAGATTAAAACGGCTGTTCGCATTGACGCCGTTAAAGCGCGGAGCCTTCCAGTACAAAAGAAAGAGTAACGAGAAAAACAAAACTGCCCGGACTTTGCCCGTTCCAAGAGTAAAACCCGTCATTAGAAGTTCCTGGCTCCGGTGCGTTTGAAAAGTTCGCGCTTGAGATAGTGGCGTTCGCGCAGCAAGCCCTCGGGGGGCAACGGATCATTTTCGGCAGCGGCGTCGCCCGTCACCGTAAACTCTCCGGAAAGCCGACTGACCGTACCGGGAATGCCCAGCAGCACCCCGCCCTTTGGGGAATACAGGGAAAGCTTGAGGCTCAGCTTGTTCTCTTTGATCTTGGCAATGTTGCCATAGGGAATGGCGTTGATCTGGTGCGGCGTAGGAAACAGCCGTTCCACGCGAATCTCGCTTTCGGCCAGTGTGATGCGCACACAGCCGCGCCAGTACAGAAAGCCAAAGACCGCGGTGAACAGCGCAAACATAATGGAAGGCGCATAGCCGGCGGGCTCGCGCAGGCCGTTCACATTATACCTGGCGACAAAGAAGGTTCCGACCATCATCGCTACACTGATGCCAAAGGGCGCGGGTATGATGCGGATCTGAGGAGCTGGCCCGTAGCTGATGTCAGAGTGCGTCGCCATAGCGTAACTATCGCATCAAAACTTCAAAACTACGCCTGAAAAGACAGCCCTTCGTATTGCCGCAGACCCAGCCGCCAGATCCCGGCCAGGACACCGGCGGCGACCAAGCTTACCACGAAAGGCAATGCGAGAGCCCAGGCCGAAGGCTTGCGAATCAGCACCATGCAAGGCCAGGCGCTCAAGAGCAGCGCCGGCATCAGCGAGCTCAAAACCCGTCTGGCCCACTTTCCATAGATCGCCTCTGGCTTGGAGCCAAACCGCATCAGCTCATGAAACAGCCAGTTCAAAGTGCCACCCTCAACCGTCCACAGCGAGATGCACGAGATGATCAGGCGAAACACCACATTAATAAACATGCCATTGGCAAAAAGCACCCACGCCCAAACCCAGTGCCCGAAGCTGTAATGCACCTGAAACCGCCGCAGCACGTAGCTCCAGAAAAATAAAGTAAAGGCCACGTTAAAAACACCAGCCAATGACACGCGCGCCACCGTCATCTGATAAAGCGTGGGCATGGGTTTGAGAATGTAAAAATCCAGCCCACCCGTACGCACGGCTCTAGTGAAGTGCTCCAGGCCGCCATTGAAAAACAGCATGCTGATGGCGTCTGTCGAAAATAAAAAAGCCAAAAATAAATAGCACTCCGCCAGATTGTAGCCGGCCACCTCGGCCACATAGCTGAAAGCCGTACGCAGCAGCGCAAACTGCACGAGGTACCAGATCGTGTCGACCATATACTGAAAGAACACTCCGGCCCGATATTCCAGCGCGCGAAACACCGACATGCGAAAGCAGATGCCAAGATAGCGCAGATACCGCATCAGCCACCCACCGTCTGCAGGCGGCGTTCGGCCGCATGCCACGCCGCCCAGCGATTGAAGCTCAGGGCGCAGCCGACGAAAACGGCATAGAGAAATTTCAGGATGAACTCTTCGGTGGGCAGGCGCCCGAGCAGCGCCAGCGTGGGATAGTAGACAAAGTAAGGCATGGGCGTGAAGTCGAGAAATCTGACCAGCAGCCCCGGATAAAACGCCAGCGGAAACGCGGTGCCGGCAAAACCCCAGCGCAGCACATTGAAGCCGATGGCCACGCCTTGATTTTCAGAAAGCCAAAACGCGCTGACGATAATCAGAAAATAGATCTCAGCGCTAAGCCAAAGCGAGATCAGCATGAGCGCGAGAAACATTAAAATATGGTCAAGATGCGGATGAAACTGCAGCGGATTCCAGTAGTGCAGTCCGATAAACACCGGCACCGCGCCCAGCATGACCGGAAACTTGCGCGCCAGCCAGTCGCCCGTGGCCACCGAGAACAGCGACATGGGCTTCAGCAGATGTCGCGAGACGGTACCCTGGCGAACCTCTTCGGACATGTCGATGACCGACTCCCAGTTTACGCACATCATGCTGATGACGTTGGCCAGGATAAGATAGGCGATCAGGTCGGCCAGGCCATAGCCGTGAACCTGGCCAGTCTTTTTGAGAACGAGCTGCCAGAGCGCGATTTCAACCGCAGCCGAAACGGCCACGCTGAAGACCGTCAGCACGTAATCGGCCCGATATTGCAGGGCTGATGCAAACGAGAGGCGCAGCTGCGCCAGAAACAGGCGCGCCGGCGCAGTCAGGCGGCGCAGCGCCGTCACGAGTTCCCCTTGCCTTGTGGCCCGGTCTCGCCCTGCAACATGATCTGCCGCACGCGCTCTTCAATGGGTGGCGCCACAACGCTCAGGTCGTCGACATTCACCTCGTTCATCAGAGCACGAAGCATGGCGGGCACCTGTTTGGCCGCGACCTCCAGATAAAATCGGCCGTCGTCGCCTTTACGGGCACCCAGGCTGTCGGGCACGGGCCGCGCGTCGGCTACGGTAAAGGACACGCGCTTGACGTCGCCCAGGCGTCCCACCAGCGCCGAAAGCGGACCGTCGTGCAGCAGCTTTCCGCTTTGAATCAGGAAGACTCGCGGACAAAGCTCTTCCAGATCCTTCATATAGTGGCTGGTGAGCAGCACGGTTACTCCGTCCTCGCGCACCCGCTCGCGAATGAACTCGCGAATGCGGTTCTGCGCCACCACGTCCAGACCAATCGTGGGCTCATCAAGAAACAAGAGGCTTGGCCGATGCAGCAACGCCGCGCAAAGCTCCATCTTCATCTTCTCGCCCAGACTCAGCTTGCGCACCTGTACGTCAAGCAGGCGCTCGACTTCCAACATCTGACTTAAACTTTTAAGACGCTCTTTGAAGTCGGCCGTCGAGATGCCGTACACCACCTGGTTGAGCTTTAGATTTTCGCGGGCCGAGACGTCGATCCAAAGCTGCTGGCGCTGCCCCATCACCACGCCGATGCGTTGCAGATAGGAGTTGCGTCGATGCCAGGGCAGCTCGCCCATAACCTGAGCGTCGCCCGACGTGGGTACGAGCAGCCCCGCAAGCATCTTGACCAGCGTCGTTTTGCCCGCGCCATTTGCGCCTAGCAGCCCCACGCAGGTTCCTGCGTCGATTGTGAAAGAGACGTCGGCGACGGCCGAAACATTGTCATAGCGGCGCAGCGCAAAGTTGCGGGCCATCGAAACCAGGCCGTCTCCGGCGTGGTACTTGCGATAAATCTTGGTTAGGCCCTGCACCTTGATCATGGTTAAGAAAATATACAACTTATACGCAAGATGTTACACCTGATTTACATCTATGAAGCGTGTGCGCGGTATTCCTAAAGCCTGGCCAAAGTTCCTGCGAATTTCGAGACTGACGATCTGGTCGGCCATGCCGCTGGCGTTCTTTGGAGCCTTGCTGCTGACCCGCGCTTTTATTCCACACGAGCTGATGTTTGACGAAATTCATTATATTCCCGCAGCCAAGGCCTTGCTGCTGGGCACGGATAATCTGAACTGGGTGCACCCGCCATTGGGAAAATATCTCATGGGCCTGGGCTGGTGGATTTTCAGTGACCGGCTACATCTGATTGGCGAGCCGGCTGTATTTCGCTGGGTGGCGGTAGGCTTTGGACTTTGGTCGCTTTGGGCCGTGCGCGCGTGGATGCTTGCGCTGGGACTATCGGGAAGAGCGGCCATGGCCGCGGTTTGGCTAACCGGGTTTAACTTTATCTGGTTCGTCCAGAGCAAGACGGGCATGCTCGATATTTTTTATATCGCGTTTGCACTCTGGGGTTTGCTGGACGTGTGGCGCTTCAAGCGCGGTTGGCGCGGCTTTCGCGGCTGGTTTTTTCTGGGCTGCGCGCTTTCTTGCAAGTGGTCGACAGCACCGTATATCGTGTTGGCGCTGTTTATGGCGGCCAGCCCGTGGCTGATGCGTCTGGCTGGTGGCGCGCTGGCCGGGCTTACTTATTTTCTGACCTTCATTCCTTTGAGTTTCTTAAAGGCAAATCCCGTCGCACTTTCTGATTTCATTGATTACCACCTGCGCATGCTGGCGGGCTTTGATCAGATTGCAGCAGCCGAACACCCCTACCGGTCTTCGTTCTGGGAGTGGCCAACGTTGGTGCGGCCCGTGTGGTATCTCTTCGATAGCAGCTCGGCCGGCGAACGCTGTGTCTGGGCCAGCGGCAATCCGGTGCTGTTCTGGACGGTGTTTCCACTCCTGTTCGTTGTCGTGTGGTTCGCGCTTCGCCATGGCGACCGTATCGCGCGCGTGCTGGCCCTGCTTTACTGGGTGCCGCTTTTGTTTTGGGCTCTGGCGCCTCGCAAGCTTCAGCTATTTTACTACTATCTGGCGCCAAGCTTCATGCTCGGACCCATCGTGGTCTGGGCACACGAGCGTCTGGGCGCCGGCGGAATTTTCGTGCGCGGCGGCCCCGGCGAAATTCGCGAAGCCCGTGGCTGGCTACTCCTTGGCTTTGTGCTGCTTTGCGCAGTCGCGTTTGTCTATTTTCTGCCGATTATGGACGGACGACTTCTGCCACCGGGTCGGTTTCAGGATTACATGTGGTTTCGCTCATGGATTTAGGCGAGGCCTGGGATTTAGGCGAGGCCTCCGACTTCTCCATGATTTCCTGAATCAGCGGACGGTAAACCCGAAAAGCATAGGGTGTTCGCAGCGCAATGGCCTGCATGACTTCACTTTCGGTTTTGCCCGCAAGCAGCTGGTCCACCACATAAAGATGGCGCAGCGTACGCGGATGCAGGTGCTTCTGCCCGTAAACCTTCGACCAGCCCTTGAATAAGACCTCGACGCCACGCGAGGTCATGCGTTCGGCATTGGGGCCGGAGCGGGAGTAGCCGTGAAAAAAATATTTCGAGGTCTTGAGTCGCTGGGCCAGCTGTCGCAAGGCTTCGGCTGTTTGTGGCGTCACTCGTGCCGAGCGCGAACGTTTGCCCGAAACCGAAAGCGTAGCGGCTTTCTCTTCGGACGTATCCCAGTAGCAGTCGGTATGACGTAGCGCCAGAGCTTCGGTAACCAGCATTCCCGTGTCGAGCAGCACGCCAATGAGCGCCCGGTTGCGCCAGCCCATGTCGGTATCGGCCTGCCCGGCGATAATGGCAAAGACGGATTCGCGAGGAACCAGCCTTGGCGGCTTTTCAACTTTTTCAGGGGGTACCAGCTTTTCAGAGCCGATGGTGCTGACGTCCATGCGGCCCGAGAGGTAACGCAAAAAAGTTTTGGCCGTCATGATCTTGCGGCGCCGCGAGTTGGGACGCAGGCCTTTTTCCTTGAGGGCCTCATGATAGCTTTCAAGCTCGGGCAATCCCAGGCGCTGAAAGTCCAGAGACTGCCTGTCGACGAAAGCGCCAAGCTCACCCAGGTCGCAGGCATAGTTCTTCACGGTGTTCACCGCTTTGCCGCGGGCCTGTAAAAAGCCTAAAAATGTTTTTTTTGCTCTCTCGAACGCTATAGACATCGTATAGTTGATTGTTTAAAACTTTTTAACGTTCGTCAACACATCATAGGATACCAGCCTAATGAAATCGCGTTCTTCGCTGTTACTCGCTGCGGCAATCTTGATTTCTTTCACGTCCTGCACCAAAAAGACGGATACCGCTCCAGAGGGAAGTGCCCCGGCTTCGAGTTCCAGCGGCTCTGAGATCGTCATTGGCGAGGTGGGCAGCCTGACTGGCACTGAGGCCACCTTTGGAACAAGCACCCGCGACGGGATCGATCTGGCCGTCAAGCAGATCAACGCCGCTGGCGGCGTCAAGGGCAAGAAGTTGCGCGTCATTGTGATTGACGATCAGGGCAAATCCGAAGAAGCGGCGACCGCCGTGACCAAGCTCATCACCCAAGATAAGGTTACCGCCATTCTGGGCGAAGTGGCCAGCACGCGCAGTCTGGCCATGGCGCCGATTGCCCAAAGCCATCATGTGCCGATGATTACGCCATCTTCCACGGCAGTCGAGGTTACCCAGCGTGGCGATTTCATCTTTCGCGTCTGCTTCATCGACCCATTTCAAGGCGCGGTCATGGCCAAGTTCGCGATCAACACCCTTAAGGTAAAGAAAGCCGCCATCCTGCGCGACATCAAGAGCGATTACTCGGTGGGCTTGTCCAATATTTTCACCGAAACATTCAAGAAGCTGGGCGGCGAAATCGTAATGGACCAGAGCTATAGCGGCGGCGACGCCGACTTCAAGAGCCAGCTCACCTCGATCAAGACCAAGAATCCCGAAATCATCTACGTGCCAGGTTATTACACCGAGGTGGGTTTGATTGCCCGGCAAACCGTGGAGCTCGGCATCAAGGCCCCACTCATCGGCGGCGACGGCTGGGATTCGGCCAAGCTCACCGAAATCGGCGGGCCGGCGCTGGACGGCAGCTTCTTCTCCAATCACTACACGCCAGACGACAAGAGCGCGATGGTCCAGAAGTTCATCGCAGACTTCAAGGTCGACTTCAAGCAGGTGCCCGATGGCCTGGCCGCGATGGGTTACGATGCTCTTATGGTATTGGCCGATGCCATGAAGCGCGCCAAGAGCCTGTCGGGCGACGACATTCGCACGGCGCTGGCCGACACTAAAGACTATCAGGCGGTGACGGGCAAGATTACCATCGACAAGAACCGCGACGCCAGCAAGTCGGCGGTTGTCATCGAAATCAAAGGCGGCAAGTTCGTGTTCAAAGAAACGATCAATCCCACGTAATGACGGAATTCACGCAGCATCTGATCAATGGTCTGGGCCAGGGCGCGATCTACGCATTGATCGCGCTTGGCTATACAATGGTGTTCGGAATTCTGCAGCTCATCAACTTTGCTCACAGCGACGTCTATATGGTGGGCGCGTTCATTGGTTATTACTCGAGCAAGGCTTTCGGGCTGTCGCAAAATCCCGGGTTGTTTTCGCTGCTGCTGGCGCTGGCGCTGGCCATGGGCGGCTGCGCGGCCCTGGGCTTTTGCATTGAGCGGGGTGCTTACCGGCCGCTGCGTAAAGCGCCACGCATCAACGCTTTGATCACGGCCATCGGGGTTTCGCTGTTTCTGGAGTTCGGCGGGCAGCTTTTGTTTGGGGCCGATCCCAAGGTGTTTCCCCCATTGTATGTTGCCGGTGCCCCCATTGTGCTTTGGGGCGTGAGCATCAATCGGCTGCAGCTGCTCGTGTTTCTGATCAGCTTCATTCTCATGATGGGCCTGCGACATATCATTTTTAAAACGCGGGCGGGCCGCGCGATGCGGGCCGTTTCTTATAGCCACGACAATGCCGCGCTCATGGGAATTCCCGTGGACCGCACCATCA